>NZ_SOBN01000001.1:4990000-5290000 GCF_004365705.1 Streptomyces sp. 846.5
GCCGTGTCGGTGGCGCGACCTACCAGGTGCCGGTCGAGGTCAAGCCGGGCCGTGCCAACACCCTGGCGCTGCGCTGGCTCGTCGGTTACTCCCGCGCCCGTCGCGAGAAGACCATGACCGAGCGTCTGCTCAACGAGATCCTGGACGCGAGCAACGGTCTGGGCGCCTCCGTGAAGCGTCGCGAGGACACCCACAAGATGGCCGAGTCCAACAAGGCCTTCGCGCACTACCGCTGGTAGTCCGAACCCCGTCAGAAACAAGAAAGAGAGAGACGAGCCACCATGGCTGCAACCTCCCTTGACCTTGCCAGGGTCCGCAACATCGGGATCATGGCGCACATCGACGCGGGCAAGACGACCACCACTGAGCGGATCCTCTTCTACACCGGTGTCTCGTACAAGATCGGTGAGGTCCACGATGGCGCTGCCACCATGGACTGGATGGAGCAGGAGCAGGAGCGCGGCATCACGATCACGTCGGCCGCGACGACCTGTCACTGGACGGTTGACGGTGTGGACAACACCATCAACATCATCGACACGCCGGGCCACGTCGACTTCACCGTCGAGGTGGAGCGTTCGCTGCGCGTGCTCGACGGTGCCGTCACGGTGTTCGACGGTGTGGCCGGTGTCGAGCCCCAGTCCGAGACCGTGTGGCGTCAGGCTGACCGCTACAACGTCCCGCGCATCTGCTTCGTCAACAAGCTGGACCGCGTCGGCGCGGAGTTCTTCCGCTGCGTCGACTCGATCATCGACCGGCTGGGCGCGACCCCGCTGGTCATGCAGCTGCCCGTCGGCGCCGAGGCGGACTTCCAGGGCGTCATCGACCTGGTCCGCATGAAGGCGCTGCTCTGGTCCGCCGAGGCCGCCAAGGGCGAGATGTACGACACCGTCGACATCCCGGCGTCGCACGCCGAGATCGCCGAGGAGTGGCGTGCCAAGCTCATCGAGACGGCCGCCGAGGGCGACGACGAGCTGATGGAGCTGTTCCTGGAGGGCGAGGAGCCCACCGAGGAGCAGCTGGTCGCCGGCATCCGCCGCGGCACCATCGCCGGCAACTTCACCCCGGTCTTCTGCGGCACCGCGTTCAAGAACAAGGGCGTCCAGCCCCTGCTCGACGCGGTCGTGAAGTACCTCCCCTCCCCGATCGACGTCGAGGGCGTCATGGGCCACAAGCCCGGTGACGAGTCGGTGGAGATCTTCCGCAAGGCCTCGGACGACGAGCCGCTGTCGGCGCTGGCGTTCAAGATCATGTCGGACCCGCACCTGGGCAAGCTCACCTTCATCCGGATCTACTCCGGGCGTCTCGAGGCCGGCACCGCCGTCCTCAACTCGGTGAAGGGCCGCAAGGAGCGCATCGGCAAGATCTACCGCATGCACGCCAACAAGCGTGAGGAGATCGACTCGGTGGGCGCCGGCGACATCGTCGCCGTCATGGGTCTCAAGCAGACCACCACCGGCGAGACCCTGAGCGACGACAAGCAGCCGGTCATCCTGGAGTCCATGGACTTCCCGGCCCCGGTCATCCGCGTCGCCATCGAGCCCAAGTCGAAGGGCGACCAGGAGCGTCTGGGCGTCGCGATCCAGCGGCTGGCCGAGGAGGACCCGTCCTTCCAGGTCAACACCGACGAGGAGACCGGCCAGACGATCATCGCGGGTATGGGCGAGCTGCACCTCGAGGTGCTGGTCGACCGTATGAAGCGTGAGTTCCGGGTCGAGGCCAACGTCGGCAAGCCCCAGGTCGCGTACCGCGAGACGATCCGCAAGGCCGTCGAGCGTATCGACTACACGCACAAGAAGCAGACCGGTGGTTCCGGCCAGTTCGCGAAGATCCAGATCGCGATCGAGCCGCTGGACACCGCCGAGGGCTACGAGTTCGTGAACAAGGTCACCGGTGGCCGCGTTCCGAAGGAGTACATCCCCTCGGTCGACGCCGGTGCGCAGGAGGCCATGGAGTTCGGCATCCTCGCCGGATACCCGCTCCAGGGCGTCCGCGTGATCCTGCTCGACGGCGCCTCCCACGACGTCGACTCCTCGGAGCTGGCGTTCAAGATCGCCGGTTCGATGGCGTTCAAGGAGGGTGCCCGTCGGGCGTCCCCTGTGCTCCTCGAGCCGATGATGGCCGTCGAGGTCACCACGCCCGAGGACTACATGGGCGATGTGATCGGCGACATCAACTCCCGCCGTGGCCAGATCCAGGCCATGGAGGAGCGCAGCGGCGCACGGGTCGTCAAGGCCCTCGTCCCGCTGTCCGAGATGTTCGGCTACGTCGGCGACCTGCGCAGCAAGACGTCGGGCCGCGCCAGCTACTCGATGCAGTTCGACTCGTACGCCGAGGTTCCCCGGAACGTGGCGGAAGAGATCATCGCTAAGGCCAAGGGCGAGTAAGGACCGGGACATCCCGGTACGTACCACCCTTTAGGCTGTAGGAGGTGGCCCGGGGTCTGCCGCAAGGCGACTCCCGGGCCCTCTCCGGCCCCCACCCCCGGGCCGGAACCGGGCGCAGACAGCGCGGCGGAACCGGCGCGATATCAGACCACCTGACGTCGTACGGCGTACAGAACCAGTCCTCAGGAGGACCCAGTGGCGAAGGCGAAGTTCGAGCGGACGAAGCCCCACGTCAACATCGGCACCATCGGTCACATCGACCACGGTAAGACGACCCTTACCGCGGCGATCACCAAGGTGCTGCACGACGCCTACCCGACCCTGAACGAGGCCTCGGCCTTCGACCAGATCGACAAGGCTCCCGAAGAGCGCCAGCGCGGTATCACCATCTCCATCGCGCACGTCGAGTACCAGACCGAGGCGCGTCACTACGCCCACGTCGACTGCCCCGGTCACGCGGACTACATCAAGAACATGATCACCGGTGCCGCCCAGATGGACGGCGCGATCCTGGTCGTGGCCGCCACCGACGGCCCGATGCCGCAGACCAAGGAGCACGTGCTCCTGGCCCGCCAGGTCGGCGTCCCCTACATCGTCGTCGCCCTGAACAAGGCCGACATGGTGGACGACGAGGAGATCCTGGAGCTCGTCGAGCTCGAGGTCCGTGAGCTCCTCTCCGAGTACGAGTTCCCGGGCGACGACCTCCCCGTCGTGCGCGTCTCGGCGCTCAAGGCGCTCGAGGGCGACAAGGAGTGGGGCGACAAGCTGCTCGGCCTCATGGCCGCCGTGGACGAGGCCATCCCCACCCCGGCCCGCGAGGTCGACCTGCCGTTCCTGATGCCGATCGAGGACGTCTTCACGATCACCGGTCGTGGCACCGTCGTCACCGGCCGCATCGAGCGTGGTGTCCTGAAGGTCAACGAGACCGTTGACATCATCGGCATCAAGGAGCAGAAGACCACCACCACGGTCACCGGCATCGAGATGTTCCGCAAGCTGCTCGACGAGGGCCAGGCCGGTGAGAACGTCGGTCTGCTGCTCCGTGGCATCAAGCGCGAGGACGTCGAGCGCGGCCAGGTCATCATCAAGCCGGGTTCGGTCACGCCGCACACCGACTTCGAGGCCCAGGCCTACATCCTGTCGAAGGACGAGGGTGGTCGTCACACCCCCTTCTTCAACAACTACCGCCCGCAGTTCTACTTCCGCACCACGGACGTGACCGGCGTCGTGACCCTCCCCGAGGGCACCGAGATGGTCATGCCGGGCGACAACACCGCCATGACGGTCGCGCTGATCCAGCCGATCGCCATGGAGGAGGGCCTGAAGTTCGCCATCCGTGAGGGTGGCCGGACCGTCGGTGCCGGCCAGGTCACCAAGATCGTCAAGTAATTGCTGATCTGATCGGCCTGCCTGCACCAGCAGCGCAAGCAGAGGACCCCGCTCCATCGCGAGATGGAGCGGGGTCCTCTGCGGTTATTCGGAGAATTCCGAAGAGCAGTGGGAAAGCAGGGGCCGTGATGAATTCTCAGTGAACAGTGAGACCCGTGGTGAAGGCCTTTGTCTGCTCGTAGTTCGGCAGCAGGCCGGTGGCGATCGCCTCGGCGAGCGAGGGTGCGGACTCGTCCTTGGCGGAGAGCTGGGGCGCCGAGGCGGGCCACTCGATCGCCAGGTCCGGGTCCAGCGGGTGGACGCCGTGCTCGCCGGTGGGGCTGTAGGTCTCCGAGCAGAGGTAGGTCAGCGTGGCGTCGTCGGTGAGCGCGCAGAAGCCGTGGCCCAGACCCTCGGAGAGGTAGACGGCGCGGCGGTCAGTGTCGTCCAGCCGGACCCCCTCCCACTGCCCGAAAGTGGGGGAGCCCACCCGCAGGTCCACGATCACGTCGAGCACCGCACCGCGCACGCAGGTCACGTACTTGGCCTGGCCGGGCGGCACATCGGCGAAGTGGATCCCGCGGACCACGCCGGCGGCGGACACCGAGAGATTGCCCTGGGCCAGCCGCAGCGGATGCCCGACCTCGGCGGCCAGCTGGTCGAAGCGGTACCACTCGGTGAACAGCCCACGCGGGTCGCCGTGCAGTTGGGGGGTGATCTCCCAGGCGCCCTCGATGCCGAGCTCGCGGATCTTCATTAGAGGCTCTCCTCTTCCAGCAGGCGCACCAGGTAGTCGCCGTAGCCGCTCTTCAACAGGGGTTCGGCCAGTGCCCTGAGCTGGGCGTCGTCGATCAGGCCGCGGCGCCAGACCGCCTCCTCGACGCAGCCGATCTTCAGTCCCTGGCGCTCCTCGATCACCCGGACAAACTCGGATGCCTGCACCATCGAGACAAAGGTCCCGGTGTCCAGCCAGGCGGTACCGCGGTCCAGGACGGTGACGCTCAGTTCGCCCGCCCGCAGGTAGGCGTCGTTGACTGCGGTGATCTCGAGCTCGCCGCGGGCGCTGGGCTTCAGCGTGCGGGCGATCTCGACCACCCGGTTGTCGTAGAAGTACAGGCCGGGCACGGCGTAACGGGACTTGGGCTTCTCGGGCTTCTCCTCGATGGAGACCGCCTTGCCCGCCGCGTCGAACTCCACCACGCCGTAGGCGGTCGGGTCGGCGACGGGGTAGGCGAAGATCCGGCCGCCGACCAGACCGGAGTGGCCCGCCAGCCGGCTGCCGAGGCCGCTGCCGTGGAAGATGTTGTCACCCAGGACCAGGGCGACCGAGTCGTCCCCGATGAAGTCCGCCCCGAGGACGAAGGCCTCGGCGATCCCGGTGGGCTTCTCCTGTATCGCGTAGCTGAGGCTGAGTCCCCACTGGGAGCCGTCGCCGAGCAGACGCTGGAACTGGTCGCGGTCATTGGGGGTGGTGATGATCAGGATCTCGTCGATCCCGGCCATGACCAGTGTCGAGAGCGGGTAGTAGACCATCGGCTTGTCGAATACGGGCAGGAGTTGTTTCGACACTGCACGAGTGAGCGGCCACAGGCGCGAGCCTGTTCCGCCCGCCAGGAGGATTCCACGCATGCTCGGAGTTTAGACCGGGCCGAGGTGACTACTTCGCGCCCCGTATGATGCCTCCCACTATGAGAATTCTCGTAACCGGCGGCGCCGGATTCATCGGTTCCGAGTTCGTCCGCCAGCTGCTGGGCGCTGACGCCGAAGCTCGGATCACGGTGCTCGACAAACTGACCTACTCGGGCGTCGAGGAGAACCTCGCCCCGGTGGCTCAGCACCCCGGGTACACCTTCGTCCGCGGCGACATCTGCGACGCCGAGGCGGTGGACCAGGTCATGCCCGGCCACGACGCCGTGGTGCACTTCGCCGCCGAGTCGCATGTGGACCGCTCCATCGCCGGCGCGGGCCCGTTCGTGACCACCAACGTGCTCGGCACCCAGGTGCTCCTGGACTCGGCCCGCAAGCACGGGGTCGGCCGCTTCGTCCATGTCTCCACCGACGAGGTCTACGGGTCCATCAGCGAGGGCTCCTGGACCGAGGAGTGGCCGCTGCAGCCGAACTCCCCGTACTCGGCCTCCAAGGCCGCCTCGGACCTGCTCGCGCTTGCCTACCACCGGACCCACGGCATGGACGTGGTGGTGACCCGCTGCTCCAACAACTACGGGCACTACCAGTTCCCGGAGAAGGTCATCCCGCTGTTCACCACCAACCTGCTGGACGGCAAGCAGGTCCCGCTGTACGGGACCGGCGGCAACATCCGCGACTGGCTGCACGTCTCCGACCACTGCCGGGGCATCGAGCTCGCGCTGCTGAAGGGCCGGGCCGGCGAGGTCTACAACATCGGCGGCGGCACCGAGATCACCAACAAGGAGCTCACCGGGCTGCTGCTGGAGGCCGCGGGCGTCGGCTGGGACATGGTGGTGCCGGTCGAGGACCGCAAGGGCCACGACCTCCGCTACTCGCTGGACATCACCAAGATCGGGGACGAGCTCGGCTACGCGCCCCAGGTCCGCTTCGAGGACGGCCTCGCGGCCACCATCGCCTGGTACCGCGACAACCGCGCCTGGTGGGAGCCGCTGAAGCAGAAGGCGGCGCTGGAGTCGTGAGCGCCCCCCTGCGCAGCCGCTGGCTGGTGACCGGTGCGGCCGGGATGCTCGGCCGCGACCTGCTGGCCGTGCTCGACGCGATCCCCGGCATCGGCACCACCGCCGTGACCCGGGCCGAACTGGACATCACCGATCCCGAGGCGGTTCGCGCCGCAGTAGCCGGGCACGACCTCGTGGTCAACGCCGCGGCGTGGACCGACGTGGACGGCGCCGAGACCGAGGAGCCCGCAGCCACCGCGGTCAACGGTGACGGGGTCCGCAATCTGGCGGCGGCCTGCGCCGAGCAGGGCGCCGTCCTGCTGCACGTCTCCACCGACTACGTCTTCGACGGCCGGGGCACCTCGCCCTACCCCGAGGACGCCCGCACCGACCCGCTGAACGCCTACGGCCGCAGCAAGCTGGTCGGCGAGCAGGCGGTACGGGAGCTGCTCCCGGCACACGGCTACGTGGTGCGGACGGCCTGGCTCTACGGGGAGCACGGCGGCAACTTCGTGGCCACCATGCTCAAGCTGGCCGGCCGGATGGACACCCTGACCGTGGTCGACGACCAGCGCGGCCAGCCCACCTGGTCCTTCGAGCTGGCGCGGCAGCTGGCCGCCCTCGGGCGCGCGGCCCTGGACGGGACCGCCCCGGCCGGGATCTACCACGGCACCGCCTCGGGGGAGACCACCTGGTTCGGGCTGGCCCGTGCCGCCTTCGAGCTGTCCGGCCTGGACCCGGAGCGGATCAGGCCGACCACCTCGGACGCCTTCGTCCGGCCGGCCCCGCGTCCCGGCTACAGCGTGCTCGGGCACGACCGCTGGTCCGCGGCCGGCCTGAAGCCGCTGCCGGAGTGGCGGGAGAGCCTCGCCGAGGCCATCGGCAGGGAAGCCTTCACCAGCCTGGTCCCCACTCCGACCGCCCCGACCACGCAACCGCGCAGCCGGCCGTGAACCGGCCGGTCGCCCGGCTGCTGAGCGTCGTTCCGCCGGGGACGCACCTGGTCATCGGGGGAACGCTGACCCTGGGCGCCGCGTCCTACATCCAGATCGCGGCTGCCAACCACGCGCTCTCCGGCGACCCGCGGGCCGCGGTCTCGGCGCTGTGGTCGCTGATCATGACGCTCAGCCTGGGCCTGTTCTTCCCGGTCGAGCAGGAACTCACCCGGGTGGTGGCCTCCCGCGTGGTGCGCGGCCAGGGCGTGCTGCCGGTGCTGCGCCGGGCGGTGGCGGGGACCCTGCTCATGATCGGCGCGATCGCGCTGCTGCTGGCGCTGACGGCCGGCCCCACCGCCCGGCTCTTCCTGCACGGCCAGAAGTCCCTGCTCTGGACCTTCGCCGCGGCCGTCCTCGGCATGGGGCTGGCCTATGCCAGCCGCGGGGTGCTGGCCGGGCTGGGGCGCTTCAACGCCTACGGCGTCTCGCTGGCCATCGACGGCGGGCTGCGCATCGTCCTGGCGCCGGCCCTGCTGCTCTGCGGGGTGCACTCGGCCTGGGCCTTCGCGCTGGTGCTCGCGATCGCGCCGCTGGGGGCCGTGCTCTGCACCCTGCCGGCCACCCTGCGCGGCTGTGGACCGGGACCCCAGATGGCCTGGTCGGAGCTGTTCCAGAACACCGGGCTGCTGGTCGGCGCGTCCCTGCTGGCCCAGGTCATGGTCAACGCGGCGGTTCTCACCGTGGGCCTGGTCGCGCCGGACGACGCGGACCTCCAGGTCGCGGTGCTGAACGCCGGGGTGCTCTGCCGGGTGCCGCTGTTCGTGCTCGGCTCGGTCCTGCCCACGCTGATGACCGGGCTGTCCACGGCCTCGGCCGAAGGGGACCGGTCCGGCTTCCGCCGCCTCCTGGTGCGCACCAGCGGCGTGGTCGGGGGTCTCGGCCTGCTCGGCGGCGTCCCGGCGGTGCTGTTCGGCCCGTGGCTGCTGAGGTCCCTGCTGGGTGCGCCGGACGTACTGGGCCACTGGGACCTGTTCTGGTTCTCGGCGGGCACCATGTTCTACATGCTCGCCATGGTTGTGGGGCAGGCGCTGATCGCCATGGACCGGCACCGGTTCCAGCTCGCCGGCTGGGCCCTCGGCACCGCGGTGCTCGTGGGAATCAGTTGCGTCCACGGGGCGGTCGCCGTTCGTGTGGAGGTGTCATACTTCCTGGGCTCCGCCACGACCGCACTCGTCATGCTCGCGTTCGTATGGTGGTCACCGGGGCGGAGGAAACTTTCGGCTGCCGAAGCCGCCCGGCGGCCGCGTCTCTCGACGGATATCTTCTAGCTGAGCCACTTCGGACGAAAGGCAAGGCAGCAGTCGTGCAACTCTCTGTGCTCACCTCCATCACCGGCGTGGTGGTGCTGGCGTGCATCCTGGAGCTGCTGCGCCGCCAGCAGCTCCGGGAGAAGTACGCGGCCATCTGGCTGGGGATCGGCGTGCTGATCGCGCCGCTCGGCTTCTTCCCGACCGTGCTGAACGGTGTGGCTCACAAGATCGGCGTGGCCAACGGCGCCAGCCTGGTGCTGTTCGCCGGCTTCATCCTGGTGCTGCTGGTCTGCCTGCACCTGAGCTGGGAGGCGAGCCGCCTGGAGGCGGAGACCCGGATCCTGTCCGAGGAGGTCGCCCTGATCCGCAGCAAGGTCGGCGAGCACACCGTGACGCTGGAGGCGCTGACGGCCGACCGCAGGCGCCCCGCCGCACGGAACGAGCCGGTCAGGGAAGACCAGGAGGTCCAGGCATGAACCCGGAGCAGCGAATCCTGGTCGTCCTGCCGGCCTGGAACGAGTCCGAGGGCCTGCCGTCGGTGCTGAAGGAGATCCAGACCAAGCTCCCCTTCGCCGACTCCCTGGTGGTCGACGACGGCTCGTCCGACGACACCGCCCGGGTGGCCGCAGAGGGGGGCGCCGCCGTGGTGCGGCTGCCGTACAACCTCGGCGTGGGCGGCGCCATGCGGCTGGGGTACCGGTACGCGTACGAGCACGACTACGACATCGCGATACAGATCGACGCCGACGGCCAGCACGACCCGGCGTTCGTCCCCGACCTGCTGCAGGCGCTGGACACGGTGGACCTGGTGATCGGGGCGCGGTTCGCCGGGGTGGGCGACTACACCGTCCGCGGGCCACGGAAACTGGCCATGCGGCTGCTCTCGGTGGTCCTGTCGCGGATAGCGCGCACCGAGCTCACCGACACCACCTCCGGCTACCGCGCCTGCAACCGGCAGCTGATCGAGTTCTTCGCACACTGGTACCCGGTGGAGTACCTGGGCGACACGGTCGAGAGCATGGTCGGCGCCCTGCGCTGCGGATTCACCGTGCGCCAGGTGCCCGTGGCGATGCGCGAGCGGACCACCGGCACCCCCAGCGCCTCCCCGGTCAAGGCCATGGTCTACCTCGGCCGGGCCGGGTTCGTGCTGATGCTGGCCATGATCCGGCGGATGCCCGAGCGCGACATCTCCGGGCGCTCCGCCCTGCGGCCGACCGCCGGGGGCGCCAAGTGACGGACCGCGAAGTGACAGCCGGCGAAGTGACGGCCGACCAGGTGACGGTCCCGCAGTTCGACATCATGCTGCCCTACTACGGCGACGTCGGACTGATGCAGGACGCCGTGCGCAGCGTCCTCGCGCTGGACGGCGACGACTGGCGGCTCACCGTGGTGGACGACGGCACCGACCCCGAGGTGCCGGACTGGTTCGAGAAGCTGGACGACTCCCGGGTCCGCTACTTCCGCAACGAGCGCAACCTCGGGGTCACCGGCAACTTCAACCGCTGCCTCGAACTCACGACGTTCGACCATGTGGTGCTGATGGGCTCCGACGACCTGATGCACCCCAACTACCTGCGGGTCGTCCGCGAGGCGCTGCGGTCCGCCCCCGGGGCGGCGATGGTCCAGCCCGGCGTGCTGGTGATCGACGGCGCCGGAAGACCGGTGGACACCCTCGCCGACTCGGTGAAGCGGCGGCTCTACGCGCCCAAGGAGCAGGGGCCCGGTGAGCTCGGCGGCGAGGAGCTCGCGGTGAGCCTGCTGCGCGGGAACTGGCTCTACTTCCCCTCGATCTGCTGGCGCACCGACGCGGTACGGGAGCGCGGCTTCCGCGAGGACCTGAAGGTCATCCAGGACCTGGCGCTGGTGATGGAGCTCGTCGTCGCGGGGGAGCGGCTGGCCGTCGCCGAGGAGGTCTGCTTCAGCTACCGCCGCCATGCGCTGAGCGAGTCCTCGGCCCAGGCGTTCACCGGGGACCGCTTCACCGAGGCGCAGCGCTTCTTCCTGGAGACGGCTCAGCGGATGGACGGCGTCGGCTGGAAGCGTGCCGCGCTGACCGCCCGGCGCCACCGCTCGACCCGGCTGCACGCCCTGACCATGGCTCCGGCGGCGATCGGCCGGGGTCAGGTGCGGGCGGCGGGCACCCTGGTCCGGTTCGCCGTGGGCCCGGCGGGTTCGCCGAGCCGACAGTAATACCGAATACCGCCTCCGCGTTCCGGATCTTTCCAGTGAATGTGGAGCCAGTCTTGCTAGCTTGGGCCGGACACACGGGCCAGCACCGTTCGTATGCACCACCCCGATCTGCTCCAGGAGAGAAGCAAGCTATGGATGGCGTCGACAGTGCGGTCGGCGGTGCCGGGTCGGCGACGCCCGCCGTCGCCGATCGCGAGGACCGGGCGGAGCACGGATCCGAGCGCGGCAGCGCGGTGGTGGGCCGGGCACAGCGGCTGATCACCCGGCCGTGGTTCGTCCCGGCGGCGCTGGCGCTGGCCTATGTCGTGCAGGTCGCCTTCCGGCTGGTGCTGGTGGCGTCGATGACGTACCCCAGCGTGCACCCGGACGAGGACGCCTATCTGGTGCTCGCCCGGATCCTGGCCGGCGGCACCAACACCGCGATGCCGGCCGGCGAGGTGCTGCCGGGCGGCTATCCGCTGCTGATCACGCCCGCGCTCTGGCTCGGGCACAGCGCGGAGACCGCGTACCGGCTGGTGCTGGTGACCAACGCGCTGCTGAACGCGCTGGTCCTGCCCGCCGCCTACATGTTCCTGCGGCGCCTGGAACTGGGCCGGAAGCTCGCCTTCCTGGCGGCGTTCGGGGTCGCCCTGATCAACCCGGTGGTCTTCTACTCGCAGTTCGCGATGACCGACGTCATCTTCCCGATCCTGGTGCTCTGCTGGCTGTTCTGCATGCACGCCTGGCTCAGCGCTGCGGGCAGCACCCGGGCCCGGGTCTGGTACGGCGCCGGCTCCGGGCTGGCCGCCTCCTACGCGATGGCCACCCATGACCGCGGCGGCGTGATGGTCGCCATCACCGCCGCGGTGCTGCTGCTCGTCGTCGTCCGGCGCTGGGTGCCCTGGGCCGCGGTCGGCTCCATGGCGGTGGGTCTGGTGATCGGGATCGGGCTGGACAAGTTCCTGGTCGACCACTTCCTGGCGCGGACCCACAGCATCCCCAGCGCGGTCGGCACCGCCGTCTTCAAGGGCCTGTTCGACCCCTCCCTGCTGGGTCGCAACATCAGCCGGACGCTCGGCCAGTTCTGGTACTTCTGCACCTCCACCTGGGGCCTGGGCGCGCTGGCGATCGTGCTCTGCGTGGCGGTGCTGTTCGGGCGCGGGAGCAGCCGGCCGAACCGGGTGGTCGCCGGGGTGATGCTGGCGACCCTGGTCGGCGTCGCGCTGGCCTCCGCGTCCGGGCTGCCGGACGACAACCGGATCGACACCTGGATCTACGCCCGCTATCTCACCCTGCTGGCGCCGGCGATGTTCGCCGTCGGCCTCGCCGGAGTGGTCCGGCTGAACCGGACCGCGCTGATCCGCGCCGCCGCCGCGGCGCTGGCCCTGGTCGCGGTGCTGACGGTGTTCGTGGTGGTGCGCATCAGCCCCGACTTCACCAGGACCAACGAACTCTTCGTCTCCTGGGGCATGCCGGACGCGCTGGCGCTGGGCGGGGACGCGAACAACCTGCACCTGCTGCGCACCACGGTGGTCTCGGTGCTGCTGCTGGCCCTGGTCGTGGTGCCGGTGGTGCTGTTCCGGCGCAGGGCCCTGATGCCGGTCCTGCTCTGCGTGGCGCTGCTCGCCGCGGTGGAGACCGTCGTGGTCACCGAGCAGATCACCAAGCCCTGGGTGGCCGAGCGCCAGCACCCGGCGGTGGGATTCATGGCGGACGCCGGGATCACCGCGCACGACAACGTGGTGCTGAACCCGCAGACGGACTGGACCGTGGAGAAGGTGCTGCCGTACGAGGTGTTCCGCGGCAGCGTCTGGATCCAGGACCCGCTGAAGCACCTGCCCAAGGCCGCGAACGTCGCCGTGGTCGAGGCGCCGGACAAGAGCCAGCCGCTGACCGCGAGTTGGCCGCACGCTCCGGAGGGCTGGTACCCCGTCAGGGCGCTCACGAGTCACGGCGCCACCGGGACTCCCGACGTCGTGGTGTGGCGCAAGAGGTAGCGCGCCGCCCCGAGGTTTGACGGACCTGCCGCCCGGGGTACCCTCATCGGCCCTGATTGGCGTCGTACGTGTCCGGTATGGCACACTAGCCAAGTTGCTCGGTTGAGCGCCGATGCTGCGCGCCTCCCATCGGGAGGACCGGAAGCGAGTCCCACAGTACTCGTCGTGCCCGTGATGGCCGTTGCCTAGTTGATGTATGACGAAGCGCGGCAGCTGCGGCACGGACGTACGGGAATCTTCCGGGAAGCGTGGACAGGCCCTCAACCCGGCGTCCCGCCCCAGGTGTGAACCTCTCGGTTCCGCCGCCTGGGGCCTCTGAGTTCGGCCAAGGCCCATTTTGGACCAAGACACAGCTATGGCGGGCAGCGCGACACGCCCGACCGCGTGGGTCGAACGGGACGCCACTGAGGACTCCACCCGGAGCCCTCGGCCGCAGAAGCAGCAATATCGACACGAAGGACTACAAGAAGCCATGGCGGGACAGAAGATCCGCATCCGGCTGAAGGCCTACGACCACGAGGTCATCGACTCCTCGGCGAAGAAGATCGTCGAGACGGTGACGCGTACTGGTGCGCAGGTCGCAGGCCCGGTGCCGCTGCCCACTGAGAAGAACGTGTACTGCGTCATCCGCTCGCCGCACAAGTACAAGGACTCGCGCGAGCACTTCGAGATGCGCACGCACAAGCGTCTGATCGACATCCTCGACCCGACCCCCAAGACCGTTGACTCTCTGATGCGACTCGACCTCCCGGCCGGTGTCGACATCGAGATCAAGCTCTGAAGGGCGGGAGCTGAAGATGGCTAAGCAGATTAAGGGCATCCTGGGCGAGAAGCTCGGCATGACGCAGGTCTGGGACGAGAACAACCGGATCGTTCCGGTGACCGTCGTCAAGGCCGGCCCCAATGTCGTCACCCAGGTCCACACCGCCGACGGCACCGGCTACGACGCCGTGCAGTTCGGCTTCGGCGAGATCGACCCGCGCAAGGTGAACAAGCCCCTCGCGGGTCACTTCGCCAAGGCCGGCGTCACCCCCCGTCGCCACCTCGTCGAGCTGCGCACCAGCGACGCCGGCGAGTACACCCTGGGCCAGGAGATCACCGCTGAGGTGTTTGAGGCCGGTATCAAGGTCGACGTGACCGGTACCAGCAAGGGCAAGGGCTTCGCGGGTGTCATGAAGCGCCACAACTTCCACGGTCTGGGCGCCGGCCACGGCGTGCAGCGCAAGCACCGGTCGCCCGGCTCGATCGGTGGCTGCGCCACCCCGGGTCGCGTGTTCAAGGGCATGAAGATGGCCGGTCGCATGGGCCACGAGCGTGTGACCACCCAGAACCTGACCGTCCACGCCGTTGACGCGGAGAAGGGTCTGCTGCTCATCAAGGGCGCGGTCCCCGGTCCGAACGGCGGCCTCATCCTGGTCCGCACTGCGGCAAAGGGGGCCTGAAGCAATGAGCACCATCAATGTTCTCTCCCCCGCGGGTGAGACTGTCGGCACCGTCGAGCTGCCGGCCGAGATCTTCGACGCGAAGGTCAGCATTCCGCTGATCCACCAGGTCGTCGTCGCCCAGCTGGCCGCGGCCCGCCAGGGCACGCACAAGACCAAGACCCGCGCCGAGGTCCGCGGTGGCGGGCGCAAGCCCTACCGCCAGAAGGGCACCGGCCGCGCCCGTCAGGGTTCGACCCGCGCTCCGCAGTTCGTCGGCGGTGGCGTCGTGCACGGCCCCCAGCCGCGCGACTACTCGCAGCGGACGCCCAAGAAGATGAAGGCCGCCGCGCTCCGTGGCGCCCTGACCGACCGGGCCCGCAATTCCCGCATCCACGTCATCACCGGCGTGACCGCGGGCGATGCGCCGTCCACCAAGACTGCCCGCACCCTGATCGGCAAGATCAGCGAGCGCAAGAACGTCCTCCTCGTCGTCGAGCGCGACGACGAGCTGGCGATCAAGAGCGCCCGCAACCTGCCCGAGGTGCACATCCTGGACGCCGGTCAGCTGAACACCTACGACGTGCTCGTCTCCGACGATGTGGTCTTCACCCAGGCCGCCTTCGAGCGCTTTGTGGCCGGCCCTGCCGCGTCCGCGAAGGCCGTTGCCTCTTCGAGCGAGCTCGAAGGGAGCGACGCCTGATGAGCGACGCGACGATCACCAGCAAGACGTTCACGGACCCCCGTGACGTGCTGCTCAAGCCGGTCATCTCGGAGAAGAGCTACGCGCTCCTCGACGAGGGCAAGTACACGTTCATCGTGGCGCCGGGCTCGAACAAGACCCAGATCAAGCAGGCCGTCGAGGCGGTCTTCGCGGTCAAGGTCGCCAACGTCAACACGATCAACCGGGTGGGCAAGCGCAAGCGTTCGCGCACCGGGTTCGGCAAGCGCAAGGACACCAAGCGCGCCATCGTGACGCTGGCAGAGGGCAGCAAGCCCATCGACATCTTCGGGGCTCCGACCTCCGCCTGACGGCGAGTCGGATAACCGAAACGGACGAGGACAGAAGAAGCCATGGGCATCCGCAAGTACAAGCCGACAACGCCGGGCCGTCGTGGCTCCAGCGTTGCCGACTTCGTCGAGATCACGCGGTCCGAGCCGGAAAAGTCGCTGGTCCGCCCGCTGCACAGCAAGGGCGGTCGTAACAACACCGGTCGCGTCACCGTCCGCCACCAGGGTGGCGGTCACAAGCGCGCGTACCGCGTCATCGACTTCCGTCGTCACGACAAGGACGGCGTTCCGGCCAAGGTCGCTCACATCGAGTACGACCCCAACCGCACCGCGCGCATCGCGCTGCTGCACTACGCAGACGGCGAGAAGCGCTACATCATCGCCCCGGCCAAGCTGGGCCAGGGCGACCGGGTTGAGAACGGCCCCCAGGCCGACATCAAGCCCGGCAACAACCTGCCGCTGCGCAACATCCCGGTCGGTACGGTCATCCACGCCATCGAGCTCCGGCCCGGTGGCGGCGCGAAGATCGCCCGTTCCGCGGGTTCCTCCGTGCAGCTGCTCGCGAAGGAGGGCGTCTACGCCCACCTCCGCATGCCCTCGGGCGAGGTTCGCCTGGTCGACGCCCGCTGCCGCGCCACCATTGGCGAGGTCGGCAACGCCGAGCAGTCGAACATCAACTGGGGCAAGGCCGGCCGTATGCGCTGGAAGGGCGTTCGCCCGACCGTGCGTGGTGTCGCCATGAACCCGATCGACCACCCGCACGGTGGTGGTGAGGGCAAGACCTCCGGTGGTCGCCACCCGGTTTCGCCGTGGGGTCAGAAGGAGGGTCGTACTCGTTCGCCGAAGAAGGCGTCCAACAAGTACATCGTCCGCCGCCGCAAGACGAACAAGAAGCGCTAGGAGCAGTCTCGATGCCGCGCAGCCTCAAGAAGGGGCCCTTCGTCGACGACCACCTCATGAAGAAGGTGGATGTTCAGAACGAAGCAGGTACCCAGAACGTCATCAAGACCTGGTCCCGCCGCTCCATGATCGTGCCGGCGATGCTGGGCCACACCCTCGCGGTGCATGACGGTCGCAAGCACATCCCGGTGTTCGTCACCGAGTCGATGGTCGGCCACAAGCTCGGCGAGTTCGCGCCGACCCGCACCTTCCGCGGCCACGTCAAGGACGACCGCAAGTCGAAGCGCCGCTAAGGCGGGGTGCGAAGACCATGACAGACACCAACAAGGGGATTCCCATGGAAGCCAGGGCATCGGCGCGGTACATCCGCGTAACGCCCATGAAGGCCCGCCGCGTGGTGGACCTTGTCCGTGGCATGAATGCCACGGAGGCCCAGGCGGTCCTGCGTTTCGCTCCGCAGGCCGCGAGCGTGCCGGTCGGCAAGGTGCTCGACAGCGCCATCGCCAACGCCGTGCACAACTACAACCACAACAACGTGGAGTCGCTGTACGTCGCTGAGGCGTTCGTCGACGAGGGCCCGACCCTGAAGCGTTTCCGTCCGCGGGCCCAGGGCCGCGCGTACCGGATCCGCAAGCGGACGAGCCACATCACCGTGGTTCTCGCCTCGAAGGAGGGCACCCGCTAATGGGTCAGAAGATCAACCCGAACGGGTTCCGACTCGGCATCACCACGGACTTCAAGTCCCGGTGGTACGCCGACAAGCTGTACAAGGACTACGTCAAGGAAGACGTCGCCATCCGCAGGATGATGACGTCCGGCATGGAGCGCGCCGGCATCTCGAAGGTCGAGATCGAGCGCACCCGTGACCGCGTGCGGGTGGACATCCACACCGCCCGTCCCGGCATCGTCATCGGCCGTCGCGGCACCGAGGCCGACCGCATCCGCGGCGACCTCGAGAAGCTGACGGGCAAGCAGGTCCAGCTGAACATCCTCGAGGTCAAGAACCCCGAGATGGACGCCCAGCTGGTCGCGCAGGGCGTTGCCGAGCAGCTGTCCTCCCGCGTCTCCTTCCGTCGCGCCATGCGTAAGAGCATGCAGGGCACGATGAAGTCGGGCGCCAAGGGCATCAAGATCCAGTGCTCCGGCCGTCTCGGCGGCGCCGAGATGTCCCGCTCGGAGTTCTACCGCGAGGGCCGTGTGCCCCTGCACACCCTGCGCGCCAACGTGGACTACGGCTTCTTCGAGGCCAAGACCACCTTCGGCCGCATCGGCGTCAAGGTCTGGATCTACAAGGGCGACGTCAAGAACATCGCTGAGGTCCGTGCCGACAACGCCGCCGCCAAGGCCGGCAACCGTCCGCCCCGTGCGGGTGGCCCGGGCGAGCGTCCCCGTCGGGGCGAGCGTCCCGCCGGTGGCGAGCGCGGTGGCCGTGGTCGTCGTCCCGGCACCGAGGCTCCGGCCGCGGTGAACGAGGCTCCGGCCGAGGCTCCCACCTCGAACGACACTGGAACGGAGGCCTGACCCCATGCTGATCCCTCGCAGGGTCAAGCACCGCAAGCAGCACCACCCCAAGCGGCGTGGCATGGCTAAGGGCGGTACCGAGCTGGCGTTCGGCGAGTACGGCCTGCAGGCCGTCTCCCCGGCGTACGTGACGAACCGGCAGATCGAGTCCGCTCGTATCTCCATCACTCGTCACATCAAGCGTGGCGGCAAGGTCTGGATCAACATCTACCCGGACCGTCCCCTCACCAAGAAGCCCGCCGAGACCCGCATGGGTTCCGGCAAGGGCTCGCCGGAGTGGTGGATCGCCAACGTGCACCCCGGACGCGTGATGTTCGAGTTGTCGTACCCGAACGAGAAGATTGCCCGCGAGGCGCTCACCCGCGCCGCGCACAAGCTTCCGATGAAGTGCCGGATTGTCCGGCGCGAGGCAGGTGAGAGCTGATGGCCACCACCACGGCTGCAGAGCTTCGCGAGCTGGACAACGAGGGTCTCGTTGCCAAGCTCCGTGAGGCCAAGGAGGAGCTGTTCAACCTCCGCTTCCAGGCGGCGACCGGGCAGCTCGACAACCACGGACGGCTCAAGCTCGTCCGCAAGGACATCGCGCGGATCTACACCCTGATGCGTGAGCGCGAGCTGGGCATCGAGACGGTGGAGAGCGCCTGATGACTGACACTGAGAACACGACCGAAGCACGCGGATTCCGTAAGACCCGTGAGGGTCTGGTCGTCAGCGACAAGATGGACAAGACCGTCGTCGTCGCCGTCGAGGACCGCGTCAAGCACGCGCTGTACGGCAAGGTCATCCGCCGTACGAACAAGCTGAAGGCGCACGACGAGGCCAACGCCGCGGGTATCGGCGACCGCGTTCTCCTCATGGAGACCCGGCCGCTGTCCGCGACGAAGCGCTGGCGCGTCGTCGAGATCCTCGAGAAGGCCAAGTAGTAACGAACGCGATTGGGCGCGGCTCGTATGTGCCTGAGGCTCCTCCCAGGAGGGGCGCTCGGGTGAGCAGCGGGCCGGCCCGGTCCCGATCGTTGACGATCAGGAGAAAGCTGTGATCCAGCAGGAGTCGCGACTGCGTGTCGCCGACAACACTGGTGCGAAGGAGATCCTTTGCATCCGTGTTCTCGGTGGCTCCGGCCGACGCTACGCGGGTATCGGTGACGTCATCGTCGCCACCGTCAAGGACGCGATCCCCGGTGGCAACGTGAAGAAGGGCGATGTGGTCAAGGCCGTCATCGTCCGCACCGTGAAGGAGCGCCGTCGTCCCGACGGTTCCTACATCCGTTTCGACGAGAACGCCGCCGTCATCCTCAAGAACACCGATGGTGACCCGCGCGGCACGCGCATCTTCGGCCCGGTGGGCCGCGAGCTGCGCGACAAGAAGTTCATGAAGATCATCTCGCTTGCGCCGGAGGTGCTCTAAATCATGGCGAACAGCATGAAGATCAAGAAGGGTGACCTGGTCCAGGTCATCACCGGCAAGGACAAGGGCAAGCAGGGGAAGGTCATTCAGGCCATCCCCACCGAGAACCGCGTCCTGGTCGAGGGTGTCAACCGGGTCAAGAAGCACACCAAGGTCGGCCAGACCGCCCGTGGTGCCCAGACCGGCGGCATCGTGACCACTGAGGCCCCGATCCACGTGAGCAACGTTCAGCTCGTCGTGGAGAAGGACGGCAAGAAGGTCGTCACCCGCGTCGGTTACCGCTTCGATGACGAGGGCAACAAGATCCGCGTTGCCAAGCGAACCGGTGAGGACATCTGATGACCGACACCTCTGTTGAGAAGGTGACCCCCCGTCTCAAGGAGCGCTACCGCTCCGAGATCAAGGGTCAGCTGCAGGAGCAGTTCTCGTACGAGAACGTCATGCTGATCCCCGGCCTGGTCAAGGTCGTGGTCAACATGGGTGTGGGCGACGCCGCCCGCGACTCCAAGCTGATCGACGGCGCGGTCAAGGACCTCACCGCGATCACCGGCCAGAAGCCGACCGTGACCAAGGCCCGCAAGTCCATCGCGCAGTTCAAGCTGCGTGAGGGCCAGCCGATCGGTACCCACGTCACCCTTCGCGGGGACCGCATGTGGGAGTTCCTGGACCGTCTGGTGTCGCTGGCGCTCCCGCGCATCCGTGACTTCCGCGGTCTGTCGCCGAAGCAGTTCGACGGCAAGGGCAACTACACCTTCGGTCTGACCGAGCAGGTCATGTTCCACGAGATCGACCAGGACAAGGTCGACCGGCAGCGGGGCATGGACATCACGGTGGTCACCACTGCCCAGACCGACGACGAGGGCCGGGCGCTGCTGCGTGCCCTTGGCTTCCCGTTCAAGGAGAACTGAGCACATGGCGAAGAAGTCCCTCATCGCGAAGGCGGAGCGCAAGCCGAAGTTCGGCGTCCGGGGTTACACCCGCTGCCAGCGCTGCGGTCGCCCGCACTCCGTGTACCGCAAGTTCGGCCTCTGCCGCGTGTGCCTTCGTGAGATGGCTCACCGCGGCGAGCTGCCGGGCGTCACCAAGAGCTCCTGGTAGTCCAGTAGTTCTGGGTAAGCAGGGCCGCCGGCCTGATCACCGTTTTGGGAACTCCGTGAGGAGTCCCGTAAGGTGGTGAGGTCGGGGCCCTGCGCCCCTGATTCGTCTTACGCAGTACATGATCAACTACGCCGTAGGTCCCCGCGCCGCGCCCGCTCTGGTTGAACCCCGGGCTGCGCGCTTCGGGAAACCGCGGTGAGAGAGGCCACAGGCCATCATGACCATGACCGACCCGATCGCAGACATGCTGACGCGTCTGCGAAACGCGAACTCGGCCTACCACGACACTGTCGTGATGCCCCACAGCAAGATCAAGACTCACATCGCCGAGATCCTCCAGCAGGAGGGCTACATCACGGGATGGAAGGTTGAGGAGCCCAAGGAGGGCGAGGTCGGCAAGAAGCTGACCGTCGACCTCAAGTTCGGCCCCAACCGCGAGCGCTCGATCGCGGGCATCAAGCGGATCTCCAAGCCGGGTCTGCGGGTCTACACCAAGTCCACCGCTATGCCGAAGGTGCTCGGCGGCCTGGGAGTGGCGATCATCTCCACTTCCGCGGGTCTGCTCACCGGACAGCAGGCAGCCAAGAAGGGCGTGGGTGGGGAAGTCCTCGCCTACGTCTGGTAACTCAGGGAAACGGAGGTACAGCAATGTCTCGCATTGGACGGCTGCCCATCCCGGTTCCCGCCGGCGTGGACGTCACCATCGATGGCCGCACGGTCTCGGTCAAGGGCCCCAAGGGTTCCCTTGCCCACACCGTTGCCGCGCCGATCGACATCGCCAAGGGTGAGGACGGCACTCTGCTCGTCACCCGCCCCAACGACGAGCGTCAGTCCAAGGCCCTGCACGGCCTGACTCGCACGCTGGTGGCGAACATGATCACCGGCGTGACCGCGGGCTACCGCAAGTCGCTCGAGATCAGCGGCGTCGGCTACCGAGTCGCAGCGAAGGGCTCCTCCATGGAGTTCGCGCTCGGCTACAGCCACCCCATCCTGATCGAGGCCCCCGAAGGCATCGCCTTCGTCGTCGAGTCGCCCACCAAGTTCCACGTGGACGGCATCGACAAGCAGCAGGTCGGTGAGGTCGCGGCCAAGATCCGCAAGCTGCGCAAGCCCGACCCGTACAAGGCCAAGGGTGTCAAGTACGCCGGCGAGGTCATCCGCCGCAAGGTCGGAAAGAGTGGTAAGTAACTCATGAGCCTCAGTGTGAAGATCGGCAAGGGCAACGCCTACAAGGCCGCCGCCCGCAAGCGCCGCGCCATCCGCGTCCGCAAGCGCGTCTCCGGTACGCCGGTGCGTCCGCGCCTGGTCGTGTCCCGGTCCAACCGCCACATTCTGGCGCAGGTGATCGACGACCTCGCGGGCCACACGCTGGCTTCGGCGTCCACCCTCGACGTGTCCATCAAGGGCGTCGACGGTGACAAGACCGAGCAGGCCAAGAAGGTCGGAGCCCTGGTCGCCGAGCGCGCCAAGGCCGCCGGCATCGAGTCGGTCGTCTTTGACCGCGCGGGCAACCAGTACGCCGGGCGCATCGCCGCCCTGGCGGACGCCGCCCGTGAGTCCGGGCTCGACTTCTGACCCGCTCGCCCAAGCTGGCGGACGTAAACGAGAGAGGTAAATCCAATGGCTGGACCCCAGCGCCGCGGTAGCGGCGCCGGCGGCGGCACCGGCGGTGGCGAGCGGCGTGACCGTAAGCGGGATGGTCGTGACGGCGCTCCCGTCGTCGAGAAGACCGCGTACGTCGAGCGTGTTGTCGCGATCAACCGTGTCGCCAAGGTAGTCAAGGGTGGTCGTCGCTTCAGCTTCACCGCGCTGGTCGTGGTCGGCGATGGTGACGGCACCGTAGGTGTCGGTTACGGCAAGGCCAAGGAAGTTCCCGCGGCCATTGCCAAGGGTGTCGAGGAAGCGAAGAAGAACTTCTTCAAGGTTCCCCGCATCCAGGGCACCATCCCCCACCCGATCCAGGGTGAGAAGGCGGCGGGCGTCGTCCTGCTCAAGCCGGCTTCGCCGGGTACCGGCGTCATCGCCGGTGGTCCCGTGCGCGCCGTGCTCGAGTGCGCCGGCGTTCACGACATCCTGTCGAAGTCCCTGGGCTCCGACAACGCCATCAACATCGTGCACGCCACGGTCGCCGCTCTGAAGGGCCTCTCGCGCCCCGAGGAGATCGCGGCCCGTCGTGGCCTGCCGCTGGAGGACGTCGCTCCCGCAGCCCTGCTGCGTGCGCGTGCGGCTGGGCAGGGGGCTGCGTAATGGCTCGCCTGAAGATCACCCAGACCAAGTCCTACATCGGCAGCAAGCAGAACCACCGTGACACCCTGCGTTCGCTTGGTCTCAAGCGCATGCACGACGTGGTCGTGAAGGAGGACCGTCCCGAGATCCGCGGGATGGCCCAGACCGTCCGCCACCTCGTCACGGTCGAGGAGGTGGACTAAATGGCGGAGCAGAACCCGCTGAAGATCCACAACCTGCGTCCCGCCCCGGGTGCCAAGACCGCCAAGACCCGTGTCGGTCGTGGTGAGGCATCCAAGGGTAAGACCGCTGGTCGTGGTACCAAGGGCACCAAGGCGCGTTACCAGGTGCCGGCGCGTTTCGAGGGTGGCCAGATGCCCCTTCACATGCGCCTGCCGAAGCTCAAGGGCTTCAAGAACCCGTTCCGGGTGGAGTTCCAGGTGGTGAACCTGGACAAGCTCGGTGCGCTCTACCCCGAGGGTGGCGAGGTCACCGTCGAGGACCTGGTCGCCAAGGGCGCGGTTCGCAAGAACTCGCTCGTCAAGGTGCTCGGCACCGGTGAGATCACCGTCGCGCTGCAGGTTTCGGTTGACGCCGTCTCCGGCTCCGCCGCGGAGAAGATCACCGCTGCGGGCGGTTCGGTGACCGAGCTCATCTGAGCTCTCACCTGACAGGCCTTCAAGGCCCGGTTCCCCTCTGTACGCAGAGGAGAACCGGGCCTTCTGGCGTCCCGGACCGTTCCTGGTCCAAGCTGAGGGGGCCACGCGCTTCATTCGAGTGGCCACGGACTGTTAGAGTCCGTGGAGTCCACTTGTAGGTTGGCCGCTGACTCTGTCCGCGAGCCGTCGCCGAACGGTGGCACACCCCACCGTCATCCGGCCCTGTTTCGACTTGTACCGGGCCCAGATCCACCGTCCCTCCCGCCGCTCTCGGCAGGGAGCTGCAGGAGGCACCGTGCTCACCGCGTTCGCCCGGGCGTTCAAGACGCCCGACCTGCGCAAGAAGCTGCTGTTCACGCTGGGCATCATGGTCGTCTTCCGGATGGGCGCCCACATCCCCGTCCCCGGGGTGAACTTCAAGGCCGTCCAGGCGTGTGTGAATGCCTCCTCGAAGAGCGGGAACGGGCTGCTCGGCCTGGTCAACCTCTTCAGTGGCGGCGCTCTGCTGCAGATCACCATCTTCGCGCTGGGCATCATGCCCTACATCACCTCCAGCATCATCCTTCAGCTGCTGACGGTGGTGATCCCGCGCCTGGACGCCCTGAAGAAGGAGGGCCAGGCCGGTCAGACCAAGATCACGCAGTACACCCGCTACCTGACCATCGCTCTGGCGATCCTGCAGGCGACCGGCATCGTGGCCACCGCCTCGACCGGCGCCCTGTTCGGCAGCGTCAACTGCGACACCACCCAGATCGTCCCGGACCAGAGCGTCTTCCGGATCGCGACCATGGTCATCACGATGTCCGCGGGCACCGTGGTCATCATGTGGCTGGGTGAGCTGATCACCGACCGCGGCATCGGCAACGGCATGTCGATCCTGATCTTCACCTCGGTCGCGGCCGGCTTCCCGTCCTCGCTGCTGAACATCAGGGCCCAGAAGGGCTGGGCCACCTTCGTCTTCGTCCTGATCATGGGCCTGGCGATGGTCGCGCTGGTGGTCTTCGTGGAGCAGGCGCAGCGCCGGATCCCGGTGCAGTACGCGAAGCGCATGATCGGGCGGCGTGCCTACGGCGGCACCTCGACCTACATCCCGCTGAAGGTCAACCAGGCGGGTGTGATCCCGGTCATCTTCGCGAGCTCCCTGCTGTACATCCCGGGGCTGATCGTCCAGCTCAGTGGGAGCACCGCGGGCTGGGCCGTGTGGGTCAACACAAACCTGGTCAAGAGCGACAAACCGCTGTACGCCGCGCTCTACTTCCTGCTGATCGTCTTCTTCGCCTTCTTCTATGTCGCGATCTCCTTCAACCCCGAAGAAGTTGCCGACAATATGAAGAAGTATGGTGGCTTCATCCCGGGCATCCGGGCGGGCCGCCCGACGGCCGAATACCTGAACTACGTGCTGACGAGGATCACCTGGCCGGGCTCGCTGTACCTGGGCCTGATCGCGATGGTTCCGCTGGTGGCGCTCGGGTTGTTCGGGGCGTCGCAGAACTTCCCGTTCGGCGGTACGAGCATCCTCATCATTGTTGGTGTGGGCCTTGAAACTGTGAAGCAGATCGAGAGCCAGCTCCAGCAGCGCAACTACGAAGGGTTCCTCCGCTGATGCGTATTGTCCTCGTCGGGCCGCCTGGGGCCGGGAAGGGTACTCAGGCCGCGCTGCTGGCCAAGACCCTGTCCATTCCCCATGTGTCCACCGGTGACCTCTTCCGCGCCAACATCAGCCAGGGCACCGAGCTCGGCCTCGCTGCCAAGAGCATCATGGACTCGGGCAAGCTGGTGCCGGACGAGGTGACCATCGGGATGGCCAAGGACCGCCTTGCCCAGCCCGATGCCGCCGGCGGTTTCCTGCTCGACGGCTTCCCGCGCAACGTGGCCCAGGCCGAGGCGCTGGACGGGATCCTGGCCGAGTGGAACATCGCGCTGGACGGTGTGCTGGACCTGGAGGTCCCGGAGGACGAGGTCGTCCGCCGGATCGCCGGTCGGCGGATCTGCCGCAACGAGGGCAACCACGTGTTCCACGTGGAGTACAACCCGCCGAAGGCCGCCGGCGTCTGCGACATCTGCGGCGGCGAGCTGTACCAGCGCTCGGACGACACCGAGGAGAGCGTCCGGGTCCGCCTGGACGTCTACCACACGCAGACCGAGCCGATCATCGAGTACTACCAGAAGCAGGGACTGGTCACCACCATCCCCGCGCTGGGCAAGGTGGACGAGGTCACCCAGCGCGCGATCGCGGCGCTGCGGGAGAAGGACGAGGACGACGAAGGCTGAGCCCTTCGTCCGAGCAGGCCGGCCGTGACGCCCCGTCGGGTGTCACGGCCGGAGCGCGTTCATGAGCAGGGCCGTACCGTTGAACGGTCGGCAGTGACAGCAGCAGGAGCGGGAACCCGTGGTACTGGGAAGGCGAGAGCGCATGGTTGAGATCAAGACCCCCGAGCAGATCAAGAAGATGCGGGAGGCGGGCCTGGTCGTCGCCGAGGCGCTGAAGGCATGCCGTGAGGCGGTGGCGCCGGGGATCACCACCGGCGAGCTGAACTCCGTCGCGGCCAAGGTGATCGCCGACCACGGCGCCACCTCCAACTTCCTCGGCTACCACGGCTTCACCGGTGTGATCTGCGCCTCGGTCAACGACGAGGTGGTCCACGGCATCCCCGGCGACCGGGTGCTGGCCGACGGCGACATCATCTCCATCGACTGCGGCGCCATCGTCGACGGCTGGCACGGCGACGCCGCCATCACCTGCTTCGTCGGCGGCGGGCACGCCGAGGAGCTGCTGCGGCTCAGCCAGGTCACCGAGGACTCCATGTGGGCCGGCATCGCCCAGGTGAAGAAGAACAACCGGCTCTCGGACATCAGCCGGGCCATCGAGTCGTACATCCGGCGCCAGCCGCTGCCGCCCAAGGGCAAGTACGGCATCATCGAGGACTTCGGCGGCCACGGCATCGGCTCGGCCATGCACATGGACCCGCACCTGCTGAACTACGTGGACCGCAAGCGCGGCCGCGGCATGAAGCTGGTGCCCGGTTTTGCGATCGCCATCGAGCCGATGGTCAGCCTCGGCACCCCGAAGACGCACACCCTCGCCGACGAGTGGACCGTCAAGACCAACGACGGCACCTGGTCCTCGCACTGGGAGCACTCCATCGCGGTCACCGAGGAGGGCCCGCTGGTGCTGACCGCCTTCGACGGCGGCCGGGCCAAGCTGGCCGAGCTGGGCATCACCGCGGCGCCCGACCCGCTGGGATGAACGGATTTCGCGATCGCTTGTCCGCTGACGTAGACTGCTGTGTCGGCTCACTCGTAGCTTGCTCCCGCATGCCTTCGTCCGTTGTGACGGGGTGGACTTAGCGGTCCCTGCGTGAGTGCCGACTACGGTAGTCGAACCCCGGAAGGCGATACCCGCAGGACATGGCCAAAAAGCAAGGCGCCATCGAGATCGAGGGCACCGTCATCGAGTCTCTGCCGAACGCCATGTTCAAGGTAGAGCTGCAGAACGGGCACAAAGTCCTCGCCCACATCAGCGGCAAGATGCGCATGCACTACATCCGCATCCTCCCGGACGACCGGGTCGTCGTCGAGCTCAGCCCGTACGACCTGACCCGCGGTCGAATTGTCTACCGGTACAAGTAAGCAAGAAGCAGATCTCGCGCCGCGTTCACTCGCGGTGCGCTCGACCCGGAGAACCTGAATCCCATGAAGGTCAAGCCGAGCGTCAAGAAGATCTGCGACAAGTGCAAGGTGATCCGCCGTCACGGTCGGGTCATGGTGATCTGCGAGAACCTGCGCCACAAGCAGCGTCAGGGCTGATCACTTCCCTTCACGGGTCGTAACTCTTCGCGCGACGCGAAAAACAACATGAAGCGGGATGCCCGATCCACTCGTTCCCCAGGGAACGGGCGGACTGCCACCCTCGGTCCGGAGGCCGGGGCTCCCTCGACGAGAGTCGAAGGAGAGGCATCGCGTCAGACCTCCGAAGGAACACTGGAGCCACATTCATGGCACGCCTCGCCGGCGTTGATCTCCCCCGCGAAAAGCGGATCGAGATCGCCCTCACCTACGTGTACGGCATCGGCCGTACCCGCTCGAAGCTCGCCCTCGCCGAGACCGGTGTCAACCCGAACATCCGTGTTCGCGACATCACCGAGGACGACCTGGTCAAGCTGCGCGACTACGTCGACGCCAACTTCAAGGTCGAGGGTGACCTCCGCCGTGAGGTCGCCGCTGACATCCGCCGCAAGGTCGAGATCGGCTGCTACCAGGGTCTGCGTCACCGCCGCGGCCTGCCGGTCCACGGTCAGCGCACCCACACCAACGCCCGTACCCGCAAGGGTCCGCGTCGCGCGATTGCCGGCAAGAAGAAGCCCGGCAAGAAGTAGTCCGCCCCAACACCGGACTTGAATCCGGCCCGCTGGGCTAGCGGACCGACCACCTCAGTAGGAGAAACAGACTTATGCCCCCCAAGGGTCGTCAGGCTGCAGGCGCGAAGAAGATCCGCCGCAAGGAAAAGAAGAACGTCGCTCACGGCCACGCGCACATCAAGAGCACGTTCAACAACACCATCGTCTCGATCACGGACCCCTCGGGCAACGTGATCGCGTGGGCGTCCTCGGGCCACGTCGGCTTCAAGGGCTCCCGCAAGTCGACTCCGTTCGCCGCGCAGATGGCCGCCGAGGCCGCCGCGCGTCGCGCCCAGGAGCACGGCATGCGCAAGGTCGACGTCTTCGTGAAGGGTCCGGGCTCCGGCCGCGAGACCGCGATCCGCTCCATCCAGGCCACCGGCCTGGAGGTCGGCTCGATCCAGGACGTCACCCCCACCCCGCACAACGGCTGCCGTCCCCCCAAGCGCCGTCGCGTCTGACGCACAGCGCTTGCTCCGGCAGGCAGTAGTACCGGGATACGGCCCCTGTTCGCTCGGGGGCCGTATCCTTGCTTTCGTCGGCATCAAATAGTGGGTGCCGAAGATCTATCTGGAGGATTCACCTCATGCTGATCGCTCAGCGTCCGTCGCTGACCGAAGAGGTCGTCGACGAGTTCCGCTCCCGGTTCGTGATCGAGCCGCTGGAGCCGGGCTTCGGCTACACCCTCGGCAACTCGCTCCGCCGCACGCTCCTCTCCTCGATCCCCGGCGCTGCTGTCACCAGCATCCGGATCGACGGCGTCCTGCACGAGTTCACCACCGTGCCGGGCGTCAAGGAGGACGTCACCGACCTCATCCTGAACATCAAGCAGCTGGTCGTCTCCTCGGAGCACGACGAGCCGGTCGTGATGTACCTGCGCAAGCAGGGTCCGGGTCTGGTCACCGCCGCCGACATCGCGCCCCCGGCCGGTGTCGAGGTGCACAACCCCGAGCTGGTCCTCGCCACGCTCAACGGCAAGGGCAAGCTGGAGATGGAGCTGACCGTCGAGCGCGGTCGCGGCTACGTCTCCGCCGTCCAGAACAAGCAGTCGGGCCAGGAGATCGGCCGGATCCCGGTCGACTCCATCTACAGCCCGGTGCTCAAGGTCACCTACAAGGTCGAGGCGACCCGAGTCGAGCAGCGTACCGACTTCGACAAGCTCATCGTCGACGTCGAGACCAAGCCCGCCATGCGTCCCCGTGACGCCATGGCCTCGGCCGGCAAGACCCTGGTGGAGCTGTTCGGTCTCGCCCGCGAGCTGAACATCGACGCCGAGGGCATCGACATGGGCCCGTCCCCCACGGACGCCGCCCTGGCCGCCGATCTCGCCCTGCCGATCGAGGAGCTGGAGCTCACCGTTCGGTCGTACAACTGCCTCAAGCGCGAGGGCATCCACACCGTGGGTGAGCTCGTCGCCCGCTCCGAGGCCGACCTGCTCGACATCCGCAACTTTGGCGCGAAGTCGATCGACGAGGTCAAGGCGAAGCTGGCCGGCATGGGCCTGGCCCTCAAGGACAGCCCGCCCGGATTCGACCCGACCGCCGCCGCCGACGCCTTCGGCGCCGACGACGACGACCCGGGCTTCGCGGAGACCGAGCAGTACTGAGCCTGATCGAGTGGTACGGGACCGCCCCGGCGGTCCCGTACCCTTGAGGGCTGTGCAACCAAGTCGTCCGGGCAACAGTGCCCGTACGCCCGCCCCGGTACCTGGTACGGCCGGGGGTCGGAGATCCAAGGAGACACCATGCCTCGCCCCGCGAAGGGTGCCCGCCTCGGTGGCGGTCCCTCCCACGAGCGTCTGCTGCTGGCCGGTCTGGCCCGCGAGCTCTTCCAGTACGGCCGGATCACCACCACCGAGGCCAAGGCTCGCCGCCTGCGCCCGGTGGCGGAGAAGCTGATCACCAAGGCCAAGAAGGGTGACATCCACAACCGCCGTGAGGTCCGCAAGACCATCACCGACGTGGCTGTGCTGCACACCCTCTTCACCGAGATCGGTCCTCGCTACGAGAACCGTCCCGGTGGCTACACCCGGATCACCAAGATCGGCCCCCGTCGTGGCGACAACGCCCCGATGGCCGTCATCGAGCTGGTCGAGGCCCTGACCGTGGCCCAGACCGCCGTCGGCGAGGCCGAGGCCGCGACCAAGCGCTCCGTCAAGGAGACCGAGGCTGCCGCCCCGGTCGAGGCCGTGCCGGCTGACGCCGCTCCGGTCGAGGACGCCCCGGTCGAGGATGCCGCTCCGGCTGACTCCGTCGAGGAGACCAAGGAGGCCTGACCGCCTCCGCAGCGGGCCCGCTTTCCCTTCGGGGAAAGCGGGCCCGTTCTCGTACGCCAATCCTTTCGGGGCTGTGATGACTGAGTGTGTGGAAGAGCGGGAGCCCCGGCGTGAGGGTGCCGCCGAGGGGTTCGTCCGGGTGCGGCTGGACCTGTCGTACGACGGGACGGACTTCTCCGGCTGGGCCAAGCAGAAGAGCGGGCGGCGGACCGTCCAGGGCGAGCTGGAGGACGCGATCCGGGTGGTGCTGCGGCAGCCCGAGGTCTTCCCGCTGACGGTGGCCGGACGGACCGACGCGGGGGTGCACGCGCGCGGGCAGGTGGCCCATGTCGACCTGCCCGGGGACCTCTGGGCGGCGGAGGGCGAGAAGCTGCGCCGCAGGCTCGCCGGACGGCTGCCGGGCGACATCCGGGTGTGGCGGGTGGCCGAGGCCCCGGCGGGCTTCGACGCCCGTTTCTCGGCGGTGTGGCGCCGCTATGCCTACCGGATCTGCGACCACCCGGCGGGGGTGGACCCGCTGCGGCGGGCGCACGTGCTCCGGCACGACCGGCCGCTGGACGTGGACGCGATGAACGAGGCGGCCCGGCTGCTGGTGGGCGAGCACGACTTCGCGGCCTACTGCAAGAAGCGTGAGGGCGCGACCACGATCAGGGAACTGCTGGACTTCTCCTGGGAGCGGCTGCCGGGCGACGCGCTGCTCGGCCCCCGGCTGCCCGGCCTGGTGGTCGGCACGGTCCGGGCCGACGCCTTCTGCCACAACATGGTGCGGGCGCTGGTCGGGGCGATGCTGCTGGTCGGCGGCGGGCAGCGGCCGGTGGGGTTCCCGGGCGAGGTGCTCTCCGGCGGGGTCCGGAACTCGGCGGTGAGCGTGGTGCGGCCGTACGGGCTGACGCTGGAGGAGGTCGGCTATCCGGCGGACCGGGATCTGGCGGCGCGGAGCCGGGCGGCGCGGAACCTGCGGGTGCTGACGCGGGGGTAGGGCTCGGTTCGGTTCTTGGCTGCGGGAGGTGCGTGGTTGGTCGCGCAGTTCCCCGCGCCCCTAGGGGGCTGCAAGTGAACCGCTGTGGGTATGTTGCACTCTCCAGGGGCGCGGGGAACTGCGCGACCAGCCAGTCGCGGCCCGCAGGTTTACTTCTTCGCCGCTGCCTCTTCCTTGGCGCGGGTGAACAGGTTCTCGTAGACCATGCGGCTCATGTCCTGGCCGGCGGCCAGTGCGGAGGTGTCCGCTGCCGGGACCGGTTTGCCGTCGGTGTATCCGGCGACGGTGAAGTAGGCGTAGCGGCCGTAGGCGTTGACGGTCATCCGGCAGGCGACGGCGTGGCAGAAGGCCGGGAGTGAGCCGCCGGACAGCGGCTCCAGGTTGCCCACGGTGTACTGCGCCTTGACCGCGGCCGCCTGCGCGGCGCTGTCGAAGACGCCGACGCCGATGCTCACCGCGGTCGTCCCGACCGTGTAGCTGGCCCGGAACAGCTTCAGGCAGCCGTTCTTGGCGAGCACCGCGGCGAGGTTCGGGGTGACCGCGGGGACGCAGGCGGAGGTCGTTGTCAGTGCCTGCGTGTAGGAATGGCTGTTGACGGTGACGCTCTTGCCGGGGAAGAGCGTCACCGCACTCAGCGGTGCGGTGTCGGTGGCCGCCGCGGAGAGCAGCCGGACCGGGTCGACGGCGGACGGCGTCGGCGCGGCGCTGGGGGCTGCCGTTGTGGGCGACGGTGCGTCAGTCGGCCTCTGCTGCACCGGAATCGCGGGCGCGGTGGTGGCGGGGGAGGAGGGCGAGGCGGCGGCCTGGGCGGTCGACTGCTTGGCCGGGTGCAGGGTGAGCAGGGCGGCGCCGGTGCCCGCCAGGCCCAGCAGGGCCACCAGCGCGGCGCTCAGCCAGAGGCGGCGACGCTTTCTGGCCCCGGCGGCCTCCTGCTGGTCCAGTATCGACTGGAACTGCTCGCGGGCGGACTCGTCGGGGGTGCGCTCGGGTTCCGCGACCCGCTTTGGTTCAGGGGCCGGCAGGGTGGGCGCTCCCGGGCGGATCCGGAACTGGTTCTCCGTCAGGGTCTCGGCGACGGGGTTGCCCGGTCCGTACTGGGTCGGGATGCGTCCAGCGGTGTCCGCTCCCCGGCGGGGGAGCGGCTTGGCATTGTCCGGTGCGGGCCCATTGCTCATGGGCCGCGAGCATAACGGGATTCCTGGATTCCGGAACATCCTGCAGGTGGGAGGGGGTCATCCGTTGGAGTGAACCTGACGAACGAGCGCGCTTTGCTGCGCGCTGCGGGCCGGAGGTGCGTCTATTCTCGCGCGGGTCGTGGGGGCACGGGGGCCAAGAGAACTGATGGAGCAACACCTTGCTGAGCATGCTGCGCCGCAACGCCCTGGCCGCGACCCTGCTGGGCTGTCTGCTGACCGGCGCGGCGGCCCAGCCGCCCGCGCCGCGCTACCACGTGTATGTGGCGCTGGGGGACTCCTTCCAGGCCGACAGCGCGATCCTTCCTGGCATCACCACCGCCTTCGTGCCGGTCGGCTGCGCCCAGGTGTCGTACGACTATCCGCACCAGGTGGCGGCGGCGCTCGGGGTGGCCGACTTCAAGGACGCGACCTGCGGCGGGGCCGTGAGCGGCAGTATGACGGGGCCTCAGCCGGTGCTCGGGGGAATCAACCCCCCGCAGTTCTCCCGACTGGGCCGGAACACCGATCTGGTGACCGTGGGGGTCGGCGGGAACGACCTCGACCTGGTCGGCATGATCGGGCGCTGCCTCGCTCTGCTGCCGCTGCCCACCACTACCTGCCCGCACGACCCGCTCACCGAGCGGATCGCCGCCGAGCAGCAGGTGGTCGCGGGCGTCCTGGCCGGAATCCACCAGCGCGCCCCGCGGGCCAGGGTGCTGCTGGTGAACTATCTCGCGGCGTTCCCGGAGCGCGGCTGCTGGCCGTACGTCCCGATCAGCGGGCAGGACATGCCGTATCTGCACCGGGTCCTGCTCTCCGTGAACGCGATGCTGGCCAGGGCCGCCGCCGAGGACCCGAAGGGGACGGAGCTGGCCGACACCTACACCCCCTCGCTCGGGCACGACGTCTGCCAGAGCCCGACCGTGCGCTGGACCGAGGGCCTGCTGCCGCTGTCGCTGAACACTCCGGGCATCGCCGTGCCGTTCCACCCCAACCACGCGGGGGCCGACGGCCAGGCGCAGGCCGTGCTGGCGCAGGTCCGCGGGGCAGTGCCAGTGCGCTGAACGGAAACCCATTTGGGCCCGGCGTCCGCGCGGCAGAGAATTACGGACCATGGGACATGTCGAGATTTCACACCTGGAGTACTACCTGCCGGACGGGCGGGTGCTGTTCGACGACGTGTCCTTCCGGGTGGGGGAGGGCGCGGCGGTCGCCCTGGTCGGGGCGAACGGCGCCGGCAAGACCACCCTGCTGCGGATGGTCGCCGGTGACCTGCAGCCGCACGGCGGATCGGTGACGATCAGCGGCGGCCTCGGCGTGATGCGCCAGTTCGTCGGAACCACCGGTCGCGGCGGCGAGGCCGCTTCCGACGACGCGAGGGCGGCGGAGGAGGACGGCGGCCACGCACTGCCGCCGGACGCCTCGGTGCGCGATCTGCTGGTGTCGGTGGCCCCGCCGAGGATCCGCACCGGCGCCAGGGCGGTGGACGCCGCCGAGCTGGTGATGATGGCGCAGGACGACGAGAAGGCGCAGCTCGCCTACGCCCAGGCGCTCTCCGACTGGGCGGACGTCGGCGGCTACGAGTACGAGACCGTCTGGGACGTCTGCACGACGGCCGCCCTGGGGGTGCCGTACGACCGGGCCCAGTGGCGCGGCCTGAACACCCTCTCCGGCGGCGAGCAGAAGCGGCTGGTGCTGGAGGCGCTGCTGCGCGGCCCCGACGAGGTGCTGCTGCTGGACGAGCCGGACAACTATCTGGACGTCCCCGGCAAGCGCTGGCTGGAGGAGCAGATCAGGGCCACCTCCAAGACGGTGCTGTTCATCTCGCACGACCGCGAGCTGCTCGCGTCCTGCGCCGAGAAGATCGTCAGCGTGGAGACCGCTGTCGGCGGCAGCGAGGTCTGGGTGCACGGCGGCGGCTTCGCCACCTTCCACGCCGCTCGCGAGGAGCGCTTCGCCCGCTTCGACGAACTGCTCCGCCGCTGGGACGAGAAGCACGACCAGCTGAAGAAGCTGGTGCTGGACATGCGCGACTACGCGGCCCGCAGTCCGAAGATGGCCTCCCGCTACGCGGCCTCGGTCACCCGGCTGAAGAAGTTCGAGGAGATCGGTCCGCCGCCGGAGCCGCCGCGCAAGCAGAACATCGCCATGCGGCTGCGCGGCGGAAGGACCGGAGTGCGCTCGCTGACCTGTGAGCGGCTGGAGCTCACCGGCCTGATGAAACCGTTCGACCTGGAGGTCTTCTACGGCGAGCGGATCGCCGTACTGGGCTCCAACGGCTCCGGCAAGTCGCACTTCCTGCGGCTGCTGGCCGGCGAGCAGGTCGCCCACACCGGCAGCTGGAAGCTCGGCGCCAGGGTGGTCCCGGGCCACTTCGCGCAGACCCACGCCCACCCCGAGCTCTTCGGGCGGACCACCAGGGAGATCCTGGAGTCCGAGCACGCGCTGGACCGCAAGGCGGCGATGAGCGTGCTGCGCCGCTATGAGTTGCATCACCAGGAGGAGATCCGGTTCCAGGACCTCTCCGGCGGGCAGCAGGCGCGGCTGATGATCCTGCGGCTGGAGCTCTCCGGGGCCACCGCGCTGCTGCTGGACGAGCCCACCGACAACCTGGACCTGGACAGCGCGGAGGCACTCCAGGAGGGGTTGGAGAGCTTCGAGGGAACGGTGGTCGCGGTGACCCACGACCGCTGGTTCGCGCGCAGCTTCGACCGGTACGTGGTCTTCGGCTCGGACGGGCGCGTCTATGAGGCTCCTGAGCCGGTCTGGGACGAGTCCCGGGTGACACGGGATCGATGACCCTGATAGTGCGCGTAGAGTAGACGTGGCTTGCGGGGTACCGCGGTTCCGGACGGGCGATTTTGACCCGTACGGCTCCGTCCCGGTATCCTGCGAGTTCGTTGTGCGTATTGGCTCGCTCCATCTCACGTGAGAGGTCGGTACGCCGGTCCACCGGGCCGATAAGCAGCGACGCGCCCATCCGATTGCGTCCGGGGAAGTGCGTCTCGGCTGCTTCCGATCGTCCGGGTGGTCCTGTCAGGACACACTCACTGAAAAGCGAAGGCTACGACCGTGCGTACGTACAGCCCCAAGCCCGGCGACGTCCAGCGTCAGTGGCTCGTTATCGACGCCCAAGACGTCGTTCTCGGCCGCCTGGCCTCTCAGGCCGCGAACCTCCTCCGGGGTAAGCACAAGCCGGTGTACGCGCCGCACGTTGACATGGGTGACTTCGTCATCATCATCAACGCGGACAAGGTGCACCTGTCCGGGAACAAGAAGACCCAGAAGCTGGCCTACCGCCACTCCGGTTACCCGGGCGGCCTGCGCTCCGTGCGCTACGACGACCTCCTGGAGAAGAACCCGGAGAAGGCCGTCGAGAAGGCCATCAAGGGCATGATCCCCAAGAACTCCCTGGGCCGTCAGATGCTCTCCAAGCTGAAGGTCTACTCGGGCGACCAGCACCCGCACGCTGCCCAGCGTCCGGTGCCGTTCGAGATCACCCAGGTCGCGCAGTAACACCGGCCACACCCCGAAAACAGAAACGCAGCTGAGGAGAACCGTGGCCGAGACCACTGCCGAGACCCCGCTCGAGGTCGACGAGACCTTCGAGGTTGAGGTCGAGGAGCCCACCGAGTACACCACCGAGTCCCTTGTCGGCCGCTTCGCCGAGGCCGTCCCGGCCGCCGGCCTGGGCCGTCGCAAGGAGGCGATCGCCCGCGTGCGCATCGTCCCCGGCACCGGTGTCTGGAAGATCAACGGTCGCACCCTGGAGGAGTACCTCCCCAACAAGGTGCACCAGCAGATCGTGAACGAGCCCTTCAAGCTCCTTGAGCTGGACGGCCGTTACGACATCATCGCCCGCATCAACGGCGGCGGCATCTCGGGTCAGGCCTACGCCCTGCGCCTGGGCGTCGCCCGCGCGCTGAACGAGGTCGACGTCGACGCGAACCGCCCGGCCCTGAAGAAGGCCGGCTTCCTGACCCGTGACCCGCGCGCCGTCGAGCGCAAGAAGGCCGGTCTGAAGAAGGCCCGCAAGGCGCCGCAGTACAGCAAGCGCTAAGCCTCCCCGCCTCGCGCCGGATGCTCCTCCACACCCTGGAGCCTGCGGCCGAAGCTGGACTGTCACGCCCCGGGAGCACACCATGTGCTCCCGGGGCGTGCTGCGTTGATGGACCTCGAACCTGGTTGACTGAGCCGCGGAGGATGAAGCAGTGGGACGACTGTTTGGCACGGACGGCGTGCGCGGGCTTGCGAACGTGGACCTCACCGCCGAGCTGGCGCTGGGCCTTTCGGTGGCCGCGGCGCACGTGTTGGGCGACGCCGGCGCGTTCGAGGGACACCGTCCGGTCGCCGTGGTCGGCCGCGACCCGCGTGCCTCGGGGGAGTTCCTGGAGGCCGCCGTGATCGCCGGCCTGGCCAGCTCCGGGGTGGACGTGCTGAAGGTCGGCGTGCTGCCGACACCCGCCGTGGCCTACCTCACCGACCTGCTGGACGCCGACCTGGGCGTGATGCTGTCGGCCAGCCACAACCCGATGCCGGACAACGGCATCAAGTTCCTGGCACGCGGCGGGCAGAAGATCGACGACGCGGTCGAGGACGCCATAGAGGCCGAGTACGAGCGCTTCGAGGGCCACGACTGGACCCGCCCCACCGGCGAGGCCGTGGGCCGGGTCCGCAGCCACGAGGAGGGTTTCGAGCAGTACCTGCAGCATCTGCTGTCGGTGCTGCCCAACCGCCTGGACGGTCTGAAGGTCGTCATCGACGGTGCGCACGGCGCGGCGGCGAAGGTCTCCCCGGAGGCGTTCCGCCGGGCCGGGGCCGAGGTGGTGCACACCATCGGGGACGACCCCACCGGGCTCAACATCAACGACGGCATCGGCTCCACCCACCTCGCGCCGCTGCGGGCGGCGGTGGTCGAGCACGGGGCCGACCTCGGCATCGCGCACGACGGCGACGCCGACCGCTGCCTCGCGGTGGACGCCGAGGGCAACGAGATCGACGGCGACCAGATCCTCGCGGTGCTGGCCTGCGCGATGCGGGAGGCCGGGACGCTGACCAAGAACACCGTGGTGGCCACGGTGATGTCCAACCTCGGCTTCAAGCTGGCCATGGAGCGGGAGGGGATCGACCTGATCCAGACCGCGGTGGGCGACCGCTATGTGCTGGAGTCGATGAAGCAGCACGGGTACAACCTGGGCGGCGAGCAGTCCGGTCACGTCATTTTTCTGGACCATGCGACGACCGGGGACGGGACGCTCACCGGGCTGATGCTGGCGGCCCGGGTCGCCGCGACCAAGCAGTCGCTGGCGGAGCTGGCGGGGGTGATGACCTGCCTGCCGCAGGTGCTGATCAACGTCAAGGGCGTGGACAAGGGACGGGCCTCCACGGACGAGACGCTGCGGAGGGCTGTGGCTGCGGCCGAGGCTGAGTTGGGCTCGACGGGGCGGGTGCTGCTGCGGCCTTCGGGGACGGAGCCGTTGGTGCGGGTGATGGTCGAGGCCGCGGATATTGAGCAGGTTCATGCCGTTGCGGAGCGGTTGGCCGAGGTCGTGCGGACGGCTCTGCCCTTGTAGGGGGTTGCTGTTCGCGCAGTTCCCCGCGCCCCTTCTGTTTTGGGGGCGCGGGGAACTGCGCGAACAGCAACCGTCCGCGACGGTCACAGTTTCCGCAGGCGGACCCTCTGCACCTTGTGGTCTGCACCCTTACGCAGAATCAAGCTCGCGCGCCCCCGCGTCGGGGCCACGTTCTCGACGAGGTTGGGGCGGTTGATGGTGCGCCAGAGCTGGCGCGCATAGTCCATGGCCTCGTCCTCGGGGACTTCCGCGTAGCGGCGGAAGTAGGAGGTGGGGTCCTGGAACGCCGTCTCCCGGAGCTTGCGGAACCGTTCCAGGTACCAGCGCTCGATGTCGTCCACGCGGGCGTCCACGTAGATCGAGAAGTCGAAGAAGTCCGCGACCGCCACCCGGGTCCGGCCGTCCAGGCCGGGCAGCGCGGGCTGGAGGACGTTGAGGCCCTCGACGATGAGGATGTCGGGGCGGCGCACCGTCAGCCGCTCGCCCTCGACGATGTCGTAGACCAGGTGGGAGTAGACCGGCGCGGTGACCTCCTCCTTGCCCGACTTCACGTCGGCGACGAAGCGGGTCAGCGCCCTGCGGTCGTAGGACTCGGGGAAGCCCTTGCGGGCCATCAGCCCGCGGCTGCGCAGCTCGGCGTTGGGGAGCAGGAAACCGTCGGTGGTGACGAGCTCGACCCGGGGGTGCTCGGGCCAGCGGGCCAGCATCGCCTGGAGCAGCCGGGCCGTCGTGGACTTGCCGACGGCGACGCTGCCGGCCACGCCGATGACGAACGGGGTGCCCGGCTGGGTGTGGGTGTGCTCGTTGCTGTCCAGGAAGTTGTTGAGCGCGCCGCGCAGCCGTCCGGTCGCGGTGACGTACAGGTTGAGCAGGCGCGACAGCGGCAGGTAGACGTCCTTGACCTCCTGGAGGTCGATGACGTCGCCGAGACCCCGCACACGTTCCACCTCGGCTGCGGTCAGCGGAAGGGGCGTGCGGTCATGGAGCGCGCTCCACTCCGACCGGACGAGGTCGACGAAGGGGGACGCGTCAGCGCGGCGTTGGGCTTCGAGCGTTGTCGGCACCCGTCCATTGTCGGTGCGGGTGGGGTCCATGTGCGTGTCAGCGGCCTGTCAGCCGGGAGAGATTCGTCTCAGCCGTATGTCAGTGCCGGGGTGCATCGTCGGTGTCGACGACAGACCGTGCGACGACGGGGGAGACCCGATGACCTACGCGTTCCAGGCCGAGGGCCTGGTGAAAAGCTTCAAGGAGACGAGGGCGCTGGACGGGGTGGACCTCGCGGCCCGCACCGGGACGGTGCTCGGGCTGCTCGGGCCCAACGGGTCCGGCAAGACCACCACGGTGCGGGTGCTGGCGACGCTGCTGCGTCCCGACGCGGGCCGGGCGCTGGTCGGCGGGCTCGACGTGGTGCGGCAGGCGCCGGCCGTACGGGCGCAGATCGGGCTCACCGGGCAGTACGCCGCGGTGGACGAGATGCTCACCGGGTTCGAGAACCTGCTGATGATCGGCCGCCTGCTGGGACTGTCCCGGCCGGATGCCAGGAAGCGCGCCGCGGAGCTGCTGGAGCGCTTCGCGCTGACCGAGGCGGGGGGCAGGGCGGCCGGGACGTTCTCCGGCGGGATGCGGCGGCGGCTCGACCTCGCGGCCTCGCTGGTGGGGCGTCCCCAGGTGCTGTTCCTGGACGAGCCCACCACCGGGCTCGACCCGCACAGCCGCAACGAGCTCTGGGACATCGTCCGCGGGCTGGTGAGCGAGGGCGTCACCGTCCTGCTGACCACGCAGTACCTGGAGGAGGCGGACCAGCTGGCCGACGAGATCGTGGTGATCGACAAGGGCCGGGTGATCGCCGGGGGCACCCCGGACGCGCTGAAGGCCCAGGTCGGCGGGCAGGTCCTGGAGCTGCGTCCGCAGCGTGCCGAGCAGCTGGAGCTGGTCTACGGGGTGGTCGCCTCGCTCGCCGGGTCCGGGACGGAGATGACCCCCAACGGTCTGGTCAGCGCCCCGGTCCGGGACGTCGCGCTGATGCCGGCCGTGGTCGCGCGGCTGGAACAGGCCGGACTGGTCGTCAGCGAGCTGTCGCTGCGCGGCTCCAGCCTGGACGAGGTGTTCCTCACCCTGACCGGTCATCGCGCCGCGGTGACCGACAAGACCGAGACCGAGGCCGAATCCGAGGCCGCCACCGTGAAGGCAGGAGTCTGACCATGGCCACCGCAACGCTCACCGCACCCACCGCCCCGGCGGGCCGGGTCGGCCTCCTCGCCGGTCTGCAGCACACCGCGACGCTGACCTGGCGCAATCTGGTGCAGATCAAGCACAACCCGATGGAACTGATGGACCTCAGCGTCCAGCCGATCATGTTCCTGCTGCTGTTCACCTATGTGTTCGGCGGCCAGATGTCCGGGTCCACCCATGCCTACCTGCAGTTCGCGCTGGCCGGGATCATGGTCCAGAACGGGCTGTTCGCGACGCTGACCACCGCGGTCGGGTTGAACAGCGACATCCAGAAGGGCGTCTTCGACCGGCTCCGCAGTCTGCCGATCGCCCGGTCCGCGCCGCTGGCCGGGCGGGTGGCGGCCGACCTGGGCAAGCAGGTCTGGTCGATGGCGCTGATGCTGGGTCTCGGGCTGCTCCTCGGCTTCCGGCCGGCCGGGGTGGCCGGGGTGCTCGGCGCCATGGCGCTGATGGTGGTCTTCGCGCTGGCCATGTCCTGGCTGATGGTGCTGGTCGGGATGGTCGCCGAGAACGCGGAGAAGGTCCAGATGCTGGGCTTCGTCGTGATGTTCCCGCTGACCTTCTCCTCCAGCGCCTTCGTCAGTGTCTCCTCGATGCCGGGCTGGCTGCAGGCCTGGGTGAAGGTCAACCCGGTCACCTCGCTGGTGGACGCCATGCGGGCGCTGCTGGTCGGCGGTCCGGTGCAGGGTCCGGTGGTGCACACCCTGCTGTGGGCGGCGGCCATCGCCGTGGTGTTCTTCCCGCTGGCGCTGCGCGCCTACCAGCGGCGCAGCTGAGCCCACTGACCCCCGGTCATCGCCCGGCCCGGCGCTCGCGCTGCCGGCCGAGCAGCGAGCCTTCGACGGCCACCCCGAACCAGGAGAACAGTTCCTGGTCCGGGATGGCCCGTCCGCGTTCGTAGGCCCGGGCGAACGCCTCCTCGCCCAGCTCGGCCGAGGCCTGCCGGGAGATCCGGGCGACGTCCGGGGAGGAGAGGTCCGGCACACCCCGCCGGGTGTGGGCCGCGCCCAGCAGTTCCGCCGCCCGGACGGCGTCGCCGCGCTGCAGGGCCAGATCGGCCCAGCCGTGCAGGGTGAAGGCCACCACCGGGCCGTCGTAGAAGTGCTGGACGGCCGCGGAGGCGGTACGCAGATGCTCCTCGGCGAGGTCGAACGCGCTGTCGGCGATCTCGATCTGGGCCAGTGCCGTGTGCAGCAGCATGGTCATCTGCGGGACGGTCTGCGGCCGGGAGCCGACCATGGCGACGACCTTGGCCATGGTCGCCCGGGCCGCTTCGGGGCGACCGAGACCCCGGTAGGCGTCGGCAAGGTTCATCTGCGTCATCAGCACGCCCGACCAGGAACTGTCCCGCAGGCAGGTCTCGGCCTCCGCCTCCATGGCGGCCAGCACCTGCGGGTCCAACGGCTCCCCGACCCGCCGGGCCGCGAGCAGCCGGGCCCGGTAGTCGGCGGAGTCGGCGCTGACGCCCATCCGCTCCTCCAGGCTGATGGCCAGCTCCCACAGCCGCACGGCCTCCGCACCGTCGCCGCGCCACTGGGCCAGCTCGGCGCGGCCGGCGCTGGCGAAGGACTGCCCCCACAGGTCGCCGACGGCCTCGAAGCGCTCGGTGGCCTCCCGGAGGTGTTCCTCGGCCTGCTCCGGGCGGCCCTCGTTCTGCTGGGCGTAGCCCATGAAGAGATGCGCGGTGGCCCGGACCCAGGGGTCCGGCGCCTCGAACAGCGGCTCGGCAATGCCGGCGATGGCCCAGTCCTGGTGGCTGAACATCGCGTCCATGATGTCCATCATCGGCAGCAGCGGATGGGCGTAGGGGTCGCCCAGTTCGGCGCGCAGGTCCATGGCCCTGCGCATCAGGCTGAGCGCCGGCTCCGGCTCCCAGTTGGTGTCCAGGCTGTAGAGCGCGGTGATGGCGAGGGCGACCGCGCGCGGCAGCCGCGGGACGGCGTCGGCGGGCAGTTCCAGCGCGGCGCGCACTACCGGCAGATTCTCGCCGCGCTCGCCGCGCCGCCACAGGTACCAGCCGATCCCGGCGACCAGGCGCACCGCGGTGTCCGCGTCGCGCTGCTCCACCGCCCAGCGCAGCGCCGAGATCAGGTTCTCGTGCTCGGCCAGGAAGCGGGCCAGCCAGCGGATCTGGCCGGGGCCGTAGAGGTGGGGCTCGCCGGTCTCGGCGAGCGCGGTGAAGTGCGCCGCGTGCGCGGTGCGGGTCGCGGCTGCCGCGCCGGCGTCCTCGGCGAGCCGCTCGGCCGCATAGACCTTGATCGTCTCCAGCAGCCGGTAGCGGCCCGAGGAGGCGTGCACCACCAGCGACTTGTCGACCAGTGAGGCGAGCGCGTCCATGATCTGACCCGAGCTCAGCTCGTCCGAGGCGCAGACCTGTTCGACGGTCTCCAGCTCGGCGCCGCCGGAGAAGACGGACATCCGGGCCAGCAGCGAGCGCTCGGGCTTCTCCAGCAGGTCCCAGCTCCAGTCCACCACCGCCCGCAGGGTGCGGTGGCGCGGCAGCGCGGTCCGGCTTCCCCCGGTGAGCAGCTGAAAGCGTCGGGCCAGCCGTTCGGAGATCTGCGCGGGGGACAGGCTGCTGATCCGGGCGGCCGCGAGTTCCAGGGCCAGCGGCTGTCCGTCCAGGGCGCGGCAGATGGCGAGGACCGGCGGCAGGTCGGCGGTGGTCGGCCGGAAGCCGGGGCGGACCGCCGCGGCGCGCTCCTGGAACAGCCGTACGGCGGGGAAGGCGAGAGCCCGGTCCACCGTCAGGCCCGGGTCCTGCTGCGGGTCGGCGGGGAATCCCAGCGGCAGCACCGGGTACTGCTGCTCGCCGGTGATGCCCAGCGGCTCCCGGCTGGTGGCGAGGATGCGCAGGCCCGGGCAGCCGGCCAGCAGCCGGGCGGAGAGGTCGGCGGCGGCCGCGACCAGGTGCTCGCAGTTGTCCAGGACGATCAGCAGGTCCCGTACTCCCAGCGAGTCGACGATCCGGTCCACCGTCTCGCCCAGCGGATGGGCCCGAGCGCTGGGCCGCTGGGTGCCGGAGGACTCGCGCAGCTGCAGCGCGGCGAGCAGGGCGGACGGGAGGTCGCCGGGGTCGGCGACCGGGGCGAGCTCCACCAGCCGGACCGGGGCGTGGTGCCGGGCGGCGACTTCGAGCGAGAGCCGGGTCTTGCCGGCGCCGCCGGGGCCGGTGAGGGTGACCAGCCGGGTGTGGCGCAGGGCCTCGGCGACGGACGCCAGGTCGCTGTCGCGGCCGAGGAAGCTGGTGAGCTGGGCGGGGAGCCGCGGCGCGGTCAGTGTCGGCGTGGGTGGCACGGACAGGGGCGTCGGGGTCCCGTCGGTCAGGATCGCCTGGTGGGCGGCTCTGAGCAGCGGGGACGGGTCGGCTCCCAGTTCGTCGGCGAGCAGCGCGCGGCCCTGCTCGTAGATGGTGAGGGCGTCGGCGCTGCGGCCGGCCTGGTGCAGGGCGCGCATCAGCAGGGCGCGGGGCCGGTCCCGCAGCGGCGCCGCGGCGCTGAGGGCGTCCAGCTCGGCGACGACCTCCGCGCCCCGGCCCTCGGCGATGCGGGCCTCGAAGAGGTCCTCGCGGGCGTTGGCCCGCAGCGACTCCAGCCGGGCGGCGGTGTCCTCGAAGCCGGGGACGTCGGCGAGTGCGGGGCCGCGCCACAGATCGAGGGCTGCGGCCAGCTGCTCGGCGGACGGGTGCGTCCTGAGCAGTTGTTCGAAGCGGTGCGCGTCCACCTGCGCGGGGTCCAGGGCCAGGCGGTAGCCCTGCGGGGCCGCGACCACCAGCTCGCGGCCGAGGACCGCGCGCAGCCGGGAGACCAGGGCCTGCAGGGCGTTGGCCGGGTTGGCCGGGGTGGCGCCGTCGGGCCAGAGCGCCTCGGTCAGCGCGGCCGCGGACACGGACCGTCCGGCCTCCAGTGCGAGGGCGGTCAGCAGGACGCGCATCCGGGCGCCGACGATTTCGACGGGGTCACCGGCCGGGTCGGTGACCTGGAAGGGTCCGAGCAGCTGTATCCGCACCAGCCCATTGTCCAGGCAATCCGGCGGGGCTGGGGCACGATGGGGTGACCCTGCCGCCGGGCGGGGGCGAGGGAGCTGAGAATGATCATCGGGGTCGGCATCGATGTGGCGGAGATCGCCCGCTTCGAGGCGTCGCTGCTGCGGACGCCGAACCTGGCCGAGCGGCTGTTCACCGAGGCCGAGCTGCTGCTGCCGAGCGGAGAGCGGCGCGGCGCCGCCTCGCTGGCGGCGCGGTTCGCGGCCAAGGAGGCGCTGGCCAAGGCGCTCGGGGCGCCGGGCGGGATGGCCTGGACCGACGCGGAGGTGAGCACGGAGCCCTCCGGCCGTCCGCTGCTGTCCGTACGCGGCACGGTGGCGGCGCGGGCGGAGCAGCTGGGCGTGCGGTCGTGGCATCTCTCGCTGAGCCATGACGCGGGCGTAGCGTCGGCGGTGGTGATCGCGGAGGGCTGAGCCGCGACCCGGGTCTTCGGCGGCTGAGGAGTGGGCCATGCGGTATGCGCACACGGTGGAGCGGGTACGGGCGGCGGAGGAGTCGCTGATGCGGCGGCTGCCCGAAGGCGCGCTGATGCAGCGGGCGGCGGCCGGCCTGGCGGCCACCTGCGCGGAACTGCTGGTGGGGGGCGCGGACCGGGGAATGTCAGTGGCCCGTCGTAGTCTGCGGAGCAGCCACCGGGTCTACGGCAGCCGGGTCGTGCTGCTGGTCGGCAGCGGGGACAACGGCGGTGACGCCCTGTTCGCCGGCGCGCGGCTGGCGGCGCGCGGGGCCCGGGTCAGCGCGGTGCTGCTGGCGGGGGAGCGGACCCATGGCGCCGGGCTGGCGGCCCTGTTGGGCGCCGGTGGCGTGGTGACGGCGGATCAGGCCGAGGGTCTGGCGGAGATCGGGCGGGCCGGCCTGGTGGTGGACGGGATCGTGGGGATCGGCGGTCGGGGCGGCCTGCGCGGTTCGGCTCTGCCGTATGTGCGCGCGGTGGAGCGGGCGGCCGTGCCGGTGGTGGCCGTGGACCTGCCCAGCGGGGTGGACGCGGACACCGGGGAGGTCGCCGGTGCGGCCGTGCGCGCGACGGTGACGGTGACCTTCGGGACGCACAAGCCGGGGCTGCTGGTGGACCCGGGGGCGCAGTACGCGGGGGTGGTGCGGATGGTGGAGATCGGGATCGAGCCCGGGCCCGCAGCGGTGCAGGCGCTGCAGCACGCGGACGTCGCCGCGCGGCTGCCGCGGCCCTCGGCCGAGAGCGACAAGTACCGGCGCGGTGTGGTCGGCATCGCGGCAGGCTCCGACCGCTACCCGGGGGCGGCCGTGCTCGCGGTCTCGTCCGCGCTGAACGGCGGCGCCGGCGCGGTGCGCTACGCGGGCTCGGCGGCGACCGAGGTGGTCCGCGCCCATCCGGAGGTGCTGGTGACCAACGGCGGGCCGAAGGCGGCGGGGCGGGTGCAGGCCTGGGTGGTCGGTCCGGGGCTGTCGGACGGCGACGAGGCGCAGCGCACCCTGGAGGAGGCGCTGGCGGCGGGCGCGCCGGTGCTGGTGGACGCGGACGGGCTGCGGCTGCTGGCCCGCCGCGGCGCGGCGCTGAGCCGTGCGGGGGCGGTCGACCTGCTGCTGACCCCGCACGCGGGGGAGGCGGTGGCGCTGCTGGCCGGGGCCGGGGTCGAGGCGACCCGGGAGCAGGTCGAGGGGGCGCGGATCAGCACTGCGCGCCGGATCGCGGAGCTGTACGGCTGCACGGTGCTGCTCAAGGGCTCGACCACGGTGGTCGCAGGGCCGGATCCGGCGGCGCCGGTACGGGTCAATCCGACCGGGACGCCCTGGCTGGCCACAGCGGGGAGCGGCGACGTGCTCTCCGGGCTGGCCGGCTCGTTGCTGGCGGCCGGGCTGGCGCCGATCGACGCCGGTTCGGTCGCGGCCTATCTGCATGGTCTGGCGGCGCGGACGCTCGGCGACGCTCCGGTCACCGCCGCAGGGGTGGCCGCGGCGCTTCCGGCGGCGTGGCGCGGGGTGACCGGGGCGGACTGATACGTACTGTCCGAAGCAGAACACCTGTCCCGCCGCCGGAGCGTGACGGTGCGTCGGCTCTGACGGACAGCGGTACGGACAGTGGGAAGGGAACGGTGAGGGCAGGGTGCAGCTGACCAGGGTGCGGCGTGCGGCGGTGCTGCTCGCGGCGGGGGCGGTGGCGGCCGGGATCGTCTCGGTCGGCGGAGCGCAGGCCCAGGCCGCCGCCAGGCCGAAGGCCGCCAGACCGGTCGTCGCCGGCCGGTGTCCCACCACGATGGGCCGGATCGCCTGCGTGGACCTCACCCGCCAGCGGATGTGGGTGCAGGTCGGCTCCCGGGTGGTCTTCGGCCCGGTCCCGATCAGGAGCGGCCGCCGGGGCCATGTGACCCGCACCGGGCTGTGGCACGTGTTCTGGCGCGACGCCCACCACCGGTCCTCTCTCTACGGCTACGTCGCCATGCCGTACAGCCAGTTCTTCTCGGGTGGTGAGGCATTCCACGGCGTCTTCGAATCGATCGCCGCGCCGCCCGGCTCGCACGGCTGCGTCAACCTGAACAACCATGACGCCCGGGCGCTGTGGGGCGTGCTCAGGCTGCACGACCCGGTCGCGGTCTTCGGCCGCAAGCGCGGCACCTGATCCGCGGCAGCCCGCAGCAGACCGCAGCCCGACCGGTTTCCCGGGAGCGCCTCGCGGTCTGGGAGAATGTCCGGCAATGGACTCCAACCTTCCGGGGAGCAACCCCCCGGACCCCCAGCCGGCGATGCGTGCCGAAGCTCTGATCGACCTGGCGGCGCTGCGCGCGAACCTCGGTGCCCTGCGCGCCCGTACCGGGTCGGCCGAGGTCATGTCCGTGGTCAAGGCCGACGCCTACGGCCACGGACTGGTGCCCTGCGCCCTGGCGGCGCTGGACGCCGGGGTGACCTGGTTGGGCACGGCCACGCCCGAGGAGGCGCTGACGCTGCGGGCGGCCGGGATCACCGCCGACCGGGCCAGGGTGCTCTGCTGGCTGTGGACCCCGGAAGGTCCCTGGGAGCAGTCCGTCGCCGCCGACGTCGACGTCTCGGTCAGCGGTGAGTGGGCGCTGCGCCGGGTCACGGCCGCGGTAGGGGCCACCGGCCGTCCGGCCAGGATCCACCTCAAGGCCGACACCGGGCTCGGCCGCAACGGCGCCCAGCCGCACGACTGGCCCGACCTGGTCGCCGCCGCCCGTGCGGCCGAGGCCGAAGGGCTGCTCACCGTCGCCGGGGTCTGGTCCCACTTCGCCTGCGCGGACGAGCCGGGCCACCCCGCGAACACCGCCCAACTCGCCGCCTTCCGCGAGGCCCTGGCGGTCGCCGAGGCCGCCGGGCTGCGCCCCGAGGTGCGCCACCTCGCCAACTCCCCGGCCACCCTGCTGATGCCGGAGTCCCACTTCGACCTGGTCCGGACCGGCCTGGCCCAGTACGGCCTCTCCCCGGTCCCGGAGCTGGGCGGCCCCGCCGACTTCGGGCTGAGGCCGGTGATGACCCTTCAGGCCCGGCTGGCCCAGGTCAAGTCGGTCCCGCCCGGACACGGCGTCAGCTACGGCCACACCTACACGACGTCCGGCGACACCACGCTGGCGCTGGTCGCGGTCGGCTACGCGGACGGCATCCCCCGGCACGCCAGCGGTACCGGCCCGGTCTGGCTCGGCGGCAAGTGGCGCACCATCGCCGGCCGGGTCGCGATGGACCAGTTCGTGCTGGACCTGGGCGGCGACCACGCCGAGGTCGGCGACCTCGCCGTGCTGTTCGGCCCCGGCGACCGCGGCGAGCCCACCGCCGAGGACTGGGCCCGGGCCTGCGGGACGATCTCCTACGAGATCGTCACCCGGATCGGGGCAAGGGTCCCCCGGCGCTACGTCGGAGCCGTGGAGGGCGGATGAGCAGCGAGGAGAGCGGCCTCTCCGCCGTCACCGGCGCGGCCGCCGGAGCCGCGGTCGAGGCGGTCCAGCAGGTGAAGGCGGTGGCGGGGTCGGTCGCCAGCGATGTCGCGGCGGGCCGCTGGCGTCGGGCCGGGCTGGTAGGGCTCTCGCTGGGCGTGGTCGCCGCGGGAGCCGCCGCCGGTGTCGCCGTCGAGCGGCTCACCATAGGACGGGACATGCGCCGCCGGGCCGGCGCCGAGGTCGAGGCCGCCGCGCCGTTCGGCTCGCTGCGCGGCCGCCCGCGCACCGTCGCCGCCCCCGACGGCACCGAGCTGTATGTGGAACTGGACGGCAGCGGCTGGCAGGACGCCCCGCAGACTCCTCCGGCAGCCGGCGCCGCCGAGACCTCCGCGCCCCGCAAGGGCTGGCTCGGCCGGTTCCGCCCAGGCGGCGGCACTGCCTCCGGCGGCCCGCTCGGCGGGGTGCTCTCCGGCGTCGGCAGCATGCTCGGCATGGTGCCCACGCCGCCGCTGACCGTCGTCTTCTGCCATGGCTACTGCCTCAACCAGGACTGCTGGCACTTCCAGCGGGCCGCCTTCCGCGAGGGCCTGCGGCTGGTGTTCTGGGACCAGCGCAGCCACGGCCGCTCCGAGCGCAGCCGCAGCCATCTGGCCGGCGAACCCGCCAGCATCGACCAGCTCGGCGGCGACCTCAAGGCCGTGATCGACGCCGTCGCCCCGACCGGGCCGCTGGTCCTGGTCGGCCACTCGATGGGCGGCATGACCGTGATGGCCCTCGCCGACCAGCACCCCGAGCTGTTCCGCGAGCGGGTGGCCGCCGTCGCCCTGCTCGGCACCACGGCCGGCAGCTGGTCCGGCGTCACCCTGGGCCTGCCCGCCTACGGCGCCAGGATGCTGCACCGGGTCGCCCCCGGAGTGCTGAAGGCGCTCGGCCGGCAGCGCGACCTGGTGGAGCGCAGCCGCCGCCTGGGCAGCGACCTCACCTCGGTGGTCTACCGCAAGTTCTCCTTCGGCCGGGAGGACGTGGACCCGGCCGTGGAGCGCTTCGCCCAGCGCCTGCTGGAGGCCACCCCGATCGACGTCGTCGCCGAGTTCTTCCCCGCCTTCGACCTGCATGAGAAGACCGCGGCGCTGGCGGCCTTCCGCGACATCCCCACCCTGGTCATGGGCGGGGCCAAGGATCTGCTCACCCCGCCCCGGCACAGCCAGGCCATCGCCGCCGAACTCCCGGACGCCGAGCTGATCATCGTCCCCGACGCCGGGCACCTGCTCATGCTGGAGCTGCCCGAGCTGGTCAACACCCAGCTCGCGCTGCTGCTGGAGCAGGCCGCCAAGGGCTCGGGCGCGCCGCTGCCGCAGCCGGTGCGGGACCTCGCGCTCGGCACCGCTCCGGCCGTCGCCGTCGACGAGTCGCTGACCTGACCGTTGTCACTCCCTGCTGCTACCGAAAGGAACCGACCTCACATGGCCGACACCCCGACCGTCACCGCCGTCACCGTGCCCGACGCCGCGGCCATGCAGGACCTCGGCCGCGGGCTGGCCTCGCTGCTGCGCCCGGGCGACCTGGTGCTGCTCTCCGGCGAGCTGGGCGCGGGCAAGACCACCCTCGCCCGTGGCCTCGGCGCGGGCCTGGGCGTCCGCAGCGCGGTCACCTCGCCCACGTTCGTCATCGCCCGGGTGCACCCCTCGATGACCGGCGGCCCGGCCCTGGTCCATGTCGACGCCTACCGGTTGGGCGGCGGCCTGGACCAGATGGAGGACCTGGACCTGGACGTCTCGCTGCAGGACTCGGTGGTGGTCGTGGAGTGGGGCGAGGGCAGGGTCGAGGAGCTGTCCGACTCCCGCCTGGAGGTACGGATCGAGCGCGCCCTCGGCGACGAGGCGCCGGACGAGGGCGACGACGAGCGACGCGTCACCCTCACGGGTCTGGGCGACCGCTGGAGCGGCACCGACTGGGCCGTGCTGCAGCCGGCGGGCGTCTGAGTCCCGACAAGATCCTTGTCCTTGGTTGTTATTCCGACGCGCTGTCGGGAAGATGGTCCATGTCAGCGCGTGGGAAACCAGTCACGGGAGGCGACATGTCCGGAACGACCCCCCGCCGTGGTGGGGAGGAGCAGCCCGTCGGCGTGGCCGCCCTGCTCGCCGCGACCGGCGCGGCCGCGGCGGTGAGCACACCGCCGGCGGAGCCGGAGACGGCACGCGAGGAGCCCGAGCTGATCGTGGTGGAGTCGCGCGAAGCAGCCTGACCTGCGCAGTCGCCGTCAGGCGACGACGACGACCGTGCTGCCGACCACAGTGAACTCGTAGAGCGCCTGTCCGTCGCCCAGGGTCTCCCTGATGCCACCGGTCTTCTTTGTCGGGTCAGGGGCCGGGGTCGTGCCGTCCGTCGCGGAACTGAAGCCGAACACGGTGGTGCCGCGCTGGGCGAAGACGACGATGTTCTTGATCTCCACGCCGTCCGAGCCGGTCCGGGGGCCGGATCTGCGGCTGTTCACGTTGTAGGTCCCCACGGTGGGGCTGAGCGTGCTGGGCTGAACCGTGAAGGTCCGGGTCGCCGTGCCGGCCGCGTTCACCAGCCAGACCCGCTTGGCGCCCAGCGAGTACACCACCCGCTTGCCCGTCCCCGAGTTCGCCGGGACCGCGGCCGGCTTGGGCGAGGCGCTGGCCTTGGCGGAGGTCCCCGCCGAGGCGGAGACCGAGGCGCCCGGCTTGCCGGAAGCGGCCGAGGTCACATTGGCCGAGCTCTTGGCCTGCAGCGCCAGCACGGTGACAAGCGCGAGCGCAGACGCCGTCAGGGTGGTGACGACAGCGCCCGTACCGAACCTTGCCACTCGATCCTCCAGCGGTGGAATGCCTGTGAAGTCCCAGCTTCTCATCCCGAATCCCGTGAACGTCTAACCTGGTGCCGTGCTTCTGCTTGCGTTCGACACCGCGACCCCCGCCGTCACCGCCGCGCTCCTGGACACGGACAGCGGGACGGTCCTCGCCTCCGCCGACCAGGTCGACGCCCGGCGCCACGGTGAGCTGCTGCTTCCCGCCGTCGACCGGGTGCTGCGCACCGCCGGCGTCGGCAAGGAGCAGCTCGGCGCGCTGGTGGTCGGTGTCGGCCCGGGTCCGTACACCGGGCTGCGGGTGGGACTGGCGACGGCCGCGGCGCTGGGGCACGCCCTCGGCATCCCGGTGCACGGCGTCTGCACGCTGGACGGCATCGCCCACGCTGCCCGCGCGGCGGGCCTGCAGGGCGCCTTCACGGCCGCGACGGACGCCCGCCGCAAAGAGGTGTACTGGGCCTGCTACGACGCCGCAGGGGCCCGTGTGGACGGTCCGCACGTGGACCGTCCGGCCGAGGTCGCCGAGCGGCTCGGGCAGCTGCCGGCGGTGGGCGCGGGCGCGCTGCTGTACCCGGAGGTGTTCCGCGACGTGCCCGCGGGCATGCCCGAGCACCAGTCCGCGGCGGCGCTGGCGACGTACGCGGCCGCCGAACTCGCCGCCGGACGCCCGCTGCTCCCGCCGACGCCGCTGTACCTGCGCCGTCCGGACGCCGAGGTGCCCAAGAACTACAAGACGGTGCTTCCGGCATGAGCGAGGTCCCGAATCTGCGGGAGATGCGCTGGTGGGACATCGCCCCGGTGCTGGAGCTGGAGCGCGAGCTGTTCCCGGAGGACGCCTGGTCCGCCGGGATGTTCTGGTCCGAGCTCGCCGACACCCGGCACCCCCGCGCGACCCGCTGGTACACCGTCGCCGAGGACGCCCGGGGGGCGGTCGTCGGCTACGCGGGGCTGATGGCGGTGGCCGGCAGCGGGGACGTGCAGACCATCGCCTCGGCCAGGAGCCACTGGGGCAGCGGCCTCGGCGGCCGGCTGCTGGCCCGGCTGATCGACCAGGCCTCGGCGGCCGGCTGCGGCGAGCTGCTGCTGGAGGTCAGGGTCGACAACCCGCGCGCCCAGCGGCTCTACGAGCGCTTCGGATTCCGGCCCATCGGGATCCGGCCCAAGTACTACCAGCCCTCCGGGGTCGACGCCCTGGTGATGCGGCTCGACGATCTCACCACGAAGAACCACGACAACGTAGGAGCACTGAGCCAGGATGGCTGACGAACCGCTGGTCCTCGGCATCGAGACCTCCTGCGACGAGACCGGCGTCGGCATCGTCCGGGGCACCACCCTGCTCGCCGACGCGGTCGCCACCAGCGTCGAGGAGCACGGCCGCTTCGGCGGCGTCGTCCCGGAGATCGCCAGCCGGGCGCATCTGGAGGCGATGGTCCCCACCGTCCAGCGGGCCCTGGACGAGGCCGGGATCAAGGCGAGCGACCTGGACGGCATCGCCGTCACCGCGGGCCCCGGCCTGGCCGGAGCGCTGCTGGTCGGCGTCTCGGCGGCCAAGGCCTACGCCTACGCCCTGGACAAGCCGCTGTACGGGGTGAACCACCTGGCCTCGCACATCTGCGTGGACCAGCTGGAGCACGGACGGCTGCCCGAGCCGACGATGGCGCTGCTGGTCTCCGGCGGGCACTCCTCGCTGCTGCTGACCTCCGACATCACCAGCGACGTCCGCTCGCTGGGCGCGACCATCGACGACGCGGCCGGCGAGGCCTTCGACAAGGTCGCCCGGGTGCTGGGCCTGGGCTTCCCCGGCGGCCCGGTGATCGACCGTTACGCGGCCGAGGGCGACCCGGAGGCGATCAAGTTCCCGCGCGGCCTCAGCGGTCCCCGTGACGCCGCTTACGACTTCTCCTTCTCCGGCCTGAAGACCGCCGTCGCCCGCTGGATCGAGGCGAAGCGGCGGGCCGGCGAGGAGGTGCCGGTCCGGGACGTCGCCGCGTCCTTCCAGGAGGCGGTCACCGATGTGCTGACCCGGAAGGCGGTCCGGGCCTGCAAGGACCACGGCGTGGAGCATCTGATGATCGGCGGCGGGGTGGCCGCCAACTCCCGGCTGCGGGCCATGGCGCAGGAGCGCTGCGAGCGCGCGGGCATCGAGCTCCGGGTGCCCCGGATGAAGCTCTGCACGGACAACGGCGCGATGGTGGCCGCGCTCGGCTCCGAGATGGTCTGGCGCAACCGCCGCCCCTCCGCCTTCGACCTGTCGGCGGACTCGTCGCTGCCGGTGACCGAGACCCATGTCCCGGCCGCTGTCCCGGCCGCGCCGGTCTCCCACGACGAGCTGCACCGGATGTCCGAGTAATCCTTACCTGATTGACTACTGGGAACTGCCTGGGAATCGCTAGCGTCCTGTTCCGTGCGTATGCGCATGCGTACGAACGGGCACGTCAGGCATGGAGCGGCAGACGGTGGAGCACGTCCTGGGAAGCTGGAGCGGCAGGGCCCTGGGCACGACGGCGGGGGCGCTGGCCCTGGCGGCGCTCGTGACGGCCTGCCGCGGGAGCGGAGGCGCGGCCCCGGCGGCCGGGACGAGCGCCGGGGCGGTGGGTGCCAGTACTTCGGCCTCCGCCCCCTCCGCGACCACCGGCGGGATGTCCACCGACGCCGCGCTCTGGTCCAAGTGGGGCCTCACCCCGCTGAACCCCACCCCGGCCCCGCCGGCGGACAAGCCGATCAAGCTGACCAGGACCGGCAAGGTCCCGGTCTTCCGCTCCGTGCCGACCACGCAGAAGGTCGTCTTCATCACCCTCGACGACGGCGCCGAGAAGGACCCCCGCTTCGTCGCGATGATGCGCGACCTCAGGGTCCCCTTCACGATGTTCCTGATGGACGACGCCATCAAGACCGACTACGGCTACTTCAAGTCGCTGCAGACGCTCGGCGACAGCATCCAGAACCACACCCTGCACCACCCGGCGATGAGCACCGTCTCGGCGGCCCGGCAGCGGGAGGAGGTCTGCGGCGACCAGAAGATCATCACCACCGAGTACGGCGCCGCGCCCTTCCTGTTCCGCCCGCCCTACGGCGACGGCGCCTACTCGTCGACCCTCAACGCCTCGGTCCAGGCCTGCGGCCCGCGCGCCGTCGTCTACTGGAAGGAGACGATGCAGATAACCGGTCTGCAGTACCAGAACGGTGACAAGCTCCAGGACGGCGACATCATCCTGGCCCACTTCCGCGGCCCCTCGGAGCTCAAGGGCGAGACCATGACCGCGATGTTCGCCAACCTGCTCAAGCGGATCCAGGAGCAGGGCTTCACGGTCGCCCGCCTGGACGACTACATCCAGAAGCCCTAGCGGGCAGCTTGTACAGGCTGCCCGAGCAGCATCGTCGGGGCGCCGGCCGCCCGGGTCAGGAAGACCGTGCAGGAGTTCGGCCCCTCCGGCTTGAGCTTGCGGCGCAGCTCCTCGGGCTCGATCGCCGAGCCGCGCTTCTTGACCACCACGGTGCCGACCCGGCGTTCGCGCAGCAGCGCCTTGAGCTTCTTCAGGCCGAAGGGCAGCACGTCGCTGATCTCGTAGCAGCCGGCGAAGGGCGTGGGACGGAGCTCGTCGGCTGTCAGGTAGGCGATGGTGGGATCGATCAGGCCGGCGTCCAGCTGCTCGGCGACCTCGGCGACCAGGTGGGCGCGGATCACCGCGCCGTCCGGCTCGTAGAGGTAGCGGCGGACCGGTCCGGCCTCCGGGTCCGGCAGTCGACCACCCGTGAGGGTGACGCCGCCGGGCAGCAGGGTCGCCCGATGGGGGTGCTCCGGCGCGGCCCCGGTGCCGAACCAGAGCACGGCCTCCTTGACGTCCCCGGCGTCCGAGACCCACTCGGCCTCGGCGCCCTCGGGGACGGCCTGGTGCGGGATGCCGGGGGCCACCTTGAGGGCGGCGAACGGGGTCTGCCGTGCCGCGGTGACGGCCCAGCTCAGCGGAGGCGAGTAGGCCTCAGGATCGAAGATCCTGCCCCGGCCGCCACGACGCGCGGGATCGACGAACACAGCGTCAAATCCCGTCAGTGCCACGTCCGCCACGTCGCCGCAGCGCTGCTGGATCAGCCCGTCCAGCCCCAGCGCCGCGGCGTTGGCCTCGGCGACCGCGCAGGTGAGCGGGGAGCGGTCGACGGCGAGCACCTCGATGCCGGCCCGCGCCAGCGCGATCGCGTCGCCGCCGATGCCCGAGCACAGGTCGGCGAGGCGGCGTACGCCCAGCGCCTTGAACCGGGCCGCGCGCCAGTCGGCGACGCTGCTCCGGGTCGCCTGCTCGACCCCGTCCGGGGTGAAGTACATCCGGGCCGCGTCCGCCGCGCCGAACTTCGCCGCGGCCCGCTGCCGCAGCCCGGCCTGGCCGATCGCCGCCGACACCAGCTCCGCGTCATGGCTGCGCCGCAGCCGGGTCGCGACCGCGAGCTCCTGCCCCGGCCGGAAGTCCGCCAGCTCGGCCAGCAGGGCCTGGCCCTCGTCGGTCAGCAGGGCACGGAACGATTCGATCTCCACCGCACCATCATCCATCGAATAAGCGCGTCGTTGGCACTCTGGTTGACTGAGTGCTAACCGCGGCCTAGTGTCGTCGTTGGCACTCTCCCCCGGAGAGCGCTAACCGCGAGAGGGCAGGTCCGGCACCGCGACGACGGGCTTGCACCACACCTCTGGCACCCAAGACATGTATCACCCCGTGATCTCCGAAGGGGGAGGTCGGAACGTGACGACCACCAGCTCCAAGGTTGCCATCAAGCCGCTCGAGGACCGCATTGTGGTCCAGCCGCTCGAGGCCGAGCAGACCACGGCCTCTGGCCTGGTCATTCCGGACACTGCCAAGGAGAAGCCCCAGGAGGGCGTTGTCCTGGCCGTGGGCCCGGGTCGCTTCGAGGACGGCCAGCGTCTGCCGCTCGACGTCGCCGTCGGCGACATCGTGCTGTACAGCAAGTACGGCGGCACCGAGGTCAAGTACAACGGCCAGGAGTACCTGGTCCTCTCGGCCCGCGACGTGCTCGCGATCATCGAGAAGTAAGCCGCACCGCACCACCGCACTACTGCAGCACCAGCTGACGCTGACCGCAGAGTCGTGACCCCGCCCGGGCCCCCAGTCTTCACTGTGTGAGACCGGGTGTCCGGGCTCGGTTGTTTGAGAGGGAAACCCTAAGCATGGCGAAGATCCTGAAGTTCGACGAGGACGCCCGCCGCTCGCTCGAGCGTGGCGTCAACAAGCTGGCCGACACCGTGAAGGTGACGCTCGGCCCCAAGGGCCGCAACGTCGTCATCGACAAGAAGTTCGGCGCTCCGACCATCACCAACGACGGTGTCACCATCGCCCGTGAGGTCGAGCTCGACGACCCGTACGAGAACCTTGGCGCGCAGCTGGTCAAGGAGGTCGCGACCAAGACCAACGACATCGCGGGTGACGGCACCACCACCGCGACCGTGCTGGCCCAGGCCCTGGTCAACGAGGGTCTGCGCAACGTCGCCGCCGGCGCCGGCCCCTCCGGGCTGAAGAAGGGCATCGACGCCGCCGTCAAGGCGGTGTCGGACCACCTGCTCTCGGTCGCCCGTGAGATCGACGGCAAGGAGGACATCGCCGCTGTCGCCGCGCTCTCCGCGCAGGACCAGCAGGTCGGTGACCTCATCGCCGAGGCCATGGACAAGGTCGGCAAGGACGGTGTCATCACCGTCGAGGAGTCGAACACCTTCGGCCTGGAGCTCGAGTTCACCGAGGGCATGCAGTTCGACAAGGGCTACCTGTCGCCCTACATGGTCACCGACCAGGAGCGGATGGAGGCGGTCCTGGAGGACCCCTACATCCTGATCCACCAGGGCAAGATCTCCTCGATCCAGGACCTGCTCCCGCTGCTGGAGAAGATCCTCCAGGGCGGCTCCAGCAAGCCCTTGCTGATCATCGCCGAGGACGTCGACGGCGAGGCGCTGTCCACACTCGTGGTGAACAAGATCCGCGGCACGTTCAACGCCGTCGCGGTGAAGGCCCCCGGCTTTGGCGACCGCCGCAAGGCCATGCTCGGCGACCTGGCCACCCTGACCGGTGCCACCGTCATCGCCGAGGAGGTCGGCCTCAAGCTCGACCAGGCCGGTCTGGAGTCCCTGGGCTCCGCCCGTCGCGTCACCGTCTCCAAGGACAACACCACCGTCGTCGACGGCGCCGGTGACTCCTCCGAGGTCGTCGGCCGCGTCGCGCAGATCAAGGCCGAGATCGAGAACACCGACTCGGACTGGGACCGCGAGAAGCTGCAGGAGCGGCTGGCCAAGCTGGCCGGCGGGGTCTGCGTGATCAAGGTCGGCGCTGCCACCGAGGTCGAGCTCAAGGAGAAGAAGCACCGTCTGGAGGACGCCATCTCGGCGACCCGCGCGGCGGTCGAGGAGGGCATTGTCGCCGGTGGCGGCGCCTCCCTCGTCCACGCCCAGAAGGTGCTCGACGGCGGGCTCGGCCTGGTCGGCGACGAGGCGACCGGTGTCGCCGTCGTCCGCCGCGCGCTGGTCGAGCCGCTGCGCTGGATCGCCCAGAACGCGGGCCTCGAGGGCTACGTCATCACCAGCAAGGTGGCGGAGCTGGACGAGGGCCAGGGCTACAACGCCGCGACCGGCGAGTACGGCGACCTGCTCAAGGCCGGCGTCATCGACCCGGTCAAGGTGACGCGCTCCGCGCTGCAGAACGCGGCGTCGATCGCTTCGCTGCTGCTCACGACCGAGACGCTGGTCGTCGAGAAGCCGGCTGACGACGAGGGCGACGCCGGGCACGGCCATGGTGGGCACGGGCACAGCCACTGAGGCGTAGCGCGCTGATCGGGGCGCGGGGAGCTGTCTGCGGCGAGGTGCACCTTTGCGGGTGGCTTGTCGCGCAGTTCCCCGCGCCCCTTTCGTCTGCCCTGGTTGCGCGGGTGCATAAGCTCACGAACGTTTTTAGCTCTCAAGTCAAAGCTGTGCTTATGTTGGTCGCATGATTGAGGCGCGTCATCTGCGAGTGCTCCGTGCGGTTGCCCGGACCGGGTCCTTCTCGGCTGCGGCGCGGGAGCTGGGGTACACCCAGCCGGCGGTGAGTCAGCAGATGAAGGCGCTGGAGAAGTCGGTGGGGACGCCGCTGGTGGTCCGGGTCGGGCGGGGGGTGCGGCTCAGTGAGGCGGGCGAGGTACTGGTGCGGCATGCCGCCGGGATCCTGGCCGGGCTGACCGCGGCCGAGGAGGAACTGGCGGCGATCGCCGGGCTTCGGGCCGGCCGGGTGCGGCTGGTGTCGTTTCCCACGGCGAGCGCGACGCTGGTCCCTGCGGCCGTGGCCGGGGTGCGCGAGGCGCAGCCGGGCGTGCGGGTGTCGCTGACCGAGGCCGAGCCGCCGGAGTCGCTGGGGATGCTGCGCGGTGGGGACTGCGAGGTGGCGGTGGCGTTCCGTTATCCGGGACGGGTGACCGAACTGCATCTGCCGCTGGACGACGGGGGGACCGGGTCGCGGCGGCAGGCGCGGGCCGAGGCCGTGGTGGAGGCCACTGCGTCGGCCGCGGCCTGCGACTGGTCCGATCTGGTGGTCCGGCCGTTGCTGAAGGACCGGCTGGTGGGCGTGGTCGCGGCCGGGCATCCGCTGGCCGGGCGCGGTGCGGATGACCCGGTGGCGCTGGCCGAGCTGGCCGACGAGCAGTGGATCGCGGGTTGTCCGCAGTGCCGGGGCCATCTGGTGGACATGTGCGCCGAGGAGGGCTTCGCGCCCCGGATCGACTTCGCGACCGACGACTACCCGGCGGTGCTGGGCCTGGTCGGCGCGGGTCTGGGCGTCACCGTGCTGCCGGAGCTGGCGCTGGCCTCGGTGCGTTCGGCGGGGGTGGCTGTGGTGCCGCTGGCCTCGGGGGTGTTCCGTGAGGTCGTCGCGCTCACGCTGCCGGATCTGGCGCAGGTGCCGGCGGTGGAGCTGATGCTGGACCGGCTGGCCCGGGTCCCCGTCCCGTCCCGCTGACGCGCGCGGGAGGGGCGCCCGGGCAGTCGAAGAAACGATTCTTCTTCGTATCCCCCGAGGTCAGTGCCGGATCGATTCGAAGACGTCGGCGTCGAGGTCCACCTCCGCCTCCCCGTCCGCTTCGGTGTCCATGTCCCTGGCGGTGCCGGCGCTCGGTCGGTGCCGGGTCCGGCCCAGCAGTTCCTCGCGGTCGTCCTCGGTCAGCCCGCCCCAGACCCCGTACGGCTCGCGTACGGCCAGGGCGTGTGTGGCGCACTCGGTGCGCACCGGGCAGCGGGAGCAGACCTCCTTGGCGGACTGCTCGCGGGAGCTGCGTGCAGCCCCTCGCTCGCCCTCGGGGTGGAAGAAGAGGGAGCTGTCGACACCGCGGCAGGCGGCGGAGAGCTGCCAGTCCCATAGATCGGCGTTGGGGCCGGGGAGGCGTGAGAAGTCTGCCATTGCTGCTCATTCCCTCAAGTTGTTGTGCGGTCCGGTCCTAGTAGATGAAAATATGACTCACATAGATCTAATCGGACAAGAGGCCATCAGCGTTGCATATAGGCCCTAAGTTCTGAAAGTCTCATAAAACGGACGAAGGGAGCAGTGGCGTGTCCTGCGACTGGGGGTACTCGTTGGGGCTGGAGGTAGGCCGAATGCGGCCGCCACGCCGGGTTCTGCCGACGACTGCGTAGCCGTGTGCGACGTGCGTGCGCTGTGCGCGCGGCGCCTGTGCGCCGGAGTGCACTGCGCGGTGGATGATCCGTAACGGGTCGACCACATAGAGTGGTGGAGGCGATCGTCGGGCCCGTAACTCATTCGGGTGACGGTCGTTGGTTGTGCGGAGGCGGTCAACGGGTCGGACGTCGGGGAAGACGTCTGTACACCACGGCCGTGCCGGTGACGCTTTGTACCAGCTCGTACCAGCCAGGAGGCTCAACGTGACGCGGATCAGCTGCGGAGGACGGTCATGACTTCCGTTCTCGTCTGTGACGATTCACCGCTTGCCCGGGAGGCGCTCCGCCGTGCGGTCGCGACCGTGCCCGGTGTCGACCGGGTGACCACCGCCACCAACGGTGAGGAGGTGCTCCGCCGATGGGTGGCCGACCGGTCCGATCTCGTCCTCATGGATGTGCGGATGCCCGGCCTCGGCGGCGTCGAGACCGTGCGGCGGCTGCTGTCCGCCGATCCGGGCGCCCGCATCATCATGCTCACCGTCGCCGAGGACCTCGACGGTGTGGCACTCGCGGTGGCCGCCGGCGCGCGGGGCTACCTGCACAAGGACGCCTCACGGGCGGAGCTGCGCGCCACGGTCACCCAGGCACTCGCCGACCCGACCTGGCGGCTCGCGCCCAGGCGGCTGCGCTGTGCCGAGATGGGGGCGGCGCCGACGCTGACGGCGCGTGAGATCCAGGTCCTGGAGGGGATGAGCCACGGTCGCAGCAACGCCGAGATCGGCCGCGAGCTGTTCCTCTCCGAGGACACCGTCAAGACCCACGCCCGGCGCCTCTTCAAGAAGCTCGGCGCCTCGGACCGGGCACATGCCGTCGCCCTCGGCTTCCGCTGGGGCCTGGTGCGCTGACGGTGGTGCCAGCCCCCGCCCGACGGGCGGGGGAGGGGTTGCTCAGGTTTCGCCGGGTAGGCTCCAACCATCGCCCGTCCGCCACCTGGGGTCTGCTCGGGGGTGCGGGGAGTCGCTCCCCGGGAGATCGGCGCGCGGGGAATCCCGGCCGAGGGCGCACCATGGAGTACATGGACCCAATGCGGAGTGCGGCGGCCGGTGGGCGGGAGGGGTCAGTGGTGGCGCATAACGTTCCGATGCACAAGTCGGGGTGCGGTGCCGCGTTTTCCTCCGCGACCAGGCACCATGGACCGGTGCGTGACGACGAAGTGACGGCTGCCGCAGGCAGCGTCCAGACCACCGGTGGGGCCGCTGTTCCCATTGGTGAGCTCGTGGTCCGTGCGGTCGGCGGGAACGCCGAGGCCACCGATGAGCTGCTGGCCCGGGTTCACCCGCTGGTACTCCGCTACTGCCGGGCCCGGCTGGTCCGGCTGCCCGGGGGCGCCCGGCACCATGTGGACGACGTGGCCCAGGAGGTCTGCCTCGCCGTGCTGTGCGCGCTGCCGCGCTACCGCGACCAGGGGCGGCCCTTCGAGGCGTTCGTCTACGGGATCGCCGCGCACAAGGTGGCCGATCTGCAGCGTGCGGCGATGAAGGGGCCCGGTCAGTCGGTGTTCCTGGCGGAGGACCTGCCGGAGACCCCGGACGATGCGCTCGGGCCGGAGGAGCGGGCGCTGCTGAGCAGCGAGGCCGCTTGGGCGCGGGAGCTTTTGGCTTGTCTGCCGGCGCGGCAGCGGGAACTTGTTCTGCTGCGGGTGGCGGCGGGGCTTACGGCTGAGGAGACGGGGGAGGTGCTGGGGATGTCTGCGGGGGCGGTGCGGGTGGCTCAGCATCGGGCTCTTAGTCGGCTTCGGGCGTTGGCGCTGGGTGGGCCCGAAGGGTTGTCTGCTTAGCGGGTGCGGGTTGTGCAGGGTTGGCCGCGCAGTTCCTCGCGCCCCTGGGGGGTGTGGCGCTAAGCACATGGGGTGGTTGTGGCGCAAGAGGGCTTTCTGTGTACCGGTAGACTCAAGTATCGGTGCCTAAGCTGCCTTGCTGGAAGGCCCCCGGTGGCGCCGACGTCGAGTGGTTGATCGGGTCGGTACGGGAAGGTGCCCCAATGTCTTTGAATGCCGCAGGTGTCCCCGAGAAGTTTGCGATGCTCGGGCTCACCTACGACGACGTCCTGCTGCTCCCCGGAGCCTCCGAGGTGCTGCCGAACATGGTGGACACCTCGTCACGGGTCTCGCGGAACGTCCGGGTGAACATTCCTCTGCTGTCCGCCGCGATGGACAAGGTCACCGAGTCGCGGATGGCGATCGCGATGGCCCGTCAGGGCGGCGTCGGTGTGCTGCACCGGAATCTCTCCATCGAGGACCAGGTCAACCAGGTCGACCTGGTGAAGCGGTCCGAGTCCGGCATGGTCACCGACCCGATCACGGTCAGCCCCGAGGCCACGCTGGCCGAGGCGGACGCGCTCTGCGCCAAGTTCCGGATCAGCGGCGTGCCGGTGACCGACCCGTCGGGCCGGCTGATGGGCATCGTCACCAACCGCGACATGGCCTTCGAGTCGGACCGCAGCCGGCAGGTGCGCGAGGTGATGACCCCGATGCCGCTGATCACCGGCGAGGTCGGGATAAGCGGTGAGGATGCCATCGCCCGGCTGCGCCGCCACAAGATCGAGAAGCTGCCGCTGGTGGACGCGGAGGGCAGGCTCAAGGGCCTGATCACGGTCAAGGACTTCGTCAAGGCCGAGAAGTACCCGCTGGCAGCCAAGGACGGCGAGGGCCGGCTGCTGGTCGGCGCCGCGGTCGGCGCCAGCGCGGAGTCGCTGGAGCGGGCCCAGGCGCTGGCCGCCGTGGGTGTGGACTTCCTGGTGGTGGACACCTCGCACGGCCACAACAGCAATGCGCTGAGCTGGATGGCCAAGATCAAGTCGTCGGTGGACGTCGACGTGGTCGGCGGCAACGTCGCCACCCGTGACGGCGCCCAGGCGCTGATCGACGCCGGCGTGGACGGCGTCAAGGTCGGCGTCGGCCCCGGCTCGATCTGCACCACCCGGGTGGTCGCCGGCATCGGCGTCCCCCAGGTCACCGCGATCTACGAGGCGGCGCTGGCCTGTCGCGAGGCAGGCGTCCCGGTCATCGGCGACGGCGGCCTGCAGTACTCCGGCGACATCGGCAAGGCCCTGGCGGCCGGCGCCGACACGGTGATGCTGGGCAGCCTGCTCGCGGGCTGCGAGGAGTCGCCGGGCGAGCTGCTGTTCATCAACGGCAAGCAGTTCAAGTCCTACCGGGGCATGGGCTCGCTGGGCGCGATGCAGTCCCGCGGCCAGGCCAGGTCCTTCTCCAAGGACCGCTACTTCCAGGGCGACGTCAGCTCCGACGAGAAGCTGATCGCCGAGGGCATCGAGGGCCAGGTGCCCTACCGCGGTCCGCTGTCCGCGGTGCTGTACCAGCTGGTCGGCGGCCTGCGGCAGACCATGGGCTATGTCGGCGCCGCCACCGTCGCCGAGATGGAGTCCAAGGGCCGCTTCGTCCGGATCACCTCGGCGGGGCTCAAGGAGAGCCACCCGCACGACATCCAGATGACCGTCGAGGCACCGAACTACCACGGCAAGTAACCGCACGTCCCATGGAAGGGCCGCCCCGGCGGCCCTTCCGTCGTTGTACGGGATACTGGGGCCTGGCAGTAGCAGGTTGAGCGAAGGGCTGGACGTGACCGAGATCGAGATCGGGCGGGGCAAGCGGGGCCGACGGGCGTACGCCTTCGACGACATCGCCGTCGTACCGAGCCGGCGGACCCGGGATCCGAAGGAGGTCTCGATCGCCTGGCAGATCGACGCCTACCGCTTTGAGCTCCCGTTTCTGGCCGCGCCGATGGACAGCGTGGTCTCCCCGGAGCAGGCCATCGCCTTCGGGCAGATGGGCGGCCTCGGCGTGCTCAACCTCGAAGGGCTGTGGACCCGCTACGAGGACCCGCAGCCGCTGCTGGAGGAGATCACCGAGGTCAAGGACGAGGCCGTGGCCACCCGCCGCCTCCAGGAGATCTACCGCGAGCCGATCAAGGCCGAGCTGATCGGCCGCCGGCTCAAGGAGATCCGCGACTCCGGCGTGGTCACCGCGGCCGCGCTCTCGCCGCAGCGGACCGCCGAGTTCTCCAAGGCCGTCGTGGACGCCGGGGTGGACATCTTCGTGATCCGCGGCACCACCGTCTCCGCCGAGCACGTCTCCGGCGCGGCCGAGCCGCTCAACCTCAAGCAGTTCATCTACGAGCTGGACGTCCCGGTGATCGTCGGCGGCTGCGCCACCTACACCGCGGCGCTGCACCTGATGCGCACCGGCGCGGCCGGGGTGCTGGTCGGCTTCGGCGGCGGCGCGGCGCACACCACCCGGACGGTGCTCGGCATCCAGGTGCCGATGGCGACCGCGGTGGCCGATGTGGCGGCGGCCCGGCGCGACTACATGGACGAGTCCGGTGGCCGCTACGTCCATGTCATCGCGGACGGCGGCGTCGGCTACAGCGGGGACCTGGCCAAGGCCGTGGCCTGCGGCGCCGACGCGGTGATGATCGGGGCGGCGCTGGCCCGGGCCAACGACGCGCCCGGCAAGGGCTTCCACTGGGGCATGGAGGCCGTGCACGAGGAGCTGCCGCGTGGAAAGCGGGTCGACCTGGGCACGGTCGGCAGCACCGCCGAGATCCTGCACGGCCCCTCGCACACCCCGGACGGCACCATGAACCTGTTCGGCGCGCTGCGCCGGGCGATGGCCACCACCGGGTACTCCGAGCTCAAGGAGTTCCAGCGCGTCGAGGTCACCGTGGCGCCCACCGCCCACCACTGACCGTTCTTGTTTCGTCCACGTCCCCGGCGCGTTCTCGTGCCGGGGACGCGGTCTTTGACCGCAAGCGCAGCCTTTGGTCTGTGATTCTGGAGCAAAGCGGCAGACTTGGGGCTTAACGGGTCCGGTCGGATGCACACGGAGGCAGCCTTGCGTAGCGCGAAACTGGGACCGGCCGAGCGGGCGGAATCGCTGGCCCGAATGGCCGAGCAGGAACTCGACGTGCTGGTGGTCGGCGGCGGGGTGGTCGGGGCGGGGACGGCGCTGGACGCCGTGACCCGCGGCCTCGCGACCGGTCTGGTCGAGGCGAGGGACTGGGCGTCGGGGACGTCCAGCCGTTCCAGCAAGCTGATCCACGGGGGGTTGCGGTATCTGGAGATGCTGGACTTCGCGCTGGTCAAGGAGGCGCTGAAGGAGCGCGGGCTGCTGCTGGACACGCTGGCTCCGCATCTGGTCAAACCGGTGCCGTTCCTCTACCCGCTGCAGCACCGGGGCTGGGAGCGGCCCTATGTCGGCTCCGGGGTGGCCCTCTACGACGCCATGTCGGTGACCGGCGGCCACGGCCGGGGGCTGCCGGTGCACCGGCACCTGACCCGTCGCCAGGCCCTGCGGCAGGCCCCCTGCCTGCGCAAGGACGCGCTGGTGGGCGCGGTGCAGTACTACGACGCGCAGATGGACGACGCCCGCTTCGTCACCACGCTGGTGCGGACCGCGGCCTCCTACGGGGCGCTGGCCGCCAACCGGGCCCGGGTGGTCGGCTTCCTGCGCGAGGGGGAGCGGGTGGTCGGCGCCCGGGTGCACGACCTGGAGCAGGGCGGCGAGTTCGAGGTGCGCGCCCGGCAGGTGGTCAACGCGACCGGCGTCTGGACCGACGAGACCCAGGCACTGGTGGGCGAGCGCGGGCAGTTCCACGTCCGGGCCTCCAAGGGCATCCACCTGGTCGTGCCGCGCGACCGGATCCACTCCTCGACCGGGCTGATCCTGCGCACCGAGAAGAGCGTGCTCTTCGTGATCCCCTGGGGCCGGCACTGGATCGTGGGCACCACCGACACCGAGTGGAACCTGGGGAAGGACCACCCGGCGGCCAGCAGCGCCGACATCGAGTACCTGCTCGACCATGTGAACTCGGTCCTGTCGGTGCCGCTGACCAGGGAGGACGTCGAGGGCGTCTATGCCGGGCTGCGACCGCTGCTGGCCGGGGAGTCGGACGCCACCTCCAAGCTGAGCCGCGAGCACGTGGTGCAGCACGCGGTGCCGGGGCTGGTGGTGGTCGCCGGCGGCAAGTACACCACCTACCGGGTGATGGCCAAGGACGCCGTGGACGAGGTGGTGCACGGGCTGGACCAGCGGGTCGCGCCGTCCTGCACCGAGCGGGTGCCACTGCTGGGGGCCGAGGGCTACCAGGCGCTGTGGAACGGCCGGGGCGAGCTGGCCCGGCGCAGCGGGCTGCACATCGCCCGGATCGAGCACCTGCTGAACCGCTACGGCTCGCTCGCCGAGGAGGTGCTCGACCTGATCGCCGAGGACCCCACGCTGGCTGACGCACTGTCGGGGTCGGACGACTACCTGCGGGCCGAGGTCGTCTACGCGGCGCGCTTCGAGGGCGCCAGGCACCTGGACGACGTGCTCGCCCGGCGGACCAGGATCTCCATCGAGACCTTCGACCGGGGCACCGCCGCGATGGTGGAGACGGCCGAGCTGATGGCCAGTGAACTGGGGTGGGACAAGGGGCAGGTGGACCGCGAGGTGGAGCACTACCGGAAGCGGGTGGAGGCGGAGCGCGAGTCGCAGCAGCAGCCCGACGACCTGACCGCGGACGCGGCCCGGCTGGGGGCGCAGGACATCGTCCCGCTGGGGTAGGGGAGGATTGGGCCGGTTCCCTCAAGGGGGTGGGGAAGCCGGCGATCACTGATGCACCGAAGTCGGAGGGGACCTCATCCGGATGACCAACGAGCGGGACGGCTCTCAGAGTGCCGGAGCCCACAGCGCGGGCACGAGCGGCGGCGGGATGGCAGGGCGGCTGCTCGCGGGCCGCTACCGGCTGGCGTCCGTGCTCGGGCAGGGCGGCATGGGCACGGTCTGGCGTGCCAAGGACGAGATGCTGGGCCGCGACGTCGCGGTGAAGCAGCTGCGGTTCATCGGCGTGGACGAGGACGAGCGGCACCGGCTGATCGCCCGGGCTCTGACCGAGGCCAAGGCGATCGCCCGGATCCGGCACACCGCCGCCGTCACCGTCTACGACGTGGTCGAGGAGGACGACCGGCCGTGGATCGTGATGGAGCTGGTCGAGTCGCGGGCGCTGAGCCAGGTGATCCGCGAGGACGGGGTGCTGACGCCGCGCCGGGCCGCCGAGATCGGCCTGGAGCTGCTGGGCGTGCTGGCCGAGGCGCACCGCTCGGGCATCCTGCACCGGGACGTCAAGCCGTCCAATGTGCTGATCGGGCATGACGGGAGGGTGGTGCTGACCGACTTCGGCATCGCCCGGGTCGAGGGCGACCCCTCGGTGACCTCCACCGGGATGCTGGTCGGCGCGCCCTCGTACATCTCGCCGGAGCGGGCCCGGGGCCGGATACCCGGCGCCCCGTCCGACCTGTGGTCGCTCGGGGCGACGCTGTACGCGATGGTCGAGGGGCGCCCGCCGTACGACAAGGGCTCGGCGCTGTCGACGCTGACGGCGGTGATGACGGAGGAGCTGACGCCGCCGAAGGGCGGCGGGGCGCTGGTCCCGGTGATCGAGGGCCTGCTGCGCAAGGACCCGGACGACCGGCTGAACGAGGCAGAGGCCCGGCGGATGCTGGAGGCCGTGCTGGACGCGCCGGACGAGCCGGTGCCGGCGCCCGTCCAGGAGCCCGCGCCCACCAGGATGCAGCCGGTCCCGCCGCTGCCGCCGCCCGGCGCGCAGCAGTCGGTGCCCTACGGGCCCGCGACGGTGTCCACGGTGAGGCGGCGCCGGGTGCGGCCGCTGCTGGTGCTGCTGCTGGTGCTGCTGCTGGTGGTGGCGATCGGGGTGGCCGTGGCGGTGGCCGCCCATCAGAACGGCAAACGGAACGCGCGGGGCACGTCGGCGGCCGGGAGTGCGGCGGCCTCGGTGTCGGCGTCCAGTTCCGCAGCCGCCTCGTCGGGCACGAAGGCGGGCACGGGCTCGGCGGCGTCCGCCTCCACGGCAGCCACCGGCGGTGCCGTGGCCGGAGCCTTCCGCCGGGTCCAGGGCCCTGGCGGCGCCACGGTGGAGATCCCGGTCGGCTGGACCCTGGTCAGCAGCAGCGCCACCAGCTGGAAGTACCACGGGCCCGCCGGCACGCTGCAACTGGACTCGACCAGCACCCCCGGCAACAGCGCCGTCGGCGCCTGGCGCAGCGAGGAGGCGGCGATCTCCGGCAGATTCCCGGGGTACCGGCGGATCGCCCTGCACACCGTCGTCTACCGCGGTTGGGACGCCGCCGACTGGGAATGGACCTACTCCCAGGCCGGGACCACCCTGCACTCGCTCAACCGGGGCTTCGTCCCCGACGCGACCCACGGCTACGCCATCTACTGGACCGCCCCCGACGCGACCTGGAACGACGCCAGGAACCAGCAGCTCCTGAATCGTTTCTTCTCCAGCTTCCAGCCTGCGGGCTGACGGCGCGTCGGGACGTACGCTGAGGTTGAGTACTCGGGTACGGACGGCGAACGAGGGAGGTGGCGGCATGAGCAGGACGGCCAGAACGGCCAAGGCAGGCAAGGCAGGCAAGGCAGGCAGGGCGGGCCGGGGCGCGCGGGGTGCCGTTCCGGCTCCCCGGGCGGCGGCCGAGAGCCGGGTGCTCGCCGGGCGCTACCGGCTGGACGGGCGGACCCAGGGGACCGGTGCCGCGGCGCTGGACCAGCGCAGCGGCGCCGAGGTCCAGCTCGACGCCGTGCCGCTGCCCGAACTGGTGCTGCCCTACGACCAGGTGGCGCTCGACAAGCAGATGGACAGCACCACCGGACGGGCGCTCACCCAGGCGACCTATGTCGCCGGGATCGTCCCCGACCACCCCAGGCTGAGCCAGGTCTTCCAGGTCTTCGACGAGAACGGCTATCTGTGGGTGGTGGGCGAGTCGCTGCCGGGCGTCCCGCTGCGGACCCTGCTCGACCGCGGCCCGCTCTCGCCCTACCGGGCCGCCGAGATGGGGCACGACCTGGTCATGGCGCTGCGGGCGGTGCACGCCGTCGGCCTGGTGCACGGCAATCTGACCGCCGACACGGTGACCGTGTGCGCCGACGGCACCGCGCTGGCCGGGGGCCTGGTGGTGGGGGCGGCGCAGGAGGCGCTCTGCGGGGGGCCGGGTGCGGAGACGCCGGCCGCAGGCTTGCCGGAGGCGTCCTGGTCGCCGGCCCGGATCCGGGCCAGGGACGCGCGGGCGGTGATCGTCGGGGCCGTCGCCGAGCGCTGGTCGCCCGAGCAGGCGGGGCCGCCGCCGATGGACTCGCAGGCCGCCGCCCGGATCGCGGCCGGGTCCGGCGCCCCCGCCACCGGGGTCGGCCCCGAGGCGGACGCCTGGGCGCTGGGGGTGCTGCTCTACCGCTCGGTGACCGGCGCGGCCCCGTTCCCCGAGCGGGACACCGAGGAGCTGTTCGCGGCGGCGCGCTCGGGCGAGATCCGGTCCGCGGTCACCCCCCAGCGCCCGGCGATCGCGGCCAGGGGCGCGGCCCGCGAGGCGTCCCGGCCGTCCCCGCTGCCGGAGTGCGGCCCGCTCGGCCCGCTGGTGCACGCGCTGCTGCGGCCCGACCCCGCCGAGCGGCTCGGGCTGCCCGAGGCGGCCGAGCTGATCCGGCGCCTGCTGGTCCGTGCCCCGGAGCCGATCGACCAGGACGAGCTGCTGGCGGTGGCCGCGCTGCTGCCCGCGCGCAGGCGGCGCGGCGAGGTGCTGGAGCACCCGGATTTCCCCCACGACTCGCACCACCGACACGCCGCGCCGCACCGGCACCCGGCGTTACTGGGTGTGACACTCATTGGTGGCATCATTCTCTTCGTCCTCATTGCCCTGGTCGTGACCGTTCTGGTGGCCCACTGACCGGTTGTCGACCATTACAGGGCGGTCACATGAGTGGCCCTGCCTATCCAGGCACCCCAGGTATTGCCTAGGCTGTGCAGCAAACCCTGGGGTTGTCGTGCAGTGCCACCGGCTGATTCTCAAGCGGGCCAGTCGCCGCAGGCTTGGACGCAAACGGCAGGACACTGGCGAGGGGGAGCACGGTGGGGACGGAAGAGGACTCGGTACTCGGGTCCGCACGGGGCGGGCAGCGTGACGGACAGTCGTCGCGCGGCCCCGTCACGCAGGCCGACGGCCAGGTGCCCAGGACCCTGGTCGGCCGCTATCTGCTCGGTGCGCGACTCGGCCGCGGCGGTATGGGGACCGTCTGGCGGGCCGAGGACCGGATGCTGGACCGCGAGGTCGCGGTCAAGGAGCTCTCGGTGGGACACCTCGCCGAGGAGGACCTGCTGATCGTCCAGTCCCGGATGAAGCAGGAGGCCCGCGCCGCCGCGCGGATCAAGCACCCCGGCGTGATCACCATCCACGACGTCGTCGAGCAGGACGGCAAGCCGTGGATCGTGATGGAGCTGATCGACGGCCGCTCGCTGGCGGAGCTGGTCGAGCAGGAGGGCACGCTCAGCCCCCGCGAGGCCGCCGGGATCGGCGCCCAGGTGCTGGCCGCGCTGTACCGGGGGCACCAGGCCGGGGTGATCCACCGTGATGTGAAGCCCGCCAATGTGCTGCTGGAGCGCGGCACCGGGCGGGTGGTGCTCACCGATTTCGGCATCGCCACCTTCGAGGGCGACTCCGCGCTGACGCGTACCGGCGACCTGATCGGCTCGCCCGACTACCTGGCGCCGGAACGGGTGCACGGCTCCCGCCCCGGCCCCGAGTCGGACCTGTGGGGCCTCGGCGCCACCCTCTACGCGGCGGTGGAGGGCCAGTCCCCGTTCCGTCGCGACTCGCCGCTGACAACGTTGGCGGCGGTGGTCACCGACCCGCTGCCGGAGCCCCACAAGGCCGGGGCGCTGGCGCCGGTGCTGCACGCCCTGATGAGCAAGGACCCGGCCGAGCGGCCGTCCGCGCCCGAGGCGATCCGGATGCTGGAGAGCGTGGCCGCGGGCCACACCACCTCGCTGTCCGCGCCGCAGGCGCAGAGCCCGCTGCACACCCCCACGACGGGCGTCCCGCTGGCGGACCGCAGCAGCCTCGCCGAGCACACCCACGCCCCCACCGCGAAGTCCGAGCCGATCCGGCCGACCTTCGTGGAGGAGGAGTACCGGCCCACCGTGCAGGGACAGTGGCCCGCGCAGCAGCAGCACACGCAGCCGCCGCACGACGGTTTCCACGGCTCCCACGGCTCCCCCGGCTCCCACGGCGCTCAGGGCCTGCCGGGCGCCCACGGCCGGAAGCGGCGCCGGATCTGGCCGGTCCTGCTGGCCGCAGGCCTGGTCGCGGCGCTGGTCGGCGGCGGGGCCGCCTACGAGCTCACCCGGCGGCACAGCACCGCCAGCGGGGCCGGGACGAACACCAGTACGCCCCCGGCGTCGTCCGCGCCGTCCTCGCCCGCGTCCACCGCGGCGGCGCAGCGCGCGCCGCTGCCCGCCGGCTACACCGAGGTGCACGACCCGTCGGGCTTCTCCTTCCCGCTGCCGCCGCCGGTCAGCGGGAACCAGCCCTGGGTCAACTTCGCCCGGAACGGCACCATAGCGATCAGGTACAGCCCGGACGACGGCGTGCACCAGGTGATCTTCGGGGTGACCCCGGGGCAGGGGATCAGCCCGCTGCAGCACGCGAAGGAGATGGAGAAGGGCCTGCTCAAGACCGACAAGACCTACCAGTTGGTGAGCATGGAGCCGGACACCTTCCAGAGGCGCTACACCGGGGCCCGCTGGGAGTACACCTTCACCGACAAGGCCACCGGCGTGGCGCACCACGCCGAGGAGCAGCTCTACAAGGACGACAACGGGACCGAGTACGACATTCTCGTGGACTACCCCGAGGTGGACTGGCCGACCGGCTACGCGCGCTTCCTGGCCATCACCGAGGGCTTCGTCGGCGGCTGAGCCCGGCTCCGTCGGAGCGCAGGACGCAACCTCCCACTGCTAGTACGTTGGAACAACGCAGGCCACATCCCCCCAACTCAGGGAGCCGGTCATGGTCGCCGCCGCAGTCTCCACACCTGACGCAGTCGTCATCGGAATGGGTCCCGGAGGGGAGGAGGTGGCCGGCAGGCTCGCCGACGCGGGCTGGGACGTCGTGGGCGTCGACGACCGGCTGGTCGGCGGCGAGTGCCCGTACTGGGGCTGCATACCCTCGAAGATCATGGTCCGGGCCGGGAACCTGGTCAGGGAGGCCCACCGGGTGCCGGGTTCGGCCGGGCACAGCCGGGTGCAGACCGACTGGCGGCCGGTCCACCGCCACGTCCAGCAGGCGACCGACGACTGGGACGACAAGGTCGCGGTGGACCGCTTCACCAGCCGTGGCGGCACCTTCCTGCGCGGGACCGGGCGGCTCACCGGGCCGGGCGAGGTCAGCGTCGTCGGCCCGGACGACTCGGAGACCGTGCTGCGCCCGCGCCGGGCCCTGGTCCTCGCCGTCGGCGCCAAGCCGTCCGCGCCGCCGGTGCCGGGGCTGGCCGGGACGCCGTACTGGACCAACCGGGAGCTGATCGAGGCCGAGGAACTGCCGTCGTCGCTGCTGGTGCTGGGCGGCGGGGCGATCGGCCTGGAGCTCGGGCAGGCGGTGCAGCGCTTCGGCTGCGAGGTCACCGTGCTGGAGGCGCAGCAGCGGCTGCTGGGGCCGGAGGAGCCGGAGGCGGCGGAGCTGCTGATGCGGGTGCTCGCCACCGAGGGCCTGGAGATCCACACCGGGGCCGAGCTGGTCTCCGTCGGCTACGACGGACGGCGGTTCAACGCCGTCTGCCGCCGGGGCGAACGGCTCAGCGCGGAGCGGCTGCTGGTCTCCGCCGGTCGGCGGGTGGACCTGGAGCGGCTGGGCGCGTCGGTGCTGGGCGTTCCGGCCGACGCCCGGGCGCTGCCGGTGGACGAGCGGATGCGGGTGCTGGGCGCCCCGGGGGTGTGGGCGATCGGGGACGTCACCGGCAAGGGCGCGTTCACGCACATGTCGATGTACCAGGCGGACGTCGCGGTACGCGGCATCCTGGGGCAGGGCGGCCGGGCCGCCGAGTACCACGCGGTGCCGCGGGTGACCTTCACCGATCCCGAGATCGGCGCGGTCGGCCTGACGGAGGCTCAGGCCCGGGCCCAGGGCCTGGCGGTGCGGACCTCGGTGACCGACCTCGCCGCGAGCGCCCGCGGCTTTGTCCACGGCTCGGGCAACGACGGCTTCATCAAGCTGGTCGCCGCCGGCGGCGTCCTGGTCGGCGCCACCGCGGCCGGCCCCACCGGCGGCGAGGTCCTCGGCCTGCTCACCCTCGCGGTGCAGACCAGGCTGCCGCTGGCCGAGCTGGCGGCGACGATCTGGGCCTACCCCACCTTCCACCGGGCGGTGGGGGAGGCGCTGAAGGGGCTGTGAGCGGGGACGCGAATGCGGCGGCCTACGGGCGCAGCAGGGCCATCACAGCCGATCCGTGACCCCCGGTCAGAACCCGCGCGGAGGTGTAGGTCTGCTTCACGTTCGGGCTGGTGTTGTTCTTGGTCAGCGCCTGGCCCCAGACCGTCCACATCACCCAGGGGCTGCGGTCGAGGGTCTTCGGCTGGGCCTTGCCGAGCGGGACGTAGAAGGACTCGGCGAGCACCCGGGGCTTGCGGAAGCGGGCCAGGTCCTTGTACCACTTCGCGGTCCAGGCGCCGCCCTCGAACGGGTGGTCCGGGCTGTCGCTGTAGTCGTCCACGCCGACGAGGTCCACCAGGCCGTCGCCGGGGTAGTAGTCCCACGGGTCGCGTCCGCCCACGCCGTCCCAGGCGAGCGGGGCCCAGGTGAAGAGGAGGTTGTGCAGGCCGCGCGAGCCGACGAGGTAGTCGTAGGCGATGCCCCAGAGCCGTCGGTACTGCTCGGGGTCGGCGGCCGTCCACCAGAAGCCGGTCCTGGTGTCGATCGCGTTCATCTCGTGGAACGGGCGCAGCAGCACCGGCACGTCGCAGGAGGCCAGGTAGGTCAGATGGTCGGCCAGGAAGGACAGATCCTGGATCAGGGCCTGGTGTTCGGTGCTGCCGGCGGTGAGTACGCGCTCGATCCAGTGGGCGTCGTGCGCGGCCGGGGAACTGCTGCGGAGCGTCTGCGCGTAGGCCTTGGTGGGGCTGCCCGGCCAGGGCTGGTGGAAGGACATGCCGACCAGGCCGGACGGGGCTCCGCCGGTGCCGGGGAGCGTGCTCGCCGAGCCGTCGCACCGCGGTTCCGTCCCGCTGGGGTTGTACGAGCCGTCGGCGGAGCGCGGCAGTCCGCGCCAGACCCCCACCGCGAGGTCCACCACGTCGTCGGTGTAGCCCCAGCCGGGGCGGCAGGTCGGCCACACCGCCCGGGAGTACGTCCGGGAGCGTCCCACCCCCCAGCCCTGCTCGCCGTACCCGGGCCCGAGGTCCACCTCCAGGAAGCCGGGCAGGCGTCCGGTGATGTCGGCGGCCTTGCGGTAGTAGTACCCGGGCGGCTTGGCGCCCGAATAGTCGCCGTAGTCGGCGTTGTAGAGCTCGTTCTGCAGCTCCACATGCTGGCCGATGATCGTCTGCGACTCCACGCCGCTCCTGGCCCGGTTCTCCAGGCCGGCGAGCATGCGGTAGACGCCGGCGGCCGAACTCGTCGCATGCGGGTCGCGCCTGGAGAGCTCGGTCTCGACGGCGATCGCGGAAGCGCTGCTCGGCGTGGACAGGGTATAGGCGCCGACCAGTGCTCCGCCCACCATGGCCCCGCCTCCGGCAAGGACTGAACGCCGGCCTATACCGCCAGTACGCCTCACGTGCTCTGCTCCCTCACAGGTCGGTCTCACAGAGATCGTAGGTGACCGACTGCGGTCAGAAATCCCGACCCTCCCGGCCGGTGACGCCGGAGCCGTCCTGTCTAGTCGTCACTCTGGTCCAGCCGCAGCACGGCTGACAGCGCGTAGCCGGCGACACCGTGGCCGGCGGCGGCCTGCTCGGCGACGGTGAGGTAGAGGTAGCGCCCGTGCACGGCGTGGGTGATCGCGCAGGTCCCGGGGTCCTTGCAGAAAACGGCGGGGACGCCGCTGCCGTACAGCGGCTCGACCGTGCCCTTGAAGGCGTCGTCCGCAGACCTGGCCTCGGCGGCGGTGTGGAACACGGCGATGCCCACCGTCACGGCGCTCCTGTCGGACACATGGGTCGCGCGCAGGACCTCGGTGCAGACCTCGCTCCTCAGCAGGCTGCCGAGGCCGCCCTCGGTCCCCTTCCAGCAGGGGCTGGTCGTCTCCGTCGCCCTGCGGACGAACTTCTGCCCGTCGATCGTCAGGGACTGGTGGTTCAGCACCGCGTTGGCGTGCAGCGCGGCCGCGGAAGGGCTGCTCGATGCCGCAGCGGTCGCGGTCTCGGTCGCGCTGACGGACGGGGCAGCCGTGGTCCTCGTGGAAGTCCCCGTGAGCACCACCGCGCCGACGGCGATGCCACTGGCGGCCAGGGCGAAACCGACGACCGCGCCGGTGATCGTCAGGATCCGCCTGCGGCGGATCCTGGACTCGTTCCGGTCGGCCAGAGCCTGCCAGTCCGGTTCGCTGCGCGGCGGCGTACTCATGTCATCGGGCATGGCTGGGTCCTTTCACAAGTGGGTCCTTTCACGGGCGGGTCGCTGCCACGGTGGGCACCGGCCAGTCCCGCAGGTTCAGCGAGTCGAGGCCGTGCCGGAACGCGGACTTGGTGGCGGGGTCGATGTCGAAGCGGTAGTCGTGCAGCCCGCCCTCGTCCTGGCTGTGCTGGAACCACACGAACCCGATGGTGCGCGGATTCTGCCGGATCCAGCGGAAGAGGCCGGCGGTCCAGCCGGCCTGCTCGGCTCCGGGCTCGGCGCCGGTCTCCGAGATCAGCAGGGGCTTGTCGCTGATCCGGTAGAGGATGTGCGCGGTGGAGTCCAGGACCTCGCCCGCGGTCTTCTCCCCGAAGCCGTAGGCGTCCACGCCCATCCAGTCGACGTACTGGTCACCCGGGTAGAGCGAGGCCAGGTCCACGTCGGGGGCCCCGCGCAGGACGTTGGGGGCCCAGAGCCAGATGACGTTGGCGGCCCCGACGGCGCCGAAGAGATCGTGGACGTGCCGCCAGGCCTTGACGTAGTCACCTGACCGGTTGCCGCTGTTCTTCTCCGACCAGGGGTACCAGTCGCCGTTCATCTCGTGCGCGAAGCGCAGCACGACCGTCCGCTGCTGTGCCTTGACGGCCTGGGCGAAGCGCAGGATGTACGGGTCGAAGTCGCCCGAGGCGATCTTCTGCAGCGAGTACGCGGGCTGGTCCGCCTCCTTGGAGGCGTCCTGGGGCTCCCAGGTGAGCAGCGGGAGCGCGCCCTGGTCGTAACTCGACTGCACAGCCGCCGGGTCGAACTCCTGGTCCCAGCGCTGGAAGTACTCCAGGATCGTCGGGTGCCGGCCGCCCGCGGCGACGGTGACCGCGTCGGTCGTGGCCCGGGCCGGGGCGTGGTACGTGCTGGCGCCGAAGTAGACGCCGTCGGGGTGCAGGTAGGCGCTCTTGCCGAGCGGCGCCGGCGCAGTGGCCGAGGACGACGCTCCCGGCATCCGGGCGACCGGTATTCGGCTTCCCTGGCCGGAGGAGCAGGACGCGAGTGCCAGCAGCACCGCTGCCATCAACACGCCGGCGCGCCATCGGGTCAGGGCGGGGGTCGGGCGCCTCAAGGGCGCCCCAGCGCGCGATAGGTCCACCCGGCGGAGCGCCAGAGTCCGTCGTCCAGCGCGTTGCGGCCGTCGATGATCCGTGGAACGGCGACCGCCTCGCGGACCGCGACCGGGTCCAGCGCGCGGAACTGCTTCCACTCCGTCAGATGCAGGACCAGGTCGGCGCCCTGCGCGGCCGCGACGGCGTCGGTGGCGAAGTCCAGGGTCGGGAAACGCTTGCGGGCGTTGTCCATGGCCTTGGGGTCGTAGACGCGCACATCGGCGCCGAGGCGCTGGAGCCGGTCGGCGATGTCGAGGGCCGGCGAGTCGCGGATGTCGTCGGAGTCGGGCTTGAACGCCGCGCCCCAGACCGCGATCCGACGACCGGTCAGCGTTCCCTCGCAGAGTTCGCGGGAGAGTTCCACCACCCGGTCCCGGCGGCGGAGGTTGATGCTGTCGACCTCGTGCAGGAAGCCCAGGGCCTGGCCGACGCCCAGTTCGTCGGCGCGGGCGAGGAACGCGCGGATGTCCTTGGGCAGACAGCCTCCGCCGAAGCCGACGCCGGCGTTGAGGAAGCGCCCACCGATCCGGGTGTCATGGCTCAGCGCCTCGGACAGCCTGGCCACGTCGGCGCCGGACGCCTCGCAGACCTCGGCCATCGCGTTGATGAAGGAGATCTTGGTGGCCAGGAAGGCGTTGGCCGAGGTCTTGACCAGCTCGGCGGTGGGGAAGTCGGTGACCACCAGCGGGGTGCCGGCGTCCAGCAGCGGGGCGTAGACCGCGCGCAGGTCCGCCTCCGAATCCGCTGCCGCGGCGCCGATCCCGAAGACCAGCCGGTCCGGGCGGAGGGTGTCCTCGACGGCGAAGCCCTCGCGCAGGAACTCGGGGTTCCAGGCGAGCCGGGCCCCGGCGCCGACCGGGGCGAGCGCGGCCAGGCGCTCGGCGAGTCGCGCGGCGGTGCCGACCGGGACCGTGGACTTGCCGACGACCAGGGCCGGCCGGGTCAGATGCGGGGCCAGGGAGTCGATCACCGCGTCCACGAACCGGAGGTCCGCGCCGGGACCGTCCTGCCGCTGCGGGGTGCCCACGCAGGAGAAGTGCACGTCCCCGAACTCGGCCGCCTCCTGGTACGAGGTCGTGAAGCGGAGCCGTCCGTCGGCCACGTGCCGGGAGAGCAACTCCTCAAGTCCGGGTTCGTAGAAGGGGACGCGACCCGCCCGGAGCGCCGCGATCTTGTCCGGTTCGACGTCGACACCCAGGACCTCGTGACCCAGCTCCGCCATGCAGGCTGCGTGGGTCGCGCCGAGATAGCCGGTTCCTATGACGGTAAGACGCATTGAAGCCGTTGCTCCCTAGAGGTGTCACCAAGTTGTGAGTCCGGTGAGCTTAACCGCTGTGTTTGACGCGCTCCGCACCGGAACTTATTGACAAGGTTCGCAATATGCGGCAAGGCGGACATGATTCGACAGAACCTTTGTGGTTTCTGATAGTTGGAACGGTCACCGATTCATCACCAACCCATAACGCTTCCTTGGAAGGCGGGAATGTATTAGGTCAAATGTCTGGTAAGAGAAACTTACCCTCTGCTTATCATTGGCCCAGCCGCGCTGGTGCGGCCCGAGTTGCGCCAGTGGCCCCTGCGGCGGCGTGGCGGTTCGGACGTACACACGCGACCGTTGCCCCGGGGGGAGGGACGGCCGCCCGCGAATGGGAAGTCATGCTGGCGTTCTTGCTGGAGCTCCGTGAGGGCTGGATCGACGGAGCGGTGTACCCGTTCGCCGTGTTCATGTCGATGATTTGGGTGCTCTGGGTGGTGAAGGTCGTCCTGGCCCGCCGCTACAAGCCCTGGGTGCGGCCGTACGAGGCCACCACCTCGGTGCTCATTCCGGTGGTGGACGAGCCCGAGGACCTGTTCCGCGATGTACTGCGACGGATCATCGAGCAGCAGCCCACCGAGATCCTCGTGGTGATCAACGGCCGTGCCAACCCGGTGCTCGAGAAGATCTGCGACGACCTCGGCGTGTGGTGGACCTGGACCGAGATCCCCGGCAAGCGCAACGCGCTGAAGGTGGGCCTGGAGGCCTGCAGCGGTGACATCGCGGTGCTGGTCGACTCCGACACCATCTGGACCGAGGGGACGCTGCGCGAGCTGATCAAGCCGTTCCGCGATCCCGGGGTCGGCGGCGTGACCACGCGTCAGCGCATCCTGGACCCGAGCCGCACCGTACTGACCCGCTGGGCGGACTGGCTGGAGAGCGTGCGCTGCCAGTACTCCATGCCGGCCATGAGCGTCCTCGGCACCGTCGGCTGTCTCCCCGGCCGCACCATCGCCTTCCGCAGCCACATCCTCTTCGACTGCCTGGACGCGTTCCTCAGCGAGAAGTTCCTGGGCGTCTTCCTGGAGGTCAGCGACGACCGGACGCTGACCAACTACACCCTCAAGGCCGGGTTCCGGACGGTCTACCAGTCCACCTCGCTGGTGTACACGGATGCGCCGCTGCAGCTCAAGAAGCTGGCCAAGCAGCAGTACCGGTGGGCCCGGGGCTCGCAGTACAACACGCTGCGGATGATGCCGTGGATGCTCCGCCGGGCGAAGATGCTGGCGCTCTTCTACTTCGCCGACGTGGCGATCCCCTTCGTGCTGCTCGGCACCTTCGGCTCCTGGGTGGTCACGGCGTTCCGCAGCGCCCGCCCCAGCGTCTACACCGATCTGCCGCTGCCCAGCGACCCGACCCAGTCGCTGGTCGCGCTGATCGGCCTGGCCGCGCTGATGTCGTTGATCTCCATCATGGTCCGGTTCGGTCGGCACTTCGCCTACCGGCCCCAGGACCTGCTCTTCCTGCCGACCTTCATGGTGATCAACACCCTGCTGCTGCTGCCGGTGCGCCTGCTCGGCTTCTTCCGCTGCGCGCACAACGCCAGTTGGGGCACCAGGGCGGACAGTTTCGCGGGCGAGAAGTCGCACAGTGCGCTGGTCGCCGTCCCGTACCTCATCGGCGGAATCATGCTGGCCGGCTCGGTGATGATGAGTGTCTAGGTCGAACTCGCGGCGTCAGAAGAGGCTCCACTGGTGGAACCGCGGCAGTGGCATCCGGCTGAGGGTCTGGATGGCGGTGAACGCGGTGCTGCTCTCGGCGCTGTCCTACGGTGTCTACGCCGCGGTGGTGTCCAACGCCCAGGGGCCGGGCTTCACCGGCCTCGGGGCCAGCAGCGGCAGCGCACCGAATCTGATCGAGCGCCTGAAGGGTGCGTCCACCACGGTCGTGCCCGACAGGTCGCAGTTCCTCAAGCCGACCGACGGCGACTACTTCGGCGCGTCCACCCTGAAGGCCCCCTATGACGCCAAGGAGCTCGCCGACTTCACCACCTCCGACGGCGGCATCCATCCCACGATGGCCTCCTTCTTCCTGCAGTGGAACCAGAAGTTCAACCCCTACGCCATCACCGCGGCCTACGATAACGGCACCATCCCGGTGATGACCTGGGAGCCCTGGGCCGGCGGCACCCAGAATCCGGCCGGCGGCGGGGTCATCCTGCAGAGCAACGTCAAGCAGCCCGCGTACAAGCTGTCGAACATCTACGACGGCAAGTTCGACGCCTACATCACCTCGGTGGCGCAGCAGATCGCGGCCGCCCAGTGGCCGATCGTGATCCGCTTCGCGCACGAGATGAACGGCGCCTGGTACCCGTGGTCCGAGAAGGTCAACGGGAACGCGGCCGGTGACTACGTGAAGGCATGGCGGCACGTCCACGACGTGTTCGCGAAGGCCGGCGCGACCAATGTGATCTGGGTGTGGTCGCCCAACATCATCCGTCCGGTGCCCAACACGGCCCTGGCGCCGCTCTATCCGGGTGACGCCTATGTCGACTGGATCGGGATGACCGGGTACGGGGTGCAGGAGAACACTCCCGCGATCACGTTCAACCCCACCTTGGCGCAGCTCCGCAAGATCTCGAAGAAGCCGATCATGATCATGGAGACCGGGGCCCAGCCGGACAAGCACCAGGCGTCCTGGGTCTCGGCGTTCTTCCCCTGGCTGAAGGCGAATCCGGACGTCATCGGATTCATCTGGATGGAGAAGACCCGCGGTACGGGCGCGCGGGCGGACTGGCGGTTCACCACCGACCCCAAGATCCAGGCGTTGTTCCAGAGCGGACTCGCCACCCTCCGCCTCACCACCGGCCAACCGGCTTCGGCGACATCCGCGAGCCCGTCCCCCTCGTCAGCGAGCACACCATGAACGACCCCTATCCGGAGCAGTACGTCGACCCGTACGCCCAGCCGTATGCTCAGTCGTACGCCGAGCCGTATGCGGATCCGTATGCGCAGCCGTACGCCGGCTCCTTCTCGACCGCCTACCAGGACCCCTATCCCGAGCAGGACTCACCCGACACGCTCAAGTTCGCCGTCCTTCCCCAGCCGTCGCCGGTGCGGACTCCGCGGACACCGCAGCCGCAGCCTGCTTCGGCACCGGCTCAGCCGAAGCCCGCCGACGGGCAGCAGAGCGAGCCGGCCCGGCGTGGAGCCGTGCCGACCGCAGTCCTGTTCCTGCTGCCGGCCCTGGTCACCCTGGTCATGGGCGGCTACGGCCTGGGCAGCCGTCAGGTCGGCCAGGAGGAGTCGGCCACCTGGTGGGCGGCCAGTCTCTCCTGGGGCGGTCTGGGCCGGCTGCTCGATCACACGGACGTGGTGCTCGCCCCCTTCTACGTGCTCATGCACGCATGGGTGTCGCTCGCCGGGACCTCGCCGACCGCGCTGCGGCTCCCCTCGCTGCTGGCGATGGCCGCGGCGGCCGGGCTGCTGGCCGTGCTCGGGCGGCGGATGTTCGATGCCCCGACCGGGCTGGTCGCCGGGCTGGTCTTCGCGGTGCTCCCGGTGACCAGCCAGTACGCCCAGGACGCCCGGCCGTTCGGGCCGGCGACGCTGGCCGCGCTGGTGGCCGCGGTCATGCTCTACCGGGCGCTGGACCACGAGGGTGCGGACCGCTGGGGCGGCTACGCCCTGGCGCTGCTGCTCACCGGCCTGTTCCACCTGGTCACGGCGACCGTGCTGCTCCCCTTCATGGTGCTGGTGATGGTCACCGTGCGGAGCAGGCTCGGCGCCTGGGCCTCGGTGACGGCGGTATGCGTCGTACCGATGTTCGCCTTCGTGATGCTCAGCCGGGGCGAGACCGGGCAGGCGTCCGCGACCGCCGTCGGCTGGTCGTCGCTGGAGCACTTCCCCCAGCAGCTCCTCGGCTCCGCGCACGGCGTGTTGGCCATGGCTGCGCCGGCGTTGCTCGGTGTCGTCCTGGCCGGCCGCAGGGCGTGGCCGCTGGTCACCTGGATCGCGGTACCGCCGCTGCTGCTCTTCGGGCTTCGGAACGCCAGCGACCTGTTCGACCCGTCCTACTTCGTGTTCACCGTCCCCGCCTGGGCGCTGCTCGCCGCAGCGGGACTGTGCGGGCTGGTCCGGGTGCTTCCGGGCCGGGCCTCCGGCCTGGCGGTGCGTCAGCTGATCCTGGGCGTCGTGGTGACGGCGGCGCTGGCGGCCGTGGTACTCCCCGACCTCAAGGCGGTCCGGGCCCCGCTGGTCACCGGGCAGCCCGACTTCCGGGCGGCGGCCCAGTGGCTGGACGCCCATGATCAGGCGGGCGACGGGATCACCTACTCCGGCGATCGCGGCATACCGCAGCTGACCATGGGCTATGCGCTCCGCGGTGACAGCACCGCACCGAAGAACGTCTTCCTGCAGCAGACACCGGAGCGGTCGGGCACCTACACGGGTACTCCCTGCCTTGCGCCCACCGTCTGCGCCAAGGGCTACAAGCGGATCTGGCTGCTCTCCACGACCCAGCCCACGTCGCTCTACGCGGGGATGTCGACCCCGCTGGCGAACCTGCTGAAGCTGACCTACAAGGCGGCCTCGACGCAGGTCTTCCCCGGCGGCGTCACCCTGGTGCTGCTGCAGCAGGCGCCCGTCAAGGCCTGACCTCGGGCCCCCTGGTTACCGACGGGTATCCATCCGGCTGGAAACGGCCTACGCTGCACGTCATGACTGACATCAGCACCAGCAGTGCCGCCGGTGAGCGCAACCCCGTCGCGGAGGCCGGGCCTCGTACCGCAGCCGACGCTGTGACGCCGGAGCTGGTCGCCCGGCTGGTCAAGGGCATCACCACGGGCGCCGAGCCCGCGGTGGCGCAGAGCTTCAGCCCGTTCACCGGGGAGGTGCTCGCGGAGCTCCCCGTGTCCGACCCGGAGGCCGTCGCCGACGCCTTCGCCCGGGCCCGGGCGGCCCAGGCGGCGTGGGCGCTGCGTCCGCTGCGGGAGCGCGCGGCGGTGCTCTTGAGGTTCCACGACCTGCTCTTCGCCGCCCAGGCCGAGCTGCTGGACCTGGTGCAGTCGGAGACCGGGAAGACCCGGGCGCATGCCTTCGAGGAGGTCAGCGCCGCCGCGGTGGAGGCCCGCCACTACGGGCGGGCCGCCGCCAAGTACCTCAGGCCGCGCCGTCGCGGCGGGGTGTACCCGGTTCTCACCCAGGTCCGCGAGGTGCGCCAGCCCAAGGGCGTCATCGGTCAGATCTCGCCCTGGAACTACCCGCTGGCGCTGTTCGTCGGCGACGCGATCCCGGCCTTCGTGGCCGGAAACGCGGTGGTGACCAAGCCGGACACCCAGACCGCGCTCACCGCGCTGCGCACCCGTGAGCTGATGATCGAGGCCGGGCTGCCCGCCGAGCTGTGGCAGATCGTGGTCGGGGACGGCCCGGTCGTCGGCCCCGAGGTGGTGGCCCACGCCGACTACGTCTCCTTCACCGGCTCCACCCGCACCGGACGGGACGTCGCCCAGCGCGCCGCCGCCCGGCTGATCGGCGCCTCCATGGAGCTCGGCGGCAAGAACGCCATGCTGGTGCTGGCCGACGCCGACCTGGACAAGGCGGCCGAGGGCGCGGTCCGCGCCTGCTTCTCCTCCGCGGGCCAGCTCTGCATCTCCATCGAGCGGCTGTACGTCGCCGCCGAGATCGCCGACGCCTTCCTGGAGAAGTTCGCCGCCCGCACCCGGGCGATGCGCCTGGGCAACACCCTGGCCTGGGGCGCCGACATGGGCTCGCTGGTCGCCCAGCGCCAGTTGGACACGGTCACCCGGCATGTCGAGGAGGCCGTCAAGAACGGCGCGAAGGTGCTGGCCGGCGGGCAGGCCCGGCCGGACGTCGGCCCGCTGTTCTTCGAGCCGACGATCCTGGACGGGGTCACCGAGGACAGCGCCGTGTGCACCGAGGAGACCTTCGGCCCGGTCGTCTCGGTCTACCGCTTCGGCAGCGAGGACGAGGCCGTCGAGCGCGCCAACGGCACGCCGTACGGGCTGAACTCCAGTGTCTGGAGCCGGAACACACGGCACGGAGTCGCCGTGGCGCGGCGGCTGCACTCCGGGACGGTGAACGTCAACGAAGGCTACGCGCCGGCCTATGCCAGCGTGGCCGCGCCGATGGGCGGCATGGGCGACAGCGGCATCGGCCGCCGGCACGGCTCCGAGGGGATCCTCAAGTACACCGAGCCGCAGACCATCGCGGTGCAGAAGCTGCTCAGCATGTCGCCCTCCTTCGGCATGGACGACGAGGGATATGCGAAGTTCCAGGCCCGCGCGCTGGCGGCGATGAAGGCGCTGCGGCTCAAGTAGGGGCTCTCAGCTCGGGGCCACAGTCCGGTCTTTAACGGTCCATCAGGATTCGGGAGTTGCGTCGATGGCGACGGAAGAAGCGGCTGATCCGGGTTTCGACTACGACGTGGTCGTCGTCGGCTCCGGGTTCGGGGGATCGGTCTCCGCCCTGCGGCTGACCGAGAAGGGCTACTCGGTCGCGGTCCTGGAGGCCGGTCGCCGCTTCACCCCGAGCACGCTGCCCAAGAACTCCTGGGACACCAGGAACTACCTCTGGGCCCCGGCCCTGGGGATGTACGGCATCCAGCGCTTCCACGTCCTGAAGGAGGTGATGGTGCTCGCCGGCGCGGGCGTCGGCGGGGGTTCGCTGAACTACGCCAACACCCTCTACCTCCCGCCGGAGGCGTTCTTCCAGGACCCGCAGTGGAAGTCCATCACCGACTGGGCGGCGGAGCTGGCCCCCTTCTACGACCAGGCGAAGCGGATGCTGGGGGTGCGCACCAACCCCACCGTCACCCCCTCGGACGTGGCGCTCAAGGCCTCCGCCGAGAAGCTCGGCTACGGCGACACCTTCCATCTGGCGCCGGTCGGGGTGTTCTTCGGCGACGGCCAGGACGTGGGCGGCGAGGGCGAGAAGGTCGCCCCCGGCACCGAGGTCGAGGACCCCTACTTCGGCGGGGAGGGCCCGCGCCGCCGGTCCTGCACCGAGTGCGGCGAGTGCATGACCGGCTGCCGGCACGGCGCGAAGAACACCCTCACTGAGAACTACCTGTTCCTGGCGGAGAAGAACGGCGCGCAGATCCTGCCGATGACCACGGTCACCCGGATCCGCGAGGACGGCGAGGGCTACGCGGTCGACGTCCGGGCCACCGATTCACGGTCCAAGAACCCGGCTCGGAACGGCTTCAGGACGATCAGGGCCAGGAAGGTCGTGATCTCCGCCGGGACCTTCGGCACCCAGAAGCTGCTGCACGAGATGCGCGACGAGGGCCATCTCCCGCGGATCTCGGCGAAGCTGGGCGAGTTGACCCGGACCAACTCCGAGGCGCTGGTCGGCTCGATGACCACGGACCGACGCCTGGGCAGCAGGGCGGACTTCACCCAGGGCGTCGCCATCACCTCGTCGGTGCACCCGGACCAGCACACCCACATCGAGCCGGTGCGCTACGGCAAGGGCTCCAACGCGATGAGCCTGCTGTCCATCATGCAGGTGCCGGGCGGCAGCCGGGTTCCGCTGCTGAGGTTCGCCAGGATCGCTGTCACCAAGCCGCACCTGACGGTGCAGATGCTGAACAAGCGGCGCTGGTCCGAGCGGGTCATCATCGGTCTGGTGATGCAGTCGCTGGACAACTCCATCATCGTGTCCCGGAAGAAGTCCGGGCTCGGCAAGGGACAGTTGACGTCGCGTCAGGGCCATGGCGCGCCCAACCCCAAGTGGATTCCGGCGGCCGAGGAGTCGGCGCGCGCCGTCGCGGCCGAGATCCACGGCGTCGCGGGAAGCGGCGTCAGCGATCTGCTCGGCCGCACTCTGACCGCGCACTTCCTCGGCGGCTGCGTGATCGGGGACTCGCCGGAACGCGGTGTCATCGATCCGTACCAGCGGCTGTACGGCTATTCGGGCATCAGCGTCGCGGACGGCTCCACGATCTCCGCGAACCTCGGGGTGAATCCCTCGCTGACGATCACGGCGCAGGCGGAACGCGCGGTGTCGATGTGGCCCAACAAGGGCGAGGCCGACCCCCGCCCGGAGCAGGGCGCGCCCTACCGCCGGGTCGCCGCGGTGGCGCCGAATGCGCCGGCGGTGCCCCGAGGGGCCTTCGCGGAGCTGCGGCTGCCGCTGCTGGCGGTGCCGGTGGTGCCCCCGATGCGGGAGAACGCGGGGGAGTAGCGGAGTAAGGGTTCGTTCACAATCACAGGTCCGACTCAGAGCCAACACATCCGTTTGGTATAACGAGACGCGTTCGAATCACATGCCGAGCGCGCAAGAGGCACGCTCCGAAGCCGGCAGACGACGACCAGGATGAAGATCGTGCAGATGGCCGACTCCGCGGACCCCACGACGCGACCTGTATCGACCATGCAACGTGATGGCGTCGCCCACGAAGGGGACACTGCGGAACTCCAGGCGCTACCGGAACCAGCGGCGCCCCCGGCGGCCCCGGTACCTGCGGCCACCTCGCCGACGCTGCCTGCCGGCGTCGGCCACGGACTCCTGGGCCTCGCCTACCTCGGGCTGATCGCCGCCAATTCGACCGCGCCGCTGCCGGGTTCCGTTCCGGTGGTCGACGTCCTCCTCGTCCTCTGCGCCTTCACGGTCTCGCTCTCCGCGCTCCAGCGACTGACCACTCCGGGATCGCTCTCCCCCGGGCGCAAACTGCTTCTGCTGCTCAAGCAGTACGGGGCCGCGCTCCCGTTCCTGCTCGGCGCCCTGCTCGGCATCGTCTGGCTGACCGGCGGGCTGGACGCCGCCACCGCACTGCAGCGGCAACTCCCGGGCGCACTCCTCCAAGTCTCCGACTGGGCCGGGTACTCCACCGACCATGTACTGCCGTCGCTCAGCCTGGGCAGCTCGCACGCGCCCTGGCCCTTCGCCGTGCTCTGGCCGCTCAGCGTCGTCGGACAGTACGCGCTGCTGTGGCCGCTGCTGCTGACGCTGCTGGCCGTACTGGTCCGGCGTTCCGTCACCGCGCTGGGGGCCCTGCTGCTCCTGCTCACCGCCGCCCCCGCAGTCGCCGTGACGCTGCTGCCGTCGGCCTCGCTGCCCGGCTTCCTCCGGTCCGCGCTCGGTCTGGCGGTCGGCGAGCGTCTGCTCGATCTCACCGCGGGGGCTGCTGCCGCCTGCGTCGTGCTGCTGGTCCTGCGCCGTCGGCAGGCGGCGCCCGCGCGGACCGGCGGCGTCCGTACCGCCCTCTGGACCTCGGCCGAGCTCCTCGTGGTCGTCGCCGCCGTGGTCGGCTGGTTCGCCGGGCGGGCGGACGCCCTGTCGCCGCTGCTCCGGAGTCTCGGCCTGAAGCCGGACGCCGTTCCCCTGCACCGCCTCTACGACGGCGCGGACCTGCGCGGTCTGGCGCTGCACGCGCTGATCGTCGCGGTCCCGGCGCTGCTGCTGACGCTCGGCGGCGGCCTGCTCTCGGCGTGGCTGCGCCGACCGCTGCTGGTCGAGATCGGTCGGATGGGCTATCTGCTCACCCTGGTCGGCGCGCTGATGACCTGGCTGCTCCATCGGGGCTGGCCGGGACTGCCCTGGTACGGCCTGCTGATCGTGGGCACCGGGCTCGGCTGGCTGCTGACCCTGTGCGTGTACTACCCCACCTGGCGCCTGGCGCTGCGGAGTTGGAGCCCGCTGCGGGCGCTTCCGCTGCTGCTGGCCGCCTGCCTGCTGCTCGGCCTGGGCTCCTGGAAGCTCCCCGCACACGCGGCGGCGGCGCTGCGCCCCGACGGAAGGCAGCTGGTCCTCGGCCTGGGCGACCAGCTGACGGGGGACCTCGCCCTGTCCCTGAACCACAGCGGCGGCCCGTTCGCGGGTCGCAGCGGTGTGCGCTCCGGCTCCTCGGCCGCCGAGGACTGCGGTCTGATGGACTGCCCGGGCTGGCAGCAGCAGTGGCAGAGCGCGCTCCAGTCGACCCACCCCGACCTGGTGGTACTGCACCTCGGCCGGGACGCGGCACAGCATGCGGGAACGAACCCGGCGGCGAACACCTGCACCGCCGCCTACCGCGCGGAGTACCTCGGCCTGCTGAGCCAGGCCGTCGCCGTGGTCCACCGGTCGGATCCCGGCGTGCCGGTGCTGCTCGCCAACGAGCGCCTGGACAACAGTGCGGCCGAGCCCATCGGGACCGCCTGCTACAACCAGCGGATCCAGGAGTTCACCGACGCGCACAAGGGCGTCGTCCGGCTGCTCGACCTCAACGCCGAGCTCTGCCCGGCCGGGGCCTGCCGACAGGCGACACCCCAGGGGATCGCCTTCTACGGAACGGTCGACGGCACCCGGATCAGCGCGGCGGGCCGAGCGCTGGTCGCGCCCTGGCTGGAGCAGCAGCTCCGGCAGGCGGCGAAGGCCGGCTCACAGAAGGCGAGGCAGGCCGCCTCGTAGCCGGTGCCCTCAGCCCTTCGACCCCGTCGTTCCCGGGCCCGCGTACGAGGAGGAGAAGCACTGCCTGATCGCCTGCTCGGTCAGCGGGCGGCCGGCGAAGTCGAGGCGTGAGCTGGTCTCCGCGGGCGGAGTCCGCGGGTCGACGTGGAAGTTGAGCGACCACCAGTACACCCCCGCCATCTTCCGCTCCTGGACCACCTCGCACACCGCGCGGTACCAGGTGGCCTGCACAGCGGTGTTGACCGTCCCGTACCGGTAGTAGTCCCCGGGGCTGGCGAACGCGCCGTTCTGCGCTCCCACGCCGGCCTCCGCCAGCACCGTGCCGGACATCGGCCCGGTGCTCTTGCGGTCGAGCCACTTCTGCCAGCCGTTGACGATGGTGCTCACCGAGGCGTCGTCGGGCGCCTTGACCGGGGGGTAGGCGTCGACGTCGACCTGGTCGACCGGCAGCTTCACGTCCTTGGTGACGAAGTTGTCCCAGTTGGTGTCATAGGTCAACTGCCCCGGAAACCGGCTGTGCAGGGACGAGAGCAAGGAGCTCCACTGCGGGCTGTTCTCGAGCGAGACCAGCTCGGTGCCGACCACCAGGGTCGCCGCCCCCTCCTTGCGGGCCAGGTCCGCGTACTGGTCCAACAGCTTGCCGTAGGAGCTGAACCAGGCCTGGCGGCTGGCGGGTTCCAGGGCTCCGCGCCACTGCGGGAGCAGGCTGCGCTCGTCGATGATCGGACGCAGGGTGATCCGCAGCCCGGCGGCCTTGAAGGCGTCGAGGGCGAGCTTCAGCCGTGCGGGGCTGGGGGTCTTGGCCTCGGGGTGCACGCTGTCGGAGTCGATCGAGTCGACGTACAGCGGGAACGAGAGCGCCACCGAGTTGGCGCCCAGCGACACCAGGTAGTTGCTGACCCGGCGGGCCTTGCCGCGGACCTCCGACTCGCTGTCCGTGCTCATGTCCTCCCAGTAGACCTGCACCCCCCACTGCGGCATTCCCGCGTGCCACGGCTTCGCCACCCGGGGCACCTTCTGCCCGGCGGACGCGCTGGACACCGGCGGGGCGCTCTGCGCCGCGTTCAGCACCGGGTCCGCGAACTGCTTGAGCGGCGTGGGGCGGGCGGTGGGCGTCGCGGAGGAGGACCCGTGCGGCAGCAGCGCACCGGCAGTCCAGTGCAGGGGCTGCACCCCGACGGCGGCCGGGACCGCTATGACCGTCGCCAGCACGGTGCAGGGGAGCACCACGAGCCAGCCGCGCCGGGAGCGCGGCGGGGGCGGGCTCACCTCCCCGTCGGCGAAGACCAGCTCGATCGGCGCCGGCTTCTCCTGCTCGGAAGCGGGCATGCGGTGTTCCTCCACGATTCGGGGCCGGGGCCGGGTCTGGTGCGGTCGGAACCGGTCAGACCGGTTTGGCGATGACGACGAACTGGTTCTCCTCGCCGCGGATGAACTTCAGGAAGCCGCGGAAGCCGCCCAGTCCTTCGAGCACCGAGAAGACCGGTATCAGGGCGACCACGGCCACCGGCTCCCACCAGTGGCGGTGACCGCCGCGCGAGACCAGGCTGTTGAGCCGCAGCCCCTCCCAGTAGGTCCAGATGACATAGGCGAAGTTCAGCGCCCAGAGCAGCACGATCGACTGCGCCACGGGCGAGGTGTTCATGCTTCCGCTGAGCCAGGCGAACGCCAGGATCATGCCGATGTGCTGCAGCGGCCCCAGGATCCAGGTCGCCACGCACACCGCGAGGAACCAGCGGTGCCGCAGCGGGATGGTCCGGTTGAAGCACAGCGCGACCAGCCCCCAGGACCAGCGCTCGCGCTGCTTGACGAAGTCGCGCACGGTCGCCGGGGAGGCCCCGTAGCAGCGGCCGTTGAACCAGTCGCTGCGGCCCGGGTAGCGGCTGCAGAAGGTCAGCGCCAGCTGCGCGTCCTCGACGATGGCCTTCGGGCCGAAGTCCCAGCCGATGGTGGCCTCCACCGAGGCTCTGAGCACCAGCAGCTCGCCGTGAACTCCGGCGATGGGGGTGCCGGTTCCGGTGAGCGCCCGGAAGCGGGCGATGTCGTCGGCGGGGCGCACCGAGTCGGCGAACCAGGTGAAGCGGTTCGCCGCGTGCTCGCGCGGATAGGTGAGGATGCCCTGCGCCATGTGCTTGACCTCGTCCGGCGTGGCCCGGCGCTGGCGGTTGATGAACTGGGCCAGGGCCGCCGCGGTGTCGGGGCCCACGCCGGTGTCGTCGTCCATGTGCAGGACCCACACCTCGTCGCGCGCCTCGCCCTCCTCGATCCGCAGCTCGTGGGAGTAGTGGTTCGCCCGCGCCTTGAAACGGGTCCCGTTGGCGGTGCGGTAGCTCTTGGGGACGCTGACCACGCGGATCAACGGGTCGGTCGCCGCCAGCCGGTCGATCCGCTCCTCGGCCTCGCAGCCCTCCTCGGTGAGCACGTCGATGCGCAACTGGGTGAAGTAGAGCGGGAGATGCTCCACATAGGACTGCACCGAGCGTTCCAGCGCCGGGTAGGTGTCATGCCGTCCGATGGTCGGCACCAGCACGATCAGCAGGTCGTTGGAGACCTCGGCCGGCGGGGCCATCTCGTGCCTGCGCCGGTGCCGTCGGCGGATCAGCACCGCTCCCTGGAGCCCCACCAGCACGCCGATGGCCGGCAGCGACCAGACGATGGTGAGGATCCAGCCGAGCGGGGTGCCGTTGGGCCGGTACGTCCAGAGCCCCCAGCCCGTCAGCAGGACGAACGGAAGAGCGAAGGGGACGATGCCGGGGCGCCAGTAGTCGATGCGGCGGGCCAGTTTGCTGCTCTGTCGGGACATCGAACAGCTCTACGAGGTGGGGTTCGGCGGCACGGCCCGGAACCGGGTGGTGGCCTCGTCGGACAGCGGAACGGCGTCGCTCGGCTCGGCCGGCCTCGGCTGTTGCTGCGGAGGCTGCTGTGGCTGCTGCTGCGGCGTGGACAGCTGGGTGGGCGGCGGGGTGGCTGCCGTGGGCGGTGCGACATAGGGCGGGAGCGTCGGTCCCTGCGGCGGCTGCCCCTGCTGCGGCCCCTGGGGCTGCGGCAGTTGCTGGTAGGCCTGCTGCGGAGCGGCGCTCTGCGGGTACGCCTGCGGAGGCGCCTGCTGCGGGTAGTAGTGCTGCTGCGGCGCCTGCTGCTGTGGGACGGGCTGCGGGGCGTACTGCGGTGCTCCCTGCTGCGCCGGGTACATGGCCGCCTGCGCGGCCGCCGTCCACGGGCTCGGCGGCGGCTGCCACGGGACGTGCGCGCCGACCCGTCGCGACAGCATGATCACCAGGGCGATGGTGACCAGGACTCCCACGATCAGCGTCGCCAGCAGCAGTTGACCCGTCAGCTGCCCGGTGAACCAGGGGCGCTGCGAGGGGTCGAACAACGCCCCGGTGAGGCTGCGCAGCCGGTTGTAGCCCTCGACCGCCGCGACTCCGCAGACCAGCCCGCGCGCCCAGTGGCTGCCGCGAAGGATGAACAGGCCGCCGACGGCGTAGAGGATCGCGTAGTCGAAGCTGGAGGTCTCGGCCTGACCGCTGCCGCCGTGGGAGCCGTAGTAGACGATCCCCAGCAGGAACTGTCCCGGCCCGACCACCGCAAAGCAGTTGTAGAGTGCACGAACCAGAAGAATCGCCGCCCAGCCGATGGCCACATACGAGGCTGCCCGGTAGAGGGTCGGCACCTCGGCCGGCCGTGGGGACAGATGCGAATCGGTACTCATGAGCTTTCCCCCTGGTCGGGCCGATCGGCTGGCGCAGGTACGTGGACACCGCACTCGGCGCGAGTCGCACAATAGACCTAGGCTCAAACTCTAGAGCCAAGGTTTTCACAACTGTCACCCAGGCTCCCGTGTGTGTTCGCCGGCCAAAGGCGCCCCTCCGGTTGAGCGACGTAGGTCACATTTGCTGGAAGCGGCTTTGGTTGGGATCAGTGGCCGCTAGGTTTCCGATCAGAACCCGCCCGCACCGACGGATGAACCGACGGCGCGGGCGGTGTCATGCCCGGGCCCATCGAAATTCCGGGCAGGGCTGCCGGTACCCCGGTTAGGGTCGCGCCTGGACCGGCCACACACCCTGGGGGCTTCGATGCGGCGTGACCATCAGACACTCGTCTTTGACGCGGACGACACCCTCTGGGAGAACAACGTCCTGTTCGAGCGGGTCATCGCCGACTTCCTGAGCTGGCTCCGGCACCCCACGCTGGACCTGCTCCAGCTGCGTGCCGTCCTCGACGACATCCAGGCGGCCAATGCCGTCGCCCACGGGTACGGCAGCCGGATGCTGCTGCGCAGTCTGGCCGACTGCTTCGAGGCGCTGCGGGGCAGGCCGGCCACGGCGGGGGAGCGTGCGGAGATCGAGCGCCTGGCCGCCGTCCTGGTCGACCACCGGGTGGAGCTGATCCCCGACGTCGCGGAGACGCTCGCGGACCTCGGCAGCCGGCACGCCCTGCTGATGCTCACCAAGGGCGACCCGGAGGAACAGCGGCGCAAGATCGACGCCTCACGGCTGGCGCACCACTTCCGGGCCATCGGGATCGTCCAGGAGAAGGACAGCCGGACCTACCGGGACTTCCTGGAGACGCACGCGCTCGCGCCCGCCGACAGCTGGATGATCGGCAACTCGCCGAAGTCGGACATCCTGCCGGCCCGCCAGGCGGGCATGAGCGCCGTCTTCATCCCCAACGACCACACCTGGGCGCTGGAGCACAGCGAGCTCGAACCCGCCGACGGCGGCGTGCTGCACCTGCGTTTCTTCCGCGAACTCCTCGACCACTTCTGAGAGTTGTGATGACTGGAACCCCGTCCAAACGCCCGTCCGAGCGGGCGCTCACCGAGCCCGTGGTGTCCTGCGTCTTCGTCTGCCACGACGGCCGGGGACGGATCCTGCTGGCCCGGCGCAGTGAGGGCGCGCGGGACGAGCCGGGGACCTGGGACACCGGCGCCGGGGCACTGGAGCACGGGGAGTCCTTCGAGGAGGCGGTGCGGCGCGAGGTCCGCGAGGAGTACCTGGCCGAGGCCCTGGCCGTCGCGACCCTGGGCGTGCGCAACATCCTGCGCGGCGAGCCGGTCTCGCACTGGGTCGCGGTGCTTTTCGCGGTCCGGGTCGACCCGGACCGGGTCGCCATCGGCGAGCCCCACAAGTTCGACGCCCTCGGCTGGTTCACCCTGGACGCGCTGCCCCAGCCGCAGCACTCCCAGCTCGCCGGAACCCTCGCGCTCTTCGGCCGCGGCGCCGGCGCGGGGTGGGGTGATGGCGCGGGGTGACGAAGGCCGGTCCCTCCGCCATCGCGGCGTAACCACCCGTCGTGCTGGAATAGGGGAGCACGTCATCTCGATCGTGCATTCTGTGCCCCGCAATGTGACTGGCAACACGTCCCTGACCGAAAGGCTCGCGCAGCCGATGCCCCGTCTCTCCGTCGTCGTCCCGATCTACAACGTCGAGCGCTACCTCGATGAGTGCCTCGACTCGATCGCCGCCCAGACCTTCGGGGACTTCGAGTGCGTCCTGGTCGACGACGGCTCGACCGACTCCAGCGCGGCGATCGCCGAGGCATTCGTCGCGAAGGACCCGCGGTTCCGGCTGGTCCAGCAGGAGAACAAGGGCCTCGGGGCGGCCCGCAACACCGGCTGGCGGAACATCGGCGCCGACACCGAGTACCTGACGTTCGTGGACAGTGACGACACCCTGCCGCCCGACGCCTACCAGCTGATGGTCGGCACGCTGGACGAGACCGGTTCGGACTTCGTCACCGGAAATGTGCTGCGGTTCAACTCGACGGGGTTCTCCCCGTCCGGCGTCCACATCAAGCCGTTCCGGGAGACCCGGCTCAAGACCCACATCACCGCGACCCCGGCCCTGGTCACCGACCGCACCGCATGGAACAAGGTCTACCGCCGCAGCTTCTTCGACGCCGCGGGCGTGCTCTACCCGGAGGGCATCCTGTACGAGGACGCCCCGGTCAGCGTGCCGCTGCACTTCCTCGCCGCCTCGGTGGACGTGCTGTCCGATCCGGTCTACCACTGGCGCGTACGCGAGGCCGGCGAGGTGTCGATCACCCAGATGACCGACCCCAGGAGCCTGGTCGACCGGGTCCGCTCGATCGAGCTGGTCCGGGAGTGGCTGCTCGCCCACCCCGAGCCCGAGTACCGCGACTACCTCCGCTCCTACGACGCCAACACCCTTGTCGAGGAGATCCCCAAGTTCTTCTGGCTGGTCGCGGACGGCGACGCGGCCTACCGAGTGGCCTACCAGCAGCACGTCACCCCCCTGCTGCAGGCGATCGGCACCGAACACCTCCCCGGCCTCAAGGGACCCCTCCGCATCAAGTACCGCCTCACCCTGGCCAACCGCATGCGCGCCTTCATAGCCGTACACCGCCTGCACCGCTTCTACGTAGCAGCCCGCCGCCGACTCCGCGGCGGGGGCCGGTGATTGTCGTCGCCGACGTGGCACGATTCCCCCTGAGTCATTCAGCGGCCCTTCGGGCCTCGCGGTGGGACGGGAAAATCGGGGGCGTCGTCGGCGTTTGTGCCCCTGCCACGCACGGGGAACGGCAGCATGGTTGTCGTCCGTTCCGGATGACTCCGGATCTACTCTGGTGCCTGTGAGCCCGCACCTGAGTCTGGTGGCGGAGGGCGGCCACGGGAACCGTGGATTGTTGCCACGAGCACGAGCGTCAGATTGCATGCTGACCCCAGCCCTCCCCGGAGCGGTGTCCGACCGACTGCCGAGGCAACCCCGGAGGGGTGGGAGATGGACGTCGTCCACGAGCGCGTCGCCGCGCTGGACGTCAGCAAGAAGGACGCCAAGGTGTGCGTCCGGGTCCCCGGCGCGCGCAAGGGGACCTTCGCCAGGGAGGTGACCACCTGGGGGTCGATGACCGGCCAGGTCCTCGAACTGCGTGAGTTCCTCCTGGACAAGAACGTGACGCTGGTCGTCATGGAGGCGACCGGCGACTACTGGAAGCAGTTCTACTACCTTCTGGAGGACGCACTGCCAGTGCAGTTGGTCAACGCGGCCCACGCGAAGAACCTGCCCGGCCGCAAGAGCGACGTGAACGACGCCCAGTGGCTGGCTCAACTCGCAGCCCACGGGCTGCTGCGCGGCTCACTGGTGCCGCCGCCACCCGTGCGTGAACTGCGCGACCTGACCCGCCTGCGCTCCAAGCTGACCAACGACCGCTCCAAGGAGCACCAGCGGCTGGAGAAGCTCCTGGAGGACGCGGGCGTCAAACTGTCCGTGGTGGCCACCGACATCCTCGGCGTCTCCGGTCGGCTCATGCTCGGGGCCCTGTGTGCGGGCACGGCCGGCCCCGAGGCGATGGCCGAGCTGGCCAAGGGCCGCATGCGCTCGAAGATCCCCGAGCTGCGCGAGGCCCTGACCGGCCGCTTCACCAGCCACCACGCCTTCCTGACCCGCCTGCACCTGCAAGTAATCGACGGCTTCGATGCGGCCATCGCCGAACTGGAGGCACGGATCGAGGTGGTGATGGAGCCCTTTCGCCCCCTGATCGACCTCCTGCTGACCATGCCCGGTATCGGCGAGAAGACCGCGCAGGTGATGGTCGCCGAGGCCGGTGCGGTCATCGACTGCTTCCCCAGCGCCGCATGCTTCGCGTCCTGGGCCGGACTCGCCCCCGGCTCCAACCAGTCAGGGCCGAAGACCAAACCCGCCAGGACCAGACATGGCAACACCTACCTCAAGGGCGCCCTCGGCATCGCAGCGCTGTCCGTCTCCCGCTCCCGCGGCACGTTCCTCAGCGCCCGCTATCACCGCATAGCCACCCGCCGAGGCCCGATGAGAGCCCTGGTCGCCACCGAGCACTCCATGGCCACGGCGATGTGGCACATGCTCACCCAGGGCGTGCCCTACCTCGAACTCGGCGGCGACTACTACACCCGCCGCGACCCCGAACGCGCCAAGGCCCGCATCACCGCCCAGGCAGAGGCCCTCGGGCTCGCCGTCACCTTCAGCCCCATCGAGCCCGACACCGCTTCCCAATGAAGTTGTCAAGCAACTGCGGTGACTGGCGGTGCAACTTGGTAGCACCGTCGGTCACGGATCAGAGCCCAGAAGACGTTGACGCGTCGGCGGGCCAGGGCGATGACGGCCTGGGTATGGCGCTTGCCCTCTGCGCGCTTGCGGTCGTAGAAGCGGCGCGAGTTGGGGTCGCAGCGGATGCTGATGAGCGCGGAGGTGTAGAAGACGCGCTGCAGGCCGCGGTGGTACTGCTGAGGGCGGTGCAGGTTGCCGCTGGTCTTTCCGGAGTCGCGTGGTGCCGGTGCCAGGCCGGCGAACGCCGCGAGGCGGTCCGGGTTCGCGAAGGAGTCCATGTCACTGCCCACGGCGGCCAGAAACTCGGCTCCGAGAAGGGAACCGATGCCGGGCATGCTGGTGATCACCTCGGCGAGCTCGTGCTGGCGAAACCGGCCCTCGATGAGCTTGTCGATCTCCGCGATCTTCCCGTTGAGAGCCACCACCTCCTCTGTGAGCGTGCGCACCATCGCGGCGAGGGTCCCCTCGCCGGGAACCGCGGTGCGCTGGCGCTCAGCGGCCTCGACCGCGGCAGCGGCCAGGGCCTCGGCGCCGCGAACCTTGCGGGCACGCAACCACTTCGCGAGCCGGGCCGCCCCCAGGCGCCGGATCGCGTCCGGGGTCTGATATCCGCTCAGCAGCACCAGCGGCCCCGTGTTGGTCAGCTCCAGAGCGCGCTCCAAACCGGGGAACATGCTGGTCAGCATGCCCCGCAGGCGGTTGACCGCGCGAGTTCGGTCGCAGACCAGGTCGGTGCGCCGATTGGTGAACAGGCGCAGTTCGATGCTCGCCTCGTCGCTGGGGCGCATCGGCTTCAGGTCCCGGCGGATGCGGGCCTGGTCCGCGATGACCAGCGCGTCGCGGGCATCGGTTTTGCCTTCGCCGCGGTAGCCGTCAGTGGCCCGGTTGACCGCCCGCCCGGGGATGTAGAGCAGCTCCTGTTCGTGGTTGACCAGCAGAGCGATCAGCAGGGCGGCCCCGCCGTCGGCCATGTCCACCGCCCAGGTGACCTGGTCTGCCAGGGCGAGGACGTCGGCGAGGAGTTGGAGGAGCTCCGGTTCGTCGTTGGCCACCCGTCGGGACAGCAGCTTGGCGCCGTCGGTGTCCAGCACCACGCAGTGGTGGTGGGTCTTGCCGCTGTCGATCCCGGCCCATATTCGGCTCATCGTGCTCCCAAGAGTCGTTCCTGCAGTGCGTACCACGGACGACCTCGCCGGCATTGCCTTACGCAGCGACTTGTTCGCACTTCCCAATCAGCGGCCCGGTCGTCGTGGGGTGCCGGGCGGCGAAGCGAAGTCAGCCATGGACGGCAGCCGCCTGAAAGCCACACCCGGCACCCCTGGGCGACCCAACCCTACGAATGGCTCGATCAACCCGTCCAACAACGTAAGGCCGCCTGACAACGCCCACAGTGCACCATTTGCGCAGGCCGGCCGCCACCGGTTCCCGAAGCATGTCAACAAGGCACCGCCGCACCTTCCGTCTGCCGGGCTGACCGTGATTTTCGCGTCAGTGGAGGGGGAGGGCATGAATGAGTCGGGTCGGGTGGAGGCGTTCAGCGACGGGGTGTTCGCGATCGCCATCACGTTGTTGATCCTGGACGTCCAGAAGCCGTCGACGACTACCGGGGAGAGCTTGGCGCATCAGCTCATGCGTCAATGGCCTGAATATGACGCATATGTGGTCAGCTTCCTTGTCATTGGAATTATGTGGGCCAACCACCACCAGGTCTTCAGTTATGTCGCCAGGGTGGACCGGACGCTGGTGTTCCTGAACCTGTTGCTGTTGATGGGGGTTTCGGCGCTGCCGTGGGCCACGTCGGTGGTGTCGAGCTACCTGAACAAGCCGCAGGGTGCGCAGTTGGCGGTGGCGCTCTATGGCGGGTTCATGGTGGCGCATGCGCTGACGTTCACGGCGCTGTGGTGGTGGCTGACCCGGACCGGGCATCTCTTCGACGCGCGGGTGGACGAGGTGCGGGCCAAGGAGACGCGGGTGCGGTTCGCGGTGGGGACGGTGGTGTACCCGGTTCTGATGGGGCTGTCGTTCGTGAATGCGCTGCTGACGCTCGCGCTGCACGGGGCCATCGCGATCTACTACGCCTTCAACCAGCTGCATGTGCCGACCAAGCCCGAGACGGCCTCGGTCTCGGCGGAGTAGCCGGGCAACGACCGAGGGCCCCGCGGGGGAAGACGGGGCCCTCAATCTGCGGCAACCGGCGTCAGGGCAGCGCCGGTGCTGCGGGAACGGCACCGGGGGAGGGGTGCCGTTTGTCAGTTGGTTCCGGGTTCACCTGGGCAGGGGGCGCGCGCATCGGGCATACGCCTCTGGGCAGGGACGGCGAGGTGGGTGGCTGGCCCACGGGGCCGATTTGACTACTGTGAGTGACTGGCGAGAGTCCGTTCGGAGCGGTTTCCCGGCCTGCTGGGGGCGGTGTTCCACAGTGCCGATCCGCTGCCTCGATGCCACCCCCTCACCAGCATCGTGGGGGATATGGCCGTTGTTGCGCAACAGGTTCGGCACACATCGGCATAGTCGTTTTCTGTGAACCGACGTGCGGCGGTGCCCCTGAGGGCGGTGCGGTGCCGACGTTACGCTCTGCGAGGGGAAGCGCGAGGGGGTGCGCAGTGGGATGTGCGCCGGGGGACGGGTACTGATCCGGGGCGGTCGGAGCCGAGCGTCCCCGGTGCCGACCGCCCCTTCACAACAGATCACTTCAGTCATGACCGGGCGGCTGTCCCCTGCTGCCCGGTCGAGGCGTCGGCGCGAGGTCCCACGACACACCGGTTAGGGCGAGTCTCATCGCGTCGGCGGACTGTTGTGACACTCCACGCGTGGTCCTGCTAGCCGTACACGTCCCCCGGAAGGGGGCTGGGAGCACGTCACTGGCCGGGACGTGAACCCCGTACGGTCATGGGGAACAACGATTCTCCTGATGAGGGGTCACGGCTTCTGGTACCCGGCGAACGAGTGAAGCCGCTATGATGACCGCCATGTTCTGCGCGGCATTCAACTTTAGCTATGGCACCGGAAGCCCCGGTCGCCATGGTGATGCCGTCTGACATCAGGACGAACAGACATCACACAGGCGCCCCGGGCCATCGGCCCGGGGCGCCTGTCGTCTCCCCGGCGCCGGTTCGGCCCCCGGCGCCGTAACCGAGGGAGAACCGTCCATGGACACCAACATCAGCACGAACACGAACACGCTCACCCCCGAGCAGGCCCGGGCGGTGATCGCCGAGGCGCGCGGGCGCATCGACGAGCTGGACCAGCGCATCATCGAACTGGTCCGGCAGCGGATGGGCGTCTCCGCCGAGGTCCAGTCCGCCCGGATCACCACCGGCGGCCCGCGGCTCGCGCTCAACCGCGAACTGGAGATCCTGGCCCGCTACCGTGCCGCGCTGGGCCCGCAGGGCACCGAGGTCGCGATGCAGTTGCTGGAGCTGTGCCGGGGCCGGGCCTGAGCTGTTCCACGAGAGCCGTTCTTAACAAGGGGCAACCTTCCGGGGAATAGCTGAACGGAGAAGGTCCGATTCCTTTCCATGCCTACACAATCTGGCGCGCGGGGTGGGAGAGACCTCGCCGGTGCTGCTGACCTCGGGGTTCACCTCGGGGATGAACGCCGATCCGTTCTCGGACCACCAGGTCAGCCTGCCGCTCTACATCTGGAACTACGTCAGGTATCCCGCGCCGGACATGGTGGCCCGCGGCTTCGCCGCCGCGCTGACGCTGATGGCGATGGTGCTGGTGCTCTTCGTCACGGCCCGGCTGATCGGCGGCCGCCGCCCGGGTGAGCTGAGCCGTCGTCAGCGCCGAAGGCTCCGGCGGGAGATGGCCGCGGCATGAGTCGAACCGGAACCGGAGGAGAACCCATGTCAGCGACACCCCGCGGGGCCGGTCGCCCGTCGCGCCTGCTGGCTGTTCTGGTCTGTGCCGTCGCCCTGCTCCTGGTGCAGAGCGGCACTGCCGACGCCGCGACCTCGCTCAACGGTGACGGCTCCAGTTGGGCGGGGCCCGCGCTGGACCAGTGGCGGCAGGACGTGGGTCCGCAGGGAATCAACATCAACTTCTCGCCGGTCGGCTCCGCCGCCGGGCGCCAGCAGTGGAGCCTGGGCCAGGACGATTTCACCGCCTCCGACGTGCCGTTCCGTACCCATGCCGACGCCGGTATGCCGACCAACGGCGGGCAGACCTTCAACGGTGCGGAGAACCCGGTCTACGACTTCTCCTACGTCCCGGTCACGGCCGGCGGCACCGCGTTCATGTACCACCTCACCGTCGGCGGCAAGTTGGTCCGCAACATGCGGCTGTCGCCCGCCACCCTGGTGAAGATCTTCACCGGGGCGATCACCTACTGGGACGACCCGACGATCGTCCACGAGTACGGCAGCGCTCTGCCGCACACCCAGATCACCCCGGTGGTCCGCTCCGACGGATCGGGTGCGACCGCACAGTTCACCCGGTACATGGAGCACACCTACAAGTCCCAGTGGGACGCCTACTGCCAGGCCCAGGTCCATTCGACCTGCGGCGACTACACCGAGTTCTTCCCGCGGTCGGGCGTCATGGTCGCGCAGAACGGCTCCGACGTGGTCGCCGACTACATCCAGTCGCCCACCGGCGAGGGCACCATCGGGTACGACGAGTACGCCTACGCCAAGCGCGCCAACTGGCCCGTGGTGAAGGTGCTCAACCCGGCCGGGTACTACACCCTGCCGACCGCCTCCAATGTGGCCGTGGCGCTGACCGCGGCCAGGATCCGCGGCGTGGACGACAACACCTCGCCCAACGATCCCAACTACCTCCAGCAGAACCTGGACGGCGTCTACACCAACAGCGACCCGCGCTCCTATCCGGTCTCCAGCTACAGCTACCTGATCGTGCCGAGGGCCGGCGAGTCGCGTGGGGTGCCGCCGCGCTTCACCACGGCCAAGGGGTCGGCGCTCAGCCGCTACATCGGCTACATCCTCTGCGCCGGGCAGGGCGAGGCCGACCAGCTGGGGTACTCGCCGATCCCGCGCGGGCTGGTGAAGGGCGGTCTGCTCCAGGTCGCGCACGTCCCGGGGAACGCCAGCGGCGTCGACCCCAACACGCTCGGCAACTGCCCCAACCCGACCTTCAACGCGGCCGGACAGCTGACGGTGCTGACCCAGGCTCCGCAGCCGAGCCCGTGCGACAAGGCGGGAGAGCCGCTGACCTGCACGGTGCAGGCGAACGGGCAGCCCAGCACCCAGGGCAGCGGGTCGGGCTCCGGCGGTTCCGGCTCCGGGACGGGGGGCAGCAGCGGCTCGTCCGGCAGCACGGGCGGTACCGGCAGCAGCGGGGGGACGGGGACCTCGGGGACCGGCGGCGGGGCGAGTGGCGGCGCCACCGGTTCGGCCTCGGGCTCCGGAGGGTCCACCGGCGGAAAGGTCGATCCGGAAACCGGTCAGGTGGTCCCGACCTCGGGCACCGGGACCGGCAGCGGGGACGGATCCGGGAACGGGGCCCCCGCCACCATCGTCTCCCTGGCCGGACGGCACGACGACGCCCTGCTGAGCTCGCTCACCGCGCTCGAACTGCTCGCCGTCGTCAGCGTGCCCCCCGCTGTCGGCGGCTACCTGGCCCGGCGTCGGCGCCTCCTCTCCCTTGGCGCCGGCGCCGGGCCCCACCCCGACGGCGACAGCGGGGGTACCGGCAGCGGCGGCAGCGAGGAGGCAGGCCGATGAGCGCCCCGCCCCTGGACCGTCCGGCGGTCACCGCGCCTCCGGCGCCGCCCGAGCCCCCCGCGGTCCCCAGCACCGCGGCCGACCCGGCGCCGGTCCGCCCCCGCCGGCCCCCGGTGTCGCCGGGACGGCGGCGACTGCTCCACATCGCCACAGTCGTCAGCCTGTCGGGCTTCCTGCTGGTCGGCTTCGCCGTGTACCTGCTCGCCTTCGCGGGCCTGCAGGAGCAGCACTTCCAGTCCACCTCCTACAAGTCCTTCGCGCTGGACCTCGGCAACGCGGTGGCGCCGACCGGCAGCGCCCCCGACGGCGCGCCGGTCGCCGTCATCGACATCCCCGCCATCGGACTGCACTCGACCGTGGTCGTCGAGGGCACCACCGGACGGGACCTGATGCGCGGCCCCGGACACCGCAGGGACACCGCGCTGCCCGGTCAACAGGGCGTCAGCGTGCTCTACGGACGCACCGTCACCTTCGGCGGCCCGTTCGCCGACATCACCGCGCTCCGGACCGGGGACCGGATCTACGCCACCACCGGGCAGGGCCGGTTCAGCTACACCGTCGACGCCTTCGGCGACGGCGGCCACCCGATCAGGGACACCGCGACCGCACGGCTGGTCCTGGTCACCGGGAACTCCAGCTGGATCCCCACCGGCACGACGATCGTCGGCGCCCGGCTCGACGGCACGGCGGCGCCGAACCCGGGCGGCCGTCCGGCCGTGGTCGCCCAGGACAGGGCACTGGCCGCCGACGACTACGGGCTCGCGCCGCTGCAGTTGTGGTCGCTGGCGCTGCTGGGCGCGGTGCTGCTGACCACCGTCGGGTCAAGGGTGTGGCACCCGCAGGCGGCCTACCTGGCCGGAGCCCCGGTCGTGATGGCGCTGCTCTGGAGCGTCTACGAGAACGCGGCCGCGCTGCTTCCCAACCTCTACTGACGGAGAGACGCGATGAGCGACACCACGGCGGCCGACCCGACCGTCCCCATCGCCACCCTCGGCGGCGCCGACGCCGTCGACACCGTGGCCCTGCCCGCCGTCCGGTCGGACGGCACCGACCTCTACGGGATGGAGAGCCGGGGCGTCTCCGCCTGGTTCGGCAGCCACAAGGTGCTCGACCGGGTCTCGTTGGCGATGCGGCCGGGCGAGGTCACCGCGCTGATCGGCCCGTCCGGCTGCGGCAAGTCCACCTATCTGCGGATCCTCAACCGGATGCACGAGATGGTCCGCGGCGCCGCCCTGGCCGGCGAGGTGCTGCTGGACGGGGAGGACGTCTATGCGCCGGGCCGGCGTCCGGCCGACGTGCGGCGCCGGATCGGGATGGTCTTCCAGCGGCCCAACCCCTTCCCCGCCATGTCCCTCTACGACAACGTCGCCAGTGGGCTGAAGCTCGCCGGGATCAAGGTGAGCCGGGACCACCGCGACCATCTGGTGCAGTCCAGCCTGGAGCGGGCCGGGCTGTGGAACGAGGTCCGCAACCGGCTTCGCACCCCCGGCGGCTCACTCTCCGGCGGCCAGCAGCAGCGGCTCTGCATCGCCCGCTCGCTGGCGGTCTCCCCGGACGTGCTGCTGATGGACGAGCCCTGCTCGGCGCTGGACCCCACGTCCACCCGGCGGGTCGAGGAGACCATCGCGGAGCTGCGCGGGCGGCTCACCATCGTGATCGTCACCCACAACATGCAGCAGGCCCTGCGGGTGTCGCAGTCCTGTGCCTTCTTCCTGGCGACCCATGACACCCCGGGCCGGATCGTCGAGGCGGGGGCCACCGGGCAGCTGTTCGGGGACCCGGTGGATCCGCGTACGGCGGACTACGTCAACGGTCGTTTCGGCTGATCAGGGCCGGAACGGGGGACGGCCGGGGGGAGCGCGGGGCGACGGCTGAGCAGAGGGGTGCGCGGGCGACGGTAGGATGGGACTCCCCCCATCGCACCGCCGGAAGGCCGCCCTGTGGCAATCGCGACCCCCGACCACCAGTCGACGACTCCGCACGAGCAGGACACCGTGCTCGTCGTCGACTTCGGCGCCCAGTACGCCCAGCTCATCGCGCGCCGGGTCCGCGAGGCCCGGGTCTACAGCGAGATCGTCCCGTCGAGCATGCCGGTCGCCGAGATGCTGGCCAAGAGGCCCGCGGCGATCATCCTGTCCGGCGGGCCCTCCTCGGTGTACGCCGAGGGTGCCCCGGTGCTGGAGCGGGCGATCTTCGAGGCCGGGGTGCCGGTCTTCGGCATGTGCTACGGCTTCCAGCTGATGGCCGTGGCGCTCGGCGGCACCGTCGACAACAGCGGCGCCCGTGAGTACGGCCGGACCGGGCTGACCGTCTCCCGTCCCGGGTCGACCCTGTTCGAGGGGACCCCGGCCGAGCAGTCGGTGTGGATGTCGCACGGCGACGCCTGCTCCGCCGCTCCCCCCGGGTTCACCGTCACCGCCTCCACCGAGGTGGTCCCGGTCGCCGCGTTCGAGGACGACGCCCGCAAGCTCTACGGCGTCCAGTACCACCCCGAGGTGCTGCACACCACGCACGGCCAGCAGATCCTGGAGCACTTCCTCTACCGCGGCGCCGGTATCGCCCCGTCCTGGACCACGACCAATGTGGTGGACGAGCAGGTCGCGCTGATCCGCGCCCAGGTCGGCGACAAGCGGGCCATCTGCGGCCTCTCCGGCGGGGTGGACTCCGCGGTCGCCGCCGCGCTGGTGCAGAAGGCCGTCGGCGCTCAGCTGACCTGCGTGTACGTCGACCACGGGCTGATGCGCAAGGGCGAGTCCGAGCAGGTCGAGAAGGACTTCGTGGCGGCCACCGGCGTGCAGCTGAAGGTCGTCGACGCCGAGGATCGCTTCCTGACCGCGCTGGCCGGGGTGTCCGACCCGGAGCAGAAGCGCAAGATCATCGGCCGGGAGTTCATCCGGGTCTTCGAGCAGGCCGCCAGCGAGATCGTGGCCGAGGCCGGCGCCTCCGGCGAGTCGGTGGAGTTCCTGGTCCAGGGCACCCTCTACCCGGACGTGGTGGAGTCCGGCGGTGGCACCGGCACCGCCAACATCAAGTCGCACCACAATGTCGGCGGCCTCCCCGAGGACCTGCAGTTCCAGCTGGTCGAGCCGCTGCGCAAGCTGTTCAAGGACGAGGTCCGGATGGTCGGCGCCGAGCTCGGCCTGCCCGAGGAGATCGTCCAGCGGCAGCCCTTCCCCGGTCCGGGGCTCGGCATCCGCATCGTCGGCGAGGTCACCAGGGCCCGGCTCGACCTGCTCCGCGAGGCCGACGCCATCGCCCGCGCCGAGCTGACCGCGGCCGGCCTGGACCGCTCGATCTGGCAGTGCCCGGTGGTGCTGCTCGCCGACGTCCGCTCGGTCGGCGTCCAGGGCGACGGCCGCACCTACGGCCACCCGGTCGTGCTGCGCCCGGTCTCCTCCGAGGACGCCATGACGGCCGACTGGTCCCGGGTCCCCTACGAGGTGCTGGCCAAGATCTCGACGCGGATCACCAACGAGGTCCCGGACGTGAACCGGGTCGTACTGGACGTGACCAGCAAGCCCCCGGGCACCATCGAGTGGGAGTAGCCCACTTCCCCTCGACCGGCTCTGGCTCGGAGTCTCTGGTCATCGGCACTACCGGGGGGTAGCTTCCTGGCGAGGATCCCACCCTGCGAGGAGAGCTGTCATGACCAAGCCGCCGCCTGCTCCGGTTCCCATGGATCAACTGCAGTTCGCGCTGCCGCAGAAGTTCGAGACCGTCGAGGAGGAGCGGCAGCACCGCAAGGAGCGGCTGGTGGTGGCGCTGCGGCTGTTCGGGAAGTTCGGCTTCGAGGAGGGCGTGGCCGGGCACATCACCGCCCGCGACCCCGAGTGGACCGACCACTTCTGGGTGAACCCGTTCGGGATGTCGTTCAAGCGGATCACGGTCAGCGATCTGATCCTGGTGAACCACGACGGCCAGGTCGTCCAGGGCCGTCACCATGTGAACGCCGCCGCCTTCGCGATCCACTCGCAGGTGCACGCCGCGCGCCCGGAGGTGGTCGCGGCCGCGCACAGCCACTCCATCCACGGCAAGACGCTGTCCGCGCTGGGCGAGCTGCTGGAGCCGATCACCCAGGACGTCTGCGCCTTCTACGAGGCCCATGCGCTGTTCGACGACTACACCGGCGTGGTCCTGGACCGGGAGGAGGGCCGCCGGATAGCCGCCGCGCTGGCCGGCCACAAGGCCGTCATCCTGCGCAACCACGGACTGCTGACCGTGGGCGACTCGGTGGACGCGGCCGCCTGGTGGTTCATCACCATGGAGCGGTCCTGCCAGGTGCAGCTGATGGCCAGAGCGGCGGGCAAGCCGGTCCTGGTGGACCACGATAACGCGGTGATCACCCGGGACCAGCTCGGCAACGACCTGGTGGCCTGGATCAACTACCAGCCGCTGGTCGCCGGGCACGAGGACGCGCTGGTCGGCGCGTTCGAGTAGCCGCGCGGGGGTACCGGAACGATGGGGGCGCGCAGATTGAACTTCGCGCCCTCTCCTTGCGTACTGCTCTGGTGTACACAAGGCGGGCTCGGAGAGGCGGAGATACAGCATGGATCTGTCAGAGAAGGCGACACGGTACGCTCTGCTGCCGCTCCGGCTCTTCCTGGGGGTGACCTTCATCTATGCCGGGCTGGACAAGCTCACCGACTCGCACTACCTGGCCGGGCTGAGCGATCCGGCCTCCTTCGCGACGATGACCCAGGGGGTCAAGTCCGGCAGCCCCATCGGGCCGCTGCTGGACCTGGCGCTGAAGGCGCCGACCGCCTTCGCCCTGGCCATCGCGATAGGCGAGCTGGCCGTGGGCCTCGGGGCGCTGTTCGGGCTGCTGGGGCGGGTGGCGGCGGTGGGCGGGGTGCTGCTGAACCTCAGCTTCTTCCTGACCGTCAGCTGGCAGGTGCAGCCCTACTACCTGGGCAATGACCTGATCTATCTGATGGCGTGGCTGCCGCTGGTGCTGGCCGGGATGCCGTACCTGTCCCTGGACGGATGGCTGGCGTCCCGGCGGCGCCGGTCGGCGGGGGCTCAGGGCCTGCGTTCGGACTCGTCGTCGAGCAGCCCGAGCGAGTCCCGGTCGGTGGAGAGGTCCTCGTAGCGGTCCCGCTGGCCGCGAGCCATCCGGTGGACGGCCCCGGCCAGCCCGGCCACGCCCAGGGCGACCAGCAGCAGCGGGATCACCAGCCGGCCGTTCACGCTCAACTGCCCGGCGGCGTCCAGCAGGTAGAGCACGGCGATGGCGACGAAGGCCAGCCCCGCGAGCAGCGAGAACAGATCGAGCTGATGGCGCTTCACTGGGTGACCTCCAGGTCTCCGACCCCGACGTTCAGATCGAGGCTGACGGTGCCGTGCTTGGCGGCGGCCTCGGGGGCGATGTCCGTGGTGCGGTTGGTCGAGACGCCGCCGGCGCTGCTGTCGTCCGGGAGCCGGATGCTGCCGATGCCGACATGGGCGTCGATCTTGAGCTCGGTACCGGGCGGCACGATCACGGTGAGCTTGCCGAAGCCGAGGTGGACCCTGGTGCTCACGGTCTGCCCGGCGGCCGGCGCGGCGCCGCTGAGGTCGAGGGTGGCGTCGCCGCCGTCCAGTTGGTAGCCCGGCTGCACCGCGGCCGCGGCGACCGGGATCCAGGTCTGATGCTGGTACGCGGTGCGCAGGTGGACCGGCCCCGCGCCGACGGCGGCGACGGCGAGGGTGAGCAGCGTCGCCCACACCGCCAGGCTGCGGCCCCGGCCCCAGAGGGAGCAGACGACCATGCCGAGCCCCAGCACCAGCAGCGCCGCGGCGAGCACGGCCAGCACATTGACCGGGCGGTTGTCCTTGGCGGCGACCCACCAGACGGCGCTGCCGGTGATGACGGCGAGGAAGAAGAAGGCCGAGCCGAGGAAGGAGCGCTGACGGCTCCGCCGGGGGGCCGGAACCGGCGCGAAGGCGGGGGCCGGCGGGGGTGGCGGGGGCGGAGGCGGGGATGTCGGTACGGCATCGGTGGGCGCGGTGTCTTTGAGTACGCTGTCGCCGTCCTGGGGCTCTGTCTCCGTGGCCTCCTCCGGGGAGCGTTTGGCCATCGGGTCGGCGCGCTGCCACCAGGCCGGGGCCGGCGGCGGAACCGGGACGGTGGGCTGCTCCGGCGGCGCCGACGGCGGGCTGGTGCGGAACTTCAGACCGAAGACCGAGCCCTCCACGCCGCCCCCGGCCGACTCGGCCTCCTCGGCCGCACCGGTGACCGGCTGTTCCCAGCGGCGCGGGTGCTTGGCCGGGTCGTAGCGCAGTGCGGCGAAGGCCAGCAGCGCGATCAGGGTCAGCGGGAAGATGTGGCCGGTGCTGCCCATGTAGGAGAAGAAGATGCCGGTGCCCAGCACGGTCACCAGCACCGCGCCCAGCGACTGGCCGTCCACCCGGCCCGACAGCAGCCGCTGCAGCTCGTTCCGCCTGGTCTGCTCGACCGGGACGATCAGCCAGGCCAGGCCGTAGATGAACAGGCCGACCCCGCCGGAGAGGCAGAGCACGGCGATCACCACCCGGAACACCACCGGGTCGATGTCCAGGTGCCGCCCCAGACCGCCGCAGACCCCGGCCACCACGCGGCGGTCGCGGCTGCGCTCCAGCGGGGGCCGTGCGGCGCGGGCCGGTTGCGGGCCGGCCGGAGGTGGTGCCTGCGGTGGAGGCGTGTCGTCCTTCATAACCCCATCCTGCTGCCAACGGGGCCCGGAGCCCATCAGGCATCTCCCTGAGCGGACCCTGAGATACCCCCTCGGCAGATACCCGGAGCGCTCCGGACGTGTGACGATCGTGGTGTGGCAGCCACCGACTTCAACCCCGACCCCGCGCAGGCGCCGGCCTCCGTGCCCGCGCCCGGACCTGCGCCCGGACCCGCTCCCGCGCCGGAGCTCCCGCCGGGACCCGCACCGGTGCGCAAGCTGTACCGGATCCCCGACGGGCGGATGCTCGGCGGGGTGGCCAACGGGCTCGCCGCACACCTCGGCGTCGGCCGGTTCTGGGTCCGGGTGGCGTTCGTGGTGCTGCTGCTGGGCAACGGGCTGGGTGCGCTGCTGTACGCGGCCTTCTGGTTCGCGGTGCCGATGGGGCTGCGCGCCGGGGCGCCGCCCGCGACGACCTGGCAGGTCGGGAACATCGGCCCGTACTCGCTGGAGAAGCAGCAGCGCGGGCTGCGGCGGGTCCGGCAGCTGCTGCAGCAGACCCTCCAGGGCGAGCCGACCGTGGACGGGCGGAGCGCCCCGGGCGCGGGCTCGACCCGTCCGGCGACGGGGCCGGGATCGGCGGAGGACGAGGAGCACCGCGGCCCGCTGCTTGCCTTGATCGCCGTCGTCGCCGGACTGCTGGTGTTCCTCAACACCGTGACCAAGCAGGCGACTTCGCCCTACATCTGGCCGATACTGCTGGCCGGTCTCGGCGTCGCCGTGGTGTGGCGGCAGGCCGACGACGCGCGCTGGGCGCGCTGGTTCTCGCTCGGCGAGAGCAAGCGCAGCACCACCCTGCTGCGGACCCTGGCCGGGGTGCTGCTGGTCGCCGCCGGGGTGGTCGGCTTCCTGTTCGTCTCCGGGACGCTCTCCGACTTCGCCAAGGTCGCGCAGGCCGTCCTCGCCGTCCTGGCCGGGGCGCTGCTGCTGGGCGGCCCCTATCTGCTGCGGATGTGGCAGGACCTGGGCACCGAGCGCGGCGAGCGGATCAGGGCGCAGGAACGAGCCGAGGTGGCCGCCCATCTGCACGACTCCGTGCTGCACACGCTCACCCTGATCATGCGCAACGCCGAGGACCCCAAGGAGGTGACCCGGCTGGCCCGGGCCCAGGAACGCGACCTGCGGCAGTGGCTCTACCGCCGGCCGTCCGGCGCCGACGAGGCCGAGGCGGCGGCGGACACCCTGGCCGAGTGCGCCCGCAAGGTCGCCGCCGAGGTGGAGGACCTGCACGGGGTGCCGGTCGAGGTGATCGTCGTCGGCGACTGCCCGATGGACGAGGGACTGGTGGTGCAGTTGCAGGCCGCCAGGGAGGCGCTGGTCAACGCGGCCAAGTACGGTGGCGGCGAGCCGGTCTCGATGTACGCCGAGGTCGAGGGGAACACCGTCTGGGTGTTCGTCCGCGACCGCGGCCCCGGTTTCGACCTGGACTCCGTGCCGGAGGACAGGATGGGCGTGCGCGGATCGATCATCGGTCGGATGCAGCGCAACGGCGGGCACGCGCGGGTACGTCCGGCTCCCGCCGGCGGTACCGAGGTCGAACTTGAGATGGAGAGGGCGAGCGAGCAATGACGACGGGCGGGGACGAGATGGCTGCCGGAACCGAGAGCTCTCGCAGGGCGCGGGTGGTGCTGGTGGACGACCACCGGATGTTCCGTACCGGCGTGCGCGCCGAGATCGGGCAGACCGAGCGCACCGGCGTGGACGTCGTCGGCGAGGCCGCCGATGTGGAGCAGGCCGTCGCGGTGGTCACCGCGACCCGGCCCGACGTGGTGCTGCTCGACGTCCATCTGCCGGGCGGCGGCGGGGTGGAGGTGCTGCGGCGCTGCGCCCCGCTGATGCCCGGCGGCACCGCGCCGGCGACCTCGCCGGAGGGCGCGGAGGCGGTGCGGTTCCTGGCCCTGTCGGTCTCCGACGCGGCCGAGGACGTCATCGGCGTGATCAGGGGCGGTGCCCGCGGCTATGTCACCAAGACCATCACCGGCACCGATCTGGTCGATGCGATCTTCCGGGTCGCCGACGGCGACGCGGTCTTCTCGCCGCGGCTGGCCGGGTTCGTGCTGGACGCCTTCGCCGCCACCGATACCCCGCCGGTGGACGAGGACCTGGACCGGCTGACCCAGCGCGAGCGCGAGGTGCTGCGGCTCATCGCCCGCGGGTACGCCTACAAGGAGATCGCCAAGCAACTGTTCATCTCGGTGAAGACGGTGGAGAGCCATGTCTCGGCGGTGCTGCGCAAGCTCCAGCTGAGCAACCGTCATGAGCTGACCCGCTGGGCGACGGCGCGGCGGCTGGTCTGACGGTTCTTCGGGGCTGCAACTGAACCGACGTGGGCACGTTGCACTATCAGGGGCGCGGGGAACTGCGCGACAAGCCACGCAGACGCCGCACCCGACAACGCTGCCCCTACCCGGGCCGGACCGCTCCGCTGATGGGCATCTCGTCCACCGGCGCGTACTCCACCGACGCGCCGGGGTGCGGGGCGTGGATGATCCGCTGGTTGCCGACGTAGATGCCGACATGGCTGATGCCGGAGTAGTAGAAGACCAGGTCGCCGGGCTGGAGCTGGCTGACCGGGATCCGCTGTCCAGCGTTGATCTGGTCGTAGGTGGTGCGCGGCAGGGAGACCCCGGCGGCGGCCCAGGCGGCCTGGATCAGCCCTGAGCAGTCGAAGGCGTCGGGCCCGGCCGCACCCCAGACATAGGGCCTGCCGATCTGGGCGCGGGCGAAGGCCACGGCGGACGCGGCGCGGCCGGAGACCGGGACCTCGGCGGTCTGCGCCGACGGGTCGGTGCCGCCACCGGCCTGCTGCAGGCCGTCCTGCTGGGCCTGGCTGAGGGTGCCGAGCAGTTGGCGGGCGGCGGCGAGCTTCGCCTGGACCTGGGCGCGGGCGGCGGAGATCCGCTGCTGGGCGGCCTTGAGCCGGACCAGCTGCGCGGTGGTGGCCGACTGCTCCTGATCCAGGGTGCGCTGCTGGACTCCGTACTGGGCGAGCAGTTGCTGCTCGGAGGAGTTGAGCCGGCTCAGCGATCCGGCGCGCTGCAGGAAGTCGTCCGGGTGGGCGCTGGTGAGCAGCTGGATCACCGGGTCGACCCCGCCGCCCCGGTACTGGGCGGCGGCGACCGCGCCCAGACGGGTCTGCAGGGTGCTCATGGCGGACCGGGTGCGGGCCGACTGCTGCTGGAGCTGTTCGGCCTGCTGCTCCAGGGCGGCGGTCCTCGCCACCGCGCCGTCGTAGTCCTGGGTCGCCGTCTCGGCCTGCTGGTAGAGCTGGTCGACCTGTGCCTTCACGCCCGCGGCGGTGGGTTTGGGATCGGCGTGCCCGGGGTGGGCGAACACGGTGACCGATGCGGCGGCCGCTGTGGCCAGGGTGACCGCGGTGCGGGTGGTGGCCCGGGTGGTGACGGCGGCCAGCGGGTTGGGTCTTGGTTTTCGGTGCGACGCCATGGGCCGGGACGCTAGTCCGGCGGGAGCCGGCGCCGAGGGGTGGAGTTCGAGGCTGGCCGAAGTTATCCGGAACTGATCGTTCCGGTGGGAGGTTTTTCGACGGTTTGGGAGCTGGTTCCGCTCATAGGTGTGCAGAAAGCCGATCAATCGGATCATCTGACCGTGCCTGCCGCAGGGCGGTACGGACATACCGGCCTGGAGTGTCGGTGCGGCGGCCTAGACTCGTCGGTGATGAGCAGCCTCTTTGATGACATTCCCCTCCCGGGCCTGGAGGGTTCCGCCGCGGAGCCGCCGGCGGACCATGAGCACGACGACCTCCCCTACGAGGAGGACCTGCCCGCCGACCTGTTCGCGGGCCGCTTCGACGCGCCCCCGCCGCAGCGCGACGGGTACTACCGCGACGGCGCCCCGCGTCCGGTCACCGACCCGGCCGTACTGCTGGACGGGATGAACCCGCAGCAGCGCGAGGCCGTGGTGCACGCGGGATCGCCGCTGCTCATCGTGGCCGGCGCCGGGTCCGGCAAGACCCGGGTGCTGACCCACCGGATCGCCTACCTGCTGGGTGCGCGCGGGGTGCAGCCGGGCGAGATCCTGGCGATCACCTTCACCAACAAGGCCGCCGGCGAGATGCGCGAGCGGGTCGAGGCGCTGGTCGGGCCGCGGGCCAAGGCGATGTGGGTGTCCACCTTCCACAGCGCCTGCGTCCGGATCCTGCGCCGGGAGAGCAAGAAGCTGGGCTTCACCTCCAGCTTCTCGATCTACGACTCCGCCGACTCGCAGCGGCTGATGGCGCTGGTCTGCCGGGACCTCGACCTGGACCCCAAGCAGTTCCCGCCGAAGGCGTTCACCGCGAAGGTCTCCAACCTCAAGAACGAGCTCGTCGACGAGGAGACCTACGCCGGCCAGGCCGCCAACCCGATGGAGCGGAAGCTCGCGGAGGCGTACCGGCTCTACCAGGCGCGGCTGCGCGAGGCCAACGCCCTGGACTTTGACGACATCATCATGACCACGGTGCACCTGCTCCAGGCGTTCCCCGATGTCGCCGAGTACTACCGTCGCCGCTTCCGGCACATCCTGGTGGACGAGTACCAGGACACCAACCACGCCCAGTACATGCTGGTCAGGGAGCTGTCCGGGGGTGCGGCCGGGTCCGCGCCGAAGAAGACGGTGGACGGCGAGTTCGTCAATCCGGCGGCGGCCGGGCTGGCCACGGTGCCCCCGGCCGAGCTGTGCGTGGTCGGTGACGCTGACCAGTCGATCTACGCCTTCCGCGGCGCGACCATCCGCAACATCCTCGACTTCGAGGAGGACTACCCCAGCGCCACCACCATCCTGCTGGAGCAGAACTACCGCTCCACCCAGACCATCCTCAGCGCCGCCAACGCGGTGATCGAACGCAACACCAACCGCCGCGCCAAGAACCTGTGGACGGCCGGCGCCGACGGCGAGCTGATCACCGCCTATGTCGCTGACGACGAGCACGGCGAGGCGCAGTTCGTCGCCGACGAGGTCGACCGGCTGACCGACTCCGGCGCGGCCCGTCCGGGCGATGTCGCGGTGTTCTACCGCACCAACGCCCAGTCCCGGGTGTTCGAGGAGGTGTTCATCCGGGTCGGCCTGCCCTACAAGGTGGTCGGCGGGGTGCGCTTCTACGAGCGCAAGGAGGTCAGGGACGTCCTGGCCTATCTGCGAGTGCTCGCCAACCCCGAGGACACGGTGCCGCTGCGGCGGATCCTCAACGTCCCCAAGCGCGGGATCGGGGACCGGGCCGAGGCGATGGTCGAGGCACTGGCCTCGCGCGAGCGGATCTCCTTCGCCCAGGCGCTGCTGCGGGCGGACGAGGCGTACGGGATGGCCGCGCGCTCGCTCAATGCGGTGAAGAAGTTCAATGAGCTGCTGGCGAAGCTGCGCTCGGTCGTAGAGTCGGGGGCAGGACCAGCGACGGTGCTGGAGGCCATCCTGGCGGAGACCGGCTACCTGGCGGAGCTCCAGGCGTCGACCGATCCCCAGGACGAGACCCGGGTGGAGAACCTGCAGGAACTCGCGGCCGTGGCCCTGGAGTTCGAGCAGGAGGAGGCCGCGGCGGAGCCTGCTGACCCCGACGCGGAGCCGGTCGCGACCGGTCTCGCCGCGTTCCTGGAGCGGGTGGCGCTGGTGGCCGACTCGGATCAGATCCCTGACGATGACGACAGCGAGAGCAAGGGCGTCATCACGCTGATGACGCTGCACACGGCCAAGGGGCTGGAGTTCCCGGTGGTGTTCCTGACCGGGATGGAGGACGGGATCTTCCCGCACATGCGGACCTTCGGCCAGGCGAAGGAGCTGGAGGAGGAGCGCCGACTGGCCTATGTGGGGCTGACCAGGGCGCGGGAACGGCTGTATCTGTCACGGGCGGTGCTGCGCAGTGCCTGGGGGCAGCCCTCGTACAACCCGGCGTCGCGCTTCCTGGAGGAGATCCCGACGACGCTGGTGGACGAGAAGCGGTCCTCGGCAGCTGCGGCTCCGTCCGTACGCGGTTCCTTCGGGGGCGGCGGTGGTGGTGCTGGCGGCGGCAGGAAGTCCTCGGCGCCCGCGGGTTGGGGGCGCGGCGCGGGGCGGATCAAGGAGCGGGCGGCGTTGTCACTGGCCGTCGGCGACCGGGTGACGCACGACCGCTTCGGCCTCGGCACGGTCGTGGCCGTGGGCGGTCCGGCGGACGACGCCAAGGCGACGATCGACTTCGGGGCGGAGGGGACCAAGCAGCTGCTGCTGCGCTACGCCCCGGTGGAGAAGCTCTGATCCTCGGGTTGGGTCGGGACGGGACGGGCTGCCGGCGGCGTCAGCGCGGGTCGAGACCGTGGGCCAGCAGCCAGGGCAGCGGGTCTATGGCCGCGCCGCCGTTGGGGTGCACCTCGAAGTGCAGGTGCGGTCCGGTGGAGTTGCCGGTGTCGCCCGAGTAGGCGATGACGTCGCCGGCCTTCACCGTTCCGCTGCGCACCTTGTAGGCGCTGAGGTGGCAGTACCAGGTCTGGGTGCCGTCGGGCGCGGTCAGTATCAGCATGTTGCCGTAGTACGAGTTCCACTTGGTGGAGACGGTGCCGCCGGTCACCGCGTGCACGTCGGTCCCGGTGCTGACCGGGAAGTCGATGCCGGTGTGCAGGGACATCCAGTGCGTGCCGGCCTGCCCGAAGAGGGCGCTGAGCCCCACGTGCTGGGTGATCGGCAGCACGACCGTCGGGGTCTCGGCGGCCTTCTTCTTGGCCGCCGCGGTGCGCAGCGCGAGGGCCTGCCGGGCCTGGTCCCGGCTGGCCTGCTCGGCCGAGGCCTTGGCCTCCTGCGCGGCGAGCGCCTGGGCCTTCTCGTCGGCCGCGGTCAGCGTCGAGTTGGCGTCGCTGGCGGTGGCGGTGGAGTGGCTCCCGGCGCCGCTGCCCGGTGCGAGGGTGGCCGCAGCGGCCCCGGCGATGCCGAGAACGGCCACAGTGGGGACGGCGATGGTCAGGACGGCTGAACGGCGCCTGGTGGTGCGCTTCTGCGCCGCGCGGGCCGCCGCCCGGCCGACGGGCCGCGGCTCCGACGCGGTGGCGTCGGGCTCTGCGGGCTCTGCGGGCTCTGCGGGCTCCCCGGGTGGATGGTCGGGCTCTTCCTCGTACAGGAAGGGCTCTTCGGCGACCGCGTAGTCCTGGTACTGGAGGTACTCCAGGTCCTGGGGGGTCAGCTCGTCGAGGACGCCGGTCATGGTGGCGGTCGCCTGGTAGGGCTGGTACTCGTACGGCTGTGCGTACTGCTGCTCGTAGGACTGCGGGTAGTACTGCTGTGGGTAGGGCTCAGGGTCAGCGGCGTAGTAGTAGTACTGCGGCGGTTGCTGCTGCTCGTAGTAGTACTGCTGTTGCGGCGGCTGCGGGTAGTACGGCTCCTGCAGTTGCGTGTGGTCGTACCAACCGGTGTCGGCGGTCACGCGCGCCCCCCAGCACGATGCGGAGCGTCGTCGTCCACCACAGGGAGTCCCAATCCACGAGCCGAAGGAAAGTGAGCGTGACTGTATCCCTCGTAACGGGACGGCCACAATCTCCAGGGAAAGGAATCCACTTATGGGTGGAATTGTCAGGCAGTGAGTTGTATCGGCCCGTCCACCGTGCCCAGCTGCGGTCCCGTCAGCACCTCGCGCACCTGGGTGATGACGGTGCGGTGGATCGGCAGGGTGACATGGCCCGAGCCCAGGACCAGGACGTTCTCCGCCCACAGGTCCGGATGCCGGAGCGCGGCGCTGCGCTGGGGGAGGATCAGCGGGTCGTGCTCGCCGCGGAACACCACGAACCGGGTGGTGCAGCCGGGGGCGGGGGCTCTCAGCTCCCGGAACACGCTGCTGCCGGGCAGCAGCTGACGGGATATCGGCAGCGGGTGGATCAGATGGGCGCTCAGGGTGCCCTCGTGCGGGGTGGCCAGGGTCACCGCGGTGTGCACATGCTCGTCCCCGCCGAGGCGTTGCACGTAGTAGCGCGCGATCAGGCCGCCGAGGCTGTGGCCGATCACGGCCACCCGTTCGCCGCCGTAGACCTCGCGCGTGTGCAGCACATGCCTGCCGAAGAGCTCGGCGGCCTCGCGCAGGTCGACGGTGACCGGGTTGTAGTTGAGCGCGTGCACATGCTCCCAGCCGTGGGAGTTCAGTGAGCGGCGCATCCGGCTGAACACGGCGCGGTTGTCGAACAGCCCGTGCAGCAGCAGGACCGGGGTGTGCGGGGCGGCGTCGGCGCGGTGGTCGCAGTCGGGGGCGGGCAGCGGCCAGCGCTCGGGGGAGATCCCGCTGGGGTAGAGCAGCACATGGCCGGCCAGCGCGGAGGCCTCCGCGCCTGCGGCTCGTGCGATCGTCAAGGCACGGCAGAACGGGATGCCCATGGCCTCCGCCTCCCCGTCGCGGTCCTTCGGAGGGTGACGCGGATGACACGGTGGGGTGTCGGCAGGTCGGCTCCGGGCCCAATACGCAGTGAACGTCTGTTCTCAGGGATTCTCCCCTCGCCCATGGCGGCGAAACGGCACCTGGGTGGTGCGGGGGGTAGCGTTCGCCCATCGGATGGGAACGATCGTTAACATGCGATGGCAGGCAGCAGCAGCGAACTCAAGGAGGCAACGATGGGCGTGTCCGGACCTCTCCGCGTGGTGGTGGCCAAGCCGGGCCTGGACGGCCACGACCGGGGTGCCAAGGTGATCGCCCGCGCGCTGCGCGACGCGGGCATGGAGGTCGTCTACACCGGCCTGCACCAGACGCCCGAACAGATCGTCGACACCGCGATCCAGGAGGACGCCGACGGCATCGGCCTGTCGATCCTCTCCGGCGCGCACATGACCCTCTGCGGACGCGTGGTCGCGCTGCTGAAGGAGCGGGAGGCAGAGGACATCACCGTCTTCGTCGGCGGCATCATCCCCGACGACGACATCCCCCTCCTCGCGGAGCTCGGCATCAACGGAATCTTCACTCCTGGCGCCACCACCACCGAGATCGTCACTTGGGTGACAGCGAACCTCCGGTCGACAGCAACTGCTTAGCCATGCACGGACCCAGGGGTGCGGGGAACTGCGCGACCAGCCCTCTACGGAGGTGCATGGTTGGCAGCGCCTGCTTCTCATCAAGCAGAGCCCCGCGCCCCTATCGGTTGCTGAGCTCGGAGAGCATTGTGGCGCGTAGGCGGAGGGTTGCGGCGAGGCGGGTGAACATCTCGGACCAGGCCGAGTCCGCGTCGGCCGCCAGGGCGTCCAGGCGGTCCGCCGCCTCGGGCGGGAGCGCTCGCTCGGCGACGCCGAGCACCCCGCTGTGGCTCCAGGGGTAGCCCCCGCCGGCGGCGACCCGGGTCAGGGCCTGGATCACGGCGTCGGCCAGCGGCTGCGGCCAGGGGGCCGGACAGGCGACCAGGAGTTGGAACACGTCGCCCAGCCCCTGCGACCCGGCCAGGAAGTCCGCCGTCCAGCGCGCCCGTTCCTCCGGCGGCAGGACGGCCAGGAGCTTGGCCGCCGTGCCGGGCCCCGGACCGACGCCGGTCAGCAGGGCGCGGGCCCAGGCGGCGTCGTTCTGCCGGACCGCCGCGCGGGCCCAGGCGTCGTGCAGGTCCATGGCCCACTCCTCGGAGACGGGCAGCGCGAGCACCTCCGCCGGAGTGCCCACGCCAGGAGTGCCCAACTGCTCGCACCAGATGTCCAGCGGCGTCGCCGCGACGATCTCGCCCAGCCAGAACGCCCGTTCGGAGCGTCCGGTGGGGGAGGTCGCGGGTATGCCGTCCCGCTGCATGGCGGCGTCGCAGCCGGTCGGCGCGTGCACGGTGACACGGGCCCCGTCGGCGGTGAGCCGGACCGCGGCGCGGGCGCGTTCGGCCATCCGGCGGCCCAGCGCGGAGCCGGGGAGGGTGGAGAGGAGTTCGGCGGCGGTCAGCCGGACGTTCTTGGAGCGGTCGCTGAGCGCGGACTCCAGGAAGGGCTCGTCGTCGGCGGAGAGGTTCTCCTGGAGCGCGTCCAGGAACAGCAGCCGGTCCTCGGCCCGCTCGGTGGACCAGCTGCCGGTCAGGAGCTCGCGGGCGGCGGCGGGGTCGCGGCGGCGGAGCCGGGTGAGATGGGTCACCCGCTCGGCGAACAGCCCCTCCTGCCACAGCCGTTGGCCGTCGTCCTGGCCGTCTCCGTCGCCGCGGACCGGGGTGCGCAGCAGATAGCGCCAGTCCGGGTTCCGGTCGGCGAGCCAGCGGCCCAGCGGACCGGCGAGCTCCACCGCGTCGCCGCGCAGTTCGCTGCGGGCCCGGGCGGCGTCCAGCAGCGGCGGCACCAGCGCGGCGGGGACCCGGTAGCCGTGGCTGTTCGCGGCGGCGAGGTACTGCGGCAGGAGCTCGTTGACATTGGCGAGGCTGCCCGAGCCGCTGCTGCTCCCGGGCGCGGGCAGCAGCATCACCAGGCGATGCGACGCGGCCTCCGGCAGCGCGGGCCTGGGGTCCTCCGGGGCGGGCGGCGTCGCTGGTGCCGCCCGCCCGGGGAGCAGGCCCGCGCGGCGGCCGACGGTGTCCAGCGCGGCCCGGTCGAGCAGCGCGGTGGCCGGGTCGGCGTCCGCCGCGCCCGGGAGCGGACGGCGGTCGGTGCCGAGCAGGGCGGTGGTGACCAGCTCGGACCAGCTCGTCACCTCGGTGGATGGGGTCATGGCCGGCCTCCGAGCTGGGCGACTGCGAGGGTGCGGATCGACGCGCCGTCCCGGTACCAGGCGGTGACCGGGGTGAAGCCCCGGTGGCCGCACTCGCCGAAGAGCGTCAGCGGACGGCCCCCGGAGACGGCCAGCAGGCGCCACAGGCCGGCGTCCGGGACCGAGCGCCGGTCCACGGGTATGGACTGCTCGGTGGCCGGCTCGGCCAGCTCCCAGCCGATGGCGGTCGGCGCGGGGACGACCCGGCGCAGCACCACCGGCCAGGACTCCAGCCAGGGGTCGTCGCTCAGCGCCCGGCCGTAGGCGTCCAGCGCCGCGGTCAGGTCCAACCCTTCCGGAAACTCGTCCGCCCCACCGGCACTCGGTGTCTCGGGGAGCGCGTAGCGGGTGCCCAGGGTGGCGCGCAGCGGGCGTGCGCCGGGGTGGAAGGCCAGCTCGGCGTCGAGCGGCAGGCCGGTGGGGAGGGCGAGGTCCGGGGCCGATCCGGGGCGTCCGAAGGCGAGCAGCAGCGCGTCCCGGCCGGTGCTGAGGCCGCGCAGCCAGATCCGACGGGTGGTCAGCCGGTCGTCGGCGCTGTCCCGGCTGCCGAGGACCAGCCACCGGTCCCGCAGCAGCGGGCCGCGCAGCAGCTCGGCGGCATCCACGGTGAAGCCCACCCGGGAGCGGACCGTGGCCGCCAGCGGCGGCGGCAGCAGGTCCACCTGCCGGTAGCCGGCCGTGAGCAGGTGCAGCAGCCCGTACTCCTCCAGCAGCCGGGCCGGCCAGCCCGAGCCCGAGCCCGGTATCGCGCCCAACTCCCTTGCCCGGGAGGCCAGTCCCGGTGCCTGCGCGTCGACCATCCGGGCCGCGACATCGCCCCAGGCGGCGTAGCCCTGGCCGGGGGCGTCGGCCAGGCCGGAGCGGATCCGGTCGGCCAGCCTGGCCTCCAGCTCGGACGCGCCCGCGGCGACCCGCGCCGCACGGCGGGCCAGCCGCCGCTCGGCGGCGGCCCGCGCGGTCTCGTCCGGCTCGTCCGGTGACTCCCGCTCCTGTTTCTGTTGCTCCGACTTCAGCTGTCGGGCCGTCAGCCAGGACTCGGCCCACCCCGGTACCTCCGAGGCGTCCGTGACCTGTCCGGCGGCCCCCTGCGACCAGCGCAGCAGCAGCGCGAGGGCGTGTTTGCAGGGGAACTTGCGGCTGGGGCAACTGCAGTGGAAGGCAGGTCCGGAGAGGTCCACCACCGTCCGGTAGGGAGTGCTTCCGCTGCCCTTGCACTCGCCCCAGACCGCCGCCCGCGGAGCAGTGCTGTCCGAGCCCTCCGCCGACCAGGGCGCGGGCGCGGTGAGCTTGCCCGCGGCCTTGTATGACGTTGCGTCAGGGGCGAGCGAGAGAACGTACTCGGGTGTCCACCGATCCTCCATGACGACGACGGTAGAGGAAGGGTCTGACAATGCCGGATTGTCAGTGGGTGGGTGCAGAGTGGGTTCCGCAGCCGGCGTTCCGCTGCTTCCGCGCCTGGCCCACCTTCTCAACGACACTACGGAGTCCGCATGTCCGTATCCGCTGTGCCCGCTGTCCAGACACCGGCCCAGACACCCCCCGCCGAGGAGGTCCTGCGCCCGCACGCCGAGACCGCGTACGCCGCCGAGCTCGCCGCCCTCGCCGCTGCCGACGACCGGCCCCGCCCCGCGCGCTGGCAGCTGTCGCCCTGGGCGGTGGCCACCTATCTGCTCGGCGGCACGCTGCCGGACGGCACAGTCGTCACCCCCAAGTACGTCGGCCCGCGCCGGATTGTCGAGGTGGCCGTCACCACGCTCGCCACCGACCGCGCGCTGCTGCTGCTGGGCGTGCCGGGCACGGCCAAGACCTGGGTGTCCGAACATCTGGCGGCCGCCGTCAGCGGCGACTCCACCTTGCTGGTGCAGGGCACCGCGGGCACGCCCGAGGAGGCCATCCGCTACGGCTGGAACTACGCACGGCTGCTGGCCGAGGGACCGAGCCGGGGCGCGCTGGTGCCCAGCCCGGTGATGCGGGCGATGGCCGAGGGCCGCACCGCCCGGGTCGAGGAGCTCACCCGGATACCCGCCGACGTGCAGGACAGCCTGATCACCATCCTCTCCGAGAAGACCCTGCCGATACCCGAACTGGGGGAGGAGGTGCAGGCGGTCCGCGGCTTCAACCTCATCGCCACGGCCAACGACCGCGACCGGGGCGTCAACGAGCTCTCCAGTGCGTTGCGCCGTCGTTTCAACACCGTGGTGCTGCCGCTGCCCGCCTCGCTGGAGGAGGAGGTGGACATCGTCTCCCGGCGGGTCGGCGAGCTGGGCCGCTCGCTGGACCTCCCCGCCGTGCCGAGCGGGTCGGCCGAGATCCGACGGGTCGTCACCGTCTTCCGGGAGCTGCGGGACGGCGTCACCGCCGACGGTCGCACCAAGGTCAAGTCCCCTTCCGGCAGCCTCTCCACGGCCGAGGCCATCTCGGTGGTCACCAGCGGGCTCGCCCTCGCCGCGCACTTCGGCGACGGCGTGCTGCGACCGGCAGACGTCGCCTCGGGGCTGCTCGGCGCCGTCGTCAGGGACCCGGCCGCGGACCGTCTGGTCTGGCAGGAGTACCTGGAGAGCGTGGTGCGCGAGCGCGACGACTGGAAGGACTTCTACCGCAGCTGCCGCGAGGCCGCACAGCGCTGACGTCGTTCATCGGGACAGCAGAAGGGGTGCGACAGAGTGACGCAGCATTGGATCGAGGGCGTGGCCCTGCTGGGCGTACGCCACCACGGACCCGGGTCGGCCCGCGCGGTCGCCGCGGCGCTGGCGCAGTACGCGCCCGACACCGTGCTGATCGAGGGGCCGCCCGAGGCGGACGCCCTGCTGGCGCTGGCGGCGCACCGGGACATGGCCCCGCCGGTGGCCCTGCTCGCGCATGTGGTGGACAACCCGGCCCAGGCTGCGTTCTGGCCCTTCGCCGCCTTCTCGCCGGAATGGGTCGCCCTGCGCCACGCCCTGGACCACGGCGTACCGGTGCGGTTCATCGACCTGCCTGCCGCGCACGGCTTCGCCAGGGAGCGCGAGGAGGAGGAGTCGGACGGCCCGGGGATCGACCCGATCGGCGAACTGGCCCGGGCGGCCGGGCATGACGACGCCGAGCAGTGGTGGGACGACGCGGTCGAGCACCGGCAGCACGACGACGGGGACGCACTCGCTCCGTTCCGCAGCATCGCCGAGGCCATGGCCGAACTGCGGCCCCCGGGTTCGGAGCCGGCCGGCGGCCACGAGGCCCGGCGCGAGGCCTTCATGCGACGGCAGATCAGAGCCGCGAAGCGGGCCGGGCACCGGCGCATCGCCGTCGTCTGCGGCGCCTGGCACGTCCCCGCGCTGGCGGCGAGACCGCCGGTCGCGGCCGACGACGCCCTGCTCAAGGGGCTGCCCAAGGCCAAGGTCGAGCTGACCTGGGTGCCCTGGACCCACCGCAGGCTCTCCCAGCACACCGGTTACGGCGCCGGCATCGCCTCACCCGGCTGGTACCAGCACCTGTTCGAGTCCACCGACCGCGGCACGGTCCGCTGGATGACCAAGGTCGCCGCGCTGCTGCGGGCCGAGGACCACTCCGTCTCCTCCGCCCATGTCATCGAGGCGGTCCGGCTCGCCGAGACCCTCGCCGCCATGCGCGGCCGACCGCTGCCCGGGCTGGCCGAGAGCACCGACGCGGTACGGGCGGTGATGTGCGAGGGATCGGACGTCCCGCTGGCGCTGGTGCAGGACCGGATGGTCGTCGGCGACCGGATGGGTCAGGTGCCCGACGAGGCGCCGACCGTGCCGCTGCAGCGCGATCTGACCCGGCTTCAGCGAAGCCTGCGGCTGAAGGCCGAACCGGGCGAACGCGAGCTCGACCTCGATCTGCGCAAGGACACCGACGCCGCACGTAGCCGGCTGCTGCACCGGCTCACCCTGCTCGACATCCCCTGGGGCCGTGCCGCGGCCTCCCGTACTGGCACGACCGGGACGTTCCGGGAGAGCTGGCGGCTGGTCTGGGAGCCCGAACTCGCCATCAAGGTCGCCGAGGCGGGGATCTGGGGCACCACCGTCGAGTCCGCGGCCACCGCCCGGGCCCGCGACCTGGCCGCCCACTCCGGCGCGCTGGGCGAGGTCACCGCACTCGCCGAGGCGTGCCTGCTGGCCGACCTCCCGGACGCGCTGCCGACCGTGCTGCAGGCGCTCGCCGACCGGGCCGCCCTGGACGCCGACGTGGCCCATCTCGCCGAGGCGCTGCCGGCGCTGGTCCGCTCGCTGCGCTACGGCGACGTCCGCGGCACCGACGCCGCCGCGCTGCGGGAGCTGGCCGAGGGCCTCGCGGTGCGCATCTGCATCGGCCTGCCCCCCGCCTGCAACAGCCTGGACGCCGAGGGCGCGGGCGCGATGGCGGGCCACCTCGGCTCGACCCACGCGGCGGTGGCCCTGCTGACCGACGCCGAAGAGCTGCAGCAGCGCTGGTCCGCGACGCTGCGCACACTCGCCGAACGCGACACCATCGCCGGCCTGCTGCGCGGCCGGGCGGCCAGACTGCTGCTGGACGACAACCAGTGGGACGCCGCCGAGGCCGCCCGGCAGATGCGGCTCACCCTCAGCCCCGCCACGCCCCCGGCCGAGGCCGCCGGGTGGATCGAGGGTTTCTTGAACAGTCACAGCCTGGCCGGCGGCGGCATGCTGCTGGTCCACGACACCCGCCTGCTCGGCCTGGTCGACGACTGGCTCACCTCGGTCCCCGACGCCGCCTTCCCGGACGTCCTCCCCCTGCTCCGCCGCACCTTCTCCGGCTTCGAACCCGGCGTCCGCCGCACCATCGCCGACCGCATCCGCACCGGCACCACCGACCCCCAACCGAACGACCGCCCCGGCTTCGCCCAAGAACTGGACCTGGAACGAGCCACCCAAGCCCGCACAACAGCCGCACTTCTCCTCGCCCCCAGCCATGCAGCCCCCCAGGGGCGCGGGGAACTGCGCGGCCAACCATGCACAACGGAGGTCCGATGACCAACGACGAACGCCTCCGCCGCTGGCGTCTTGCCCTGGGCGCCGACGCCGACGCCGGAACAACATCCCGCCTCGCAGGCCGCGACGCAGCCATGGACCGCGCCCTCTCCGCCCTCTACGGCCACGCCGCAGGCGACCGCGGTGCCGGGCTCGGCGGCTCCGCCCCGCAGGTGGCCCGCTGGCTCGGCGACATCCGCGAGTACTTCCCCACCAGCGTGGTGCAGCTGATGCAGCAGGACGCCATCGAACGCCTCGGCCTGGCCCAGCTGCTGATGGAGCCCGAGATGCTGGAGGCGGTCGAGCCCGACGTCCACCTGGTCGGCACGCTCATCTCACTCGGCCGCGCGCTGCCGGAGACCACCCGGGAGACCGCCCGCGCGGTGGTCCGCAAGGTCGTCGAGCAGTTGGAGCGCCGGATCGCCACCCGCACCCGCTCGGTGCTCGGCGGCGCCCTGGACCGCAGCGCGCGGGTGAACCGGCCCCGGCACCGGGACATCGACTGGGACCGCACCATCCGCGCCAACCTCAAGAACTACATAGAGCCGACCGGGGACAGGGACCACGGCACCGTCGTCCCCGAACGGCTGATCGGCTACGCCCGGGCCCGGAACGCGGTGAAGAAGGAGGTCGTCCTCTGCATCGACCAGTCGGGCTCGATGGCCGCCTCGGTGGTCCACTCCTCCGTCTTCGGCGCGGTCCTCGCGTCCATGCCCTCGCTGAACACCCGGCTGGTGGTGTTCGACACCTCGGTGGTCGACCTCACCGAGCAGCTCTCCGACCCGGTGGACGTGCTCTTCGGGGTCCAGCTCGGCGGCGGCACCGACATCAACCGGGCGCTGGCCTACTGCCAGTCGAAGATCACCCGTCCGGCCGACACCATCGTGGTGCTCATCAGCGATCTCTACGAGGGCGGCATCCGGGACGAGATGCTCAAGCGGGTGGCCGCCATGAAGGCCTCCGGCGTGCAGTTCATCGCACTGCTGGCGCTCTCCGACGACGGCGCTCCCGCCTACGACCGCTCGCACGCCGCCGCGCTGGCCGCCCTCGGAGCCCCGGCGTTCGCCTGCACCCCGGATCTCTTCCCGGACGTGATGGCGGCCGCCATCCAGAAACTCCCGCTGCCGATACCCGAGGACTAGACGACCGGACGAGAGATCGTCAGTCCCCCGAAAGGGCCAACGCCGCCCAGACGGTCTTGCCGGCCGTTCCCGGCCGCGGCACCGCGCCCCAGGCCGTGGCGAAGCTGTCGATCAGCAGCATCCCGCGCCCGTGCTCGTCGTCCGCGTCGGCCACGCCGAGCTCCGGGAGGTCGCCGTGGTCCTCGTCGTCCACCTCCAGGAAGAGCACCCCCCGGGCGCTCCAGAGCCTGCAGTGGACCCGGCTGCTGCCGGTGTGGGTGACCGCGTTGCACACCAGCTCCGACATGCAGAGCTCGGCATCGGTCAGGGTCTCCCGGGGGAGCTGCCACATCGCGGCGGTGATCCGCACGAAGCGGCGGGCCATGGCCACCGAGGAAGGCGTCCCGGGCAGGGTGGCCGCCGCCTGGCGGTCCATCTCCCAGGTGTTGCGAGCCGTACCGAGCTGGGGGATCTCGACGGCGAGGGCGGTGGGGGCAGGGGAGGCGAGTGGGGCGGTCGCCCCGTGCGGCGCGTCCGGGTTCTGGACGCGGTGACGTGCGCTGTGCATCGAGCATCCGCTTCTTGGACGGTCGTCGCTACGGTCTGTGCGTGCACCGTTACCAGAACACGTTCCTGGAGTCGGGGGGCAAAAGCAATGAACTTCGACGGATTCGCCCCGGAGGAGTGCTGTGTGCGGGAGCGTGGTGGGGTCGTGCGCCCCCGCTGTGACGGTTATCACCGGTCACAGTCCGGTCGGCGGTGATTTGTGCACCTCGGACGGCGATAACCTGCGAGACGGACATGCCTGCCCGTCTGACGCCAGGCCGTGTGCTCCCCGTAGCAATGGCGCCGGCCGCGAGAACCCCCCGGGATTCCGCGTACCGACCGCCGCGACGGCCACAGCGGCGACCTTTCGGGCGGCACGCTGGGAAGATAGGAGTGGCCGGCCCTCCCGTGACCGACCACATCCGAAGTCGCGATCACAAGGACGGACGCGCGTGGACCTGTTCGAATACCAGGCGAGGGACATCTTCGCCAAGCACGGTGTACCGGTGCTGGGCGGTGCAGTCATCGAGAACGCCGAAGAGGCGCGAGCGATCGCTGAGGGTTGGGGCGGCCGCGCGGTCGTCAAGGCACAGGTCAAGGTCGGTGGCCGCGGAAAGGCCGGCGGCGTGAAGCTGGCCTCCGACCCGGCCGACGCGGTCGCCAAGGCCGAGGCGATCCTGGGCATGGACATCAAGGGCCACACGGTCCACAAGGTGATGCTCGCCCAGACCGCCGACATCAAGGACGAGTACTACGTCTCGTTCCTGCTCGACCGCACCAACCGCACCTTCCTGGCGATGGCCTCGGTCGAGGGCGGCGTGGAGATCGAGGTCGTGGCCGTCGAGAACCCCGACGCGCTCGCCAAGATCGCCGTGGACGCCAACGAGGGCGTCACCGACGCCAAGGCTCGCGAGATCGTCGAGGCGGCCAAGTTCCCGGCCGACGTCGCCGACCAGATCGTCGAGGTGCTGAAGAGCCTGTGGAAGGTCTTCATCGCCGAGGACGCCCTGCTCGTCGAGGTCAACCCGCTGGTGCTGCTCAATTCTTCCGGCCCTGGCGTCGGCAAGATCGTCGCGCTTGACGGCAAGGTCTCCCTGGACGAGAACGCCGACTTCCGCCAGCCCGACCACGAGGCGCTGGTCGACCACGCCGCGGCCAACCCCCTCGAGGCCGCGGCCAAGGCCAAGAACCTCAACTACGTCAAGCTCGACGGCGAGGTCGGCATCATCGGCAACGGCGCGGGTCTCGTCATGAGCACCCTGGACGTCGTCGCCTACGCGGGTGAGAAGTACGGCAACGTCAAGCCCGCCAACTTCCTCGACATCGGCGGCGGCGCGTCCGCCCAGGTGATGGCGAACGGCCTGGGCATCATCCTGGGCGACCCGGACGTCAAGTCCGTGTTCGTCAACGTCTTCGGTGGCATCACCGCCTGTGACGAGGTCGCCAACGGCATCGTCCAGGCGCTGGAACTGCTCGCCGCCAGCGGCGAGGCGGTCACCAAGCCCCTGGTCGTCCGTCTGGACGGCAACAACGCGGAGCTGGGTCGCAAGATCCTGTCTGACGCCAACCACCCGCTGGTGCAGCGTGTGGACACCATGGACGACGCGGCCGACAAGGCCGCCGAGCTGGCTGCGAAGTAAGGGACGAGGACTCCACAACCATGGCTATCTTCCTCACCAAGGAAAGCAAGGTCATCGTCCAGGGGATGACCGGCGCCACCGGCATGAAGCACACCCGCCTCATGCTCGCGGACGGCACCAACATCGTCGGCGGCGTGAACCCGCGGAAGGCCGGCACCAGCGTCGACTTCGACGGCACCGAGGTGCCGGTGTTCGGCTCGGTCGCCGAGGCGATCGAGAAGACCGGCGCCGACGTCTCGGTCATCTTCGTGCCGCCGGCCTTCGCCAAGGCCGCCGTAGTCGAGGCCATCGACGCCGAGATCCCGCTGGCCGTCGTGATCACCGAGGGCATCGCGGTGCACGACTCCGCGTCCTTCTGGGCCTACGCCGGCGAGAAGGGCAACAAGACCCGGATCATCGGCCCGAACTGCCCCGGCCTGATCACCCCCGGCCAGTCCAACGCGGGCATCATCCCCGGCGACATCACCAAGCCGGGCCGGATCGGTCTGGTGTCCAAGTCGGGCACCCTGACCTACCAGATGATGTACGAGCTGCGCGACATCGGCTTCTCCTCCGCCGTCGGCATCGGTGGCGACCCGATCATCGGGACCACGCACATCGACGCGCTGCAGGCCTTCCAGGACGACGACGACACCGACCTGATCGTGATGATCGGCGAGATCGGCGGCGACGCCGAGGAGCGTGCCGCGGCCTACATCGCCGAGCACATCACCAAGCCGGTCGTCGGCTACGTGGCCGGCTTCACCGCGCCCGAGGGCAAGACCATGGGCCACGCCGGCGCCATCGTCTCCGGCTCCTCCGGCACCGCGCAGGCGAAGAAGGAGGCCCTTGAGGCCGCCGGGGTCAAGGTCGGCAAGACGCCGTCCGAGACCGCCCGCCTGGCCCGCGAGCTGATCAGTAAGTAGTCGCCCGAGGAGCGCCCCGCACCGGATCATCCGGTGCGGGGCGCTCTTCAGTGGTGCCGGTGGCAGGGCAGCGCGAACAGCCGGCAGAGCGCGTCGGGCAGCGACGGACGGTGCATCGAGCGGTGGGCCGCGGAGTGCGTCCTGGAGCGTGCCGGCTCGATGGCGCCGGTCGGTACCGGCGGGAGCAGCAGGCCCGCGGAGATCGGCCGGACCGAGGTCCGGCGCCGCAGGTTCGGGGCGGAGAACAGCGGCACCGGGAGGTGGCCGGTCGGCGCCGTGCGCGCGGTGAACAGCGCCAGATTCGGCAGCGCGACGGTGGCCGGCGCCGGCCGTGTCTCCGAGACCGGTACCGGGTTCTGCGCCGCCACCGGATCCGCCGCCCGCACCGAGTCCGCCGCCGCCACCCGGTTCGCCGGGTGGTAGGCGACGAACGGCACCGTCGGCGGATGCCAGGGCGTCCCGACCACCGCGCCGGTGACCAGCGCCCCGGCCATGCCCAGCGCCAGCACCCCGGCCGCCGCGGTCACCCCGCGCTCGTGCAGCCGGGAGCGCTGCCGTACCAGGCCGGGCGAGGGCACCTGCGGCAGCGGGCAGCCCCGCACAGCGGCGCCGCGCAGCAGCACGCCCAGCTCGCGGCCGAAGCCGCGCCGCCGGGCGTCCGCGCCGATGGCCTCGGGAGCCATCCGGGCCAGTCCGAGCCTGGCCCGGACCACCCTGCCGTAGGCGGCGGGGGTGCTGGACTCGATCTCGGCGGCGGTCTGCTGCCAGTCCAGCCCGAGGGCGTCGTGCAGCACGACGGCCCTGCGCTGGGCCCGGGGCAGGTGCAGCAGCGCGGTCAGCAGTCTGCGGTCCACCTCGGTCAGCCGGGCGCTGTGCTCCGGATGGCGCAGCGGATTGCGGTGCCAGCGGGACAGGGCGAGGTCGAAGGCGGCTGCGCGGACCCACCCCTCGGGCGAGGGGTCGGCGGACACCACGTCCCATGCGCTCCAGGCGAGCTGGAAGGCCCTGCGTACGCAGTGGGCCGCGCGGTGCCGGTGGCCGACGAGCAGATAGGTCTGCCGGGTCAGCCGCTGGTAGCTGTCGTGGTGGAGCGCCTCGAAGAATTCGGCCGAGCGCCGTTCATCAGCAGAGCCGATTAGAGACATATAGGAATTCTTCGGCGAAACGTCGATATCTGCCATGTCGTTGGTCAAAACGGGTGGCGCCCGGAGCATGGTGGGGCATGGCCTTCTTGATGGAGCGGTTGCGCCCGGCCGCGGTGCGGCAGATCGGCGCGGGGACGAACCCGGCGGCGGCCAGGGCCGGGCTCATGGCGGGTGCCGCAGCGGCGGGACTGGGCTTCGCCGGGCTGGCGGTCCCGCTGTTCCTGCTGTGGGTGGTCACCCCGTACGTCCAGGTCGGCCCGGGCGGAGCGCTGCACCTGGCCGCGTGCGTGTGGCTGCTCGCGCAGGGCGCCGAGCTGCTGCGTCCCGACGGGGCCCCGCTGGCCCTGCCCCCGCTGCTGGTCACAGCGCTGGTGCTGCTGCCGCTGTACCGGTTCGCGGCACGTACCGGCGGACCTCGGACGGATGCCGCCGCGGCCGACGACGAGTGGGACGAGTTCGACGGCTTCGACGAGTTCGACGGCTTCGAGGACGAGCCCGAGGAAGAGCCCGGGGACCGGGAGTCCGGCCACCCCGGTTCGGCGCTGCTGGGCCTGGTGGCGGGCTACCTGCTGGTGACCCTGGTCATCGTGGTCGCGGCCGCGGCGGACGCACCCGGCGGCCTCCGTGCGGCCGACCCGCTCGACGCCTTCGGCCGTACGGCGCTGCTGGCCCTGCCCGTCGCCGCCCTGGGCGTCCACCGGGGTGCGGCGGCCCGCGCCCTGCCCGCCTGGCTGCGCCTCCCCACCCGGGCCCAGCTGCCGGCCTGGGTCCGCCTCCCCGCCTGGGCCGCCCCGGGCCGCTGGGGCGCGCCGAGCGCCGCGCGCGCCCGCGATGCCTTCCGTGCGCCCGGTGGCGCAACGGTCGCCCTCCGGGCCGCCCTCGGCGGCGGTGCGGCGCTGCTGGGCGGCGGTGCGGCGCTGCTGGCGGCCTCCCTGCTGCTGCACTTCGGCGCCGCCGGCACCCTCGCTGCCCAGACCGCGCCCGATCTGGCCGGACGGCTGGCCCTGCTGCTGCTCTGCGTCGCGCTGCTGCCGAACGGCGCGGTCTGGGCGGCCGCCTACGCCCTGGGCCCCGGGTTCGCGCTGGGCGGCCGGCTGGCGCCGCTCACGGGTGCGGCGCCGTCGGCTCCTCCGGCATTTCCCCTGCTCACAGCGCTACCGACGGCCGGGGGAGGGCTGGTGGCGCTGCTGGTGCTGGCCGTCCCCGTGGTGTCCGGCGCCGTCGTGTCCGGCTGCGTGGGCCGGGCGGCGGAGCGGCTCGGGTGGCGCGCCGCGGCGACCGCCGGGGTCGCCCTCGGCGCGGCGGTCGGCACCGCCGCGCTGGCGGCGCTGTGCGCGGCGGCCTCCGGCGGGTCGCTGGGCACCCGGGCGCTCGCGGCGGTCGGGCCCTCCCCCTGGTGGACCGGTCTGGCCGCCCTGTGCTGGGCGGCCACCGGCGTGCCCGGCGCGCTGCTGGTACGGCTGCTGCTCAGCCGCCGATCTGCACCAGCCACGCCGGAGGCTTCGGCGTCACCGTGGTGGCGCAGCTGGCGTAGGCAGCCTTGGTGAGGGCGTTGTTCTGGCAGTCGTAGAAGCTCTTGTAGTACAGCTGCACCCCGAAGACGGCGGCGACCATCGCCAGTCCGACGATGGCGGCGATCAGACCGCCCATCGCGGCGGGGACCTGCGGCCGGGTCTGGTAAGGGGAGACGTACCCGGGGTGGTAGGCGGGCAGTCCGTACCCGGGCGGCGGTGGTGCACCGGGCGCGGGGGGCGTCGGCGGGGCCGGGGGAGGGCCGGGGACCGAACCGGCCGCGGACGCGGTCCCGTCCAGGGCCGAGGTCGGCGTCTTTGCGGTACCGCGCAGCGCGCTGATCGCCCAGTACAGCGCCAGCGACGCCAGCAGCAGGGTGATGTAGGGAACGCCGAGGATCAGGAAGAAGATCCCCCACATACCGCTGAGCAGCGCGTAGCGGGCCCGTCGCTGGACCGGGTCGCTGGGGTCGAAGCGGGGAGCCTGCGGGGCCGGGCTGTACGGCAGGCGCGGCGGCTGCTGGCCCTGGTAGCCGGGGCTCCAGGGGTGCGGCGGCGGCACCACGGGACGTGACGGTCGGCCGTCCTGCGGGGCGTCCTCGCCCTCCTCGCCCGGCTCCTCCGGCGGCGTCTCGGTCGCCCAGCCGCGCTCGTCATGGTGGGGATGACCCGCATGCCCGGGATGGCCCGGCTGACCCGAATGCTGGGAGTCCTGCGGGGGCTGCTGTCGACGGGGCTGCCAGGGGCGGTCCGGCGCGTCCTTGGACGGCGGGGCGAAGGGGTCGCGGGGCCCCTCGGGGGGTGTGCCGCTGTCCGATTTCTGGACCATGGTCTTCGCCGTACTCCTGCCTGTGGGCTGCTTTCCCGCTGTCCGTCTTGTGAGGACACCCTCTCACTACGTACCCCGCTCTGGCGCGCCCCCACCCCATGATCGTCGACCACGAGTGCGAGGCCGCTGTCAGGGCCCGGTATCGTTGCTGACGACCGGCGGCCCCTGGGGGTTCCTGGTCGGCCCTCGGCGCCGTCGTCGGCCCCTTAGGCGGACACGGATGCCGGTCACAAGATGACACCCCGTGTGAGCCCACCAGCTAGCCCGGTTTGCCCTGGATGCGCAGTGTGCCGTTCGGCCGAGTACGCCTCAGGGACGGCCGTGCCGTGACGTGAGGACCGTGCTTTGACGTACGTCGACGCCCAAGCCTCTGACTACCCCGCCCCCGCCGCCCCCGCCCACCTCGTCGTCCTGGTGTCCGGTTCCGGGACCAACCTGCAGGCCCTGATCGACGCCTGCGCCGACCCGGCGTACGGCGCGGTGATCACTGCTGTCGGTGCGGACCGGGACGGCATCGCCGGTCTCCAGCGGGCCGAGGCGGCCGGCCTCCCCACCTTCGTGCTCCGGGTGAAGGACTTCCCGGAGCGCACCGACTGGGACGCGGCGCTGACCGCGGCCACTGCGGAGTACACGCCCGACCTGGTGGTCTCCGCGGGCTTCATGAAGATCCTCGGCGGCGGCTTCATGCGCCGCTTCGAGGGTCGCATCGTCAACACCCACCCCGCCCTGCTCCCCTCGTTCCCCGGCGCGCACGGGGTGCGGGACGCCCTCGCCTACGGCGTCAAGGTGACCGGCTGCACCGTCCACCTCGTCGACGAGGGCGTGGACACCGGGCCGATCATCGCCCAGGGCGTGGTCGAGGTGACCGACGCCGACCACGAGGACGGCGGCGAGGCGCTGCACGAGCGCATCAAGGCCGTCGAGCGCGGACTGCTGGTCGAGGCCGTGGGCCGGCTGGCCCGCGAGGGCCACCGTGTCGACGGGCGCCGCGTCCTCCCGCTCCCCTCCCCGCCCCCGCTCTCCTGACCTCCTCTGACGGACCACCACACACCGAAGGACCAGCAATGAGTTCCGGCAGCACCCAGCCCGCGCCCGTCTCCGAAAACCAAAGGCCGCTCCGCCGCGCCCTCGTCAGCGTCTACGACAAGACCGGGCTGGAGGAGCTGGCCCAGGGCCTGCACGCCGCCGGTGTCGAGCTGGTGTCCACCGGTTCCACCGCCGCCCGGATCGCCGCGGCCGGCGTCCCGGTCACCCCGGTCGAGGAGCTGACCGGCTTCCCCGAGTGCCTGGACGGCCGCGTCAAGACGCTGCATCCGCGCGTTCACGCCGGAATCCTGGCCGACCTGCGGCTGCCCTCGCACCGCGAGGAACTGGACGAGCTGGGCGTCGCGCCGTTCGACCTGGTGGTGGTCAACCTCTACCCGTTCAAGGCCACCGTCGCCTCCGGCGCGAGCCCGGACGAGTGCGTCGAGCAGATCGACATCGGCGGCCCCAGCATGGTCCGCGCCGCCGCCAAGAACCACCCCTCGGTCGCGGTGGTCACCTCCCCGGCCCGCTACGCCGACGTCCTCACTGCGGCCTCGGCCGGCGGCTTCGACCTGGCCACCCGCAAGCGCCTGGCCGGCGAGGCCTTCGCCCACACCGCAGCCTACGACGTGGCCGTCGCCTCCTGGTTCGCCAGTGCGTACGCCCCCGCCGACGACGAGTCGTTCCCCGCCTTCCTCGGCGCCACCTGGGAGCGCGAGAACGTGCTGCGCTACGGGGAGAACCCGCACCAGGCCGCCGCGCTCTACGTGGACGGCAGCGGAACCGGCCTCGCCGCGGCGGAGCAGCTGCACGGCAAGGAGATGTCGTACAACAACTACGCCGACACCGACGCCGCCGTCCGCGCCGCCTACGACCAGGACCGGCCCTGTGTCGCGATCATCAAGCACGCCAACCCCTGCGGCATCGCGGTCGGCGCGGACGTCGCCGAGGCGCACCGCAAGGCGCACGCCTGCGACCCGGTCTCGGCCTACGGCGGCGTCATCGCGGTGAACCGCGAGGTCACCGTGGAGCTGGCGGAGCAGATCGCGCCGATCTTCACCGAGGTCGTCTTCGCCCCCTCCTACGCGGACGGCGCGGTCGAGGTGCTGGCGCAGAAGAAGAACATCCGGGTGCTGCGGGGTACCCCGGCGGCCGCTCCGATCGAGACCCGCGCGGTCACCGGCGGGGTGCTGCTGCAGCAGGCCGACCGGATCGACGCGGCCGGTGACGACCCGTCGACCTGGACCCTGGCCACCGGCGACGCGCTCTCCCCGGGGGAGCTCGCCGAGCTGTCCTTCGCCTGGCGGGCCTGTCGGGCCGTCAAGTCCAATGCGATCCTGCTGGCTTCGGACGGCGCCTCGGTCGGCGTCGGCATGGGCCAGGTCAACCGGGTTGACTCGGCCAGGCTCGCGGTCGAGCGGGCCGGTGAGCGCGCGGCCGGGTCCTACGCCGCGTCGGACGCCTTCTTCCCGTTCCCCGACGGGCTGGAGATCCTGCTCGCCGCGGGGGTCAAGGCGGTCGTCCAGCCGGGCGGGTCGATCCGTGACGACCAGGTGATCGAGGCGGCCAAGGCCGCCGGGGTGACCATGTACCTGACGGGCACCCGGCACTTCTTCCACTGACCCGCGGAGATGCACGGAGGCCCGCTGTCCCCGATATCGGGACAGCGGGCCTCCGCGTGCTGTCAGGGCTTGATCACCACGGTGTTGGCGGCCTTGTCGTGCCAGCCGCGGAGCTTGCCGGTGTTGTCGAAGAACGGCGAGATGTAGATCAGGATCAGCCCGATGCCGCAGGTCAGAAAGTTGAGCCCGACGGGGAAGCCCCAGCGGGTCAGCGCGCCGCCGAAGCTCGGCTTGACGCCGGTGCGCTCGTCGACGACCAGGAGGCCGAGGATCATCTTGCCGGGGGTCGCGCCCTTCCAGGCCACGAAAGCGGTGTCCCAGCCCAGGAACAGCACCGCGAAGATGAACCAGTCGAGAATCATCGCGCCGAAGGCGGCTCCCACCGCGGTGCCCGGGTCACTGGACGAGGTGGTGGCGGACAGGGCGCCGAGAATGCCGAACGCGAAGATGGCGTACAGGATGCCGACGAAGATGCTGTCCAGCAGCCGCGCACCGAACCGCGCGCCGTAGGAGGCGATCTGGAAGGTCCCGGTGGGGATGGTCACATAGCCCGAGGCGCCCTGGGCCACGCCCGGAACCGGCTGCGGCTGGTAGCCGTAGGCGTTGGGGTCGTAGCCGGGCTGCTGCGGGTAGCCCGGCTGCTGGTAGCCGTACTCGCCCTGGGGCGGAACCGGAGGCTGCTGCGGGTAGCCGTACTGCGGCGGCTGCTGGGGCTGGCCCTGCGGGTAGCCGTAGCCGGGCTGCGCCGGGGGCTGCTGCGGCGGGACGCCCTGCGGTGCCTGCTGCGGGTAGCCGTAGCCCGGCTGCTGCGGGGGCTGCTGTGGCTGGCCGTAGGGGTTGTTGGGATCGGGAGGATAGGACACGGATTGCCTCCGGGCAGGAAGGGTGAACGAGGTGCACGCTCCGGGACACCGCAGGCACGGGCCGTACGGGTGAGAACGCGGCGAAATTATCGGACAGGTATGACAGTGCGGTCGGTGCTCTCTGTAAAAGCTGGAGCCGAAGCTGCCGGGGCAGGGCCTCGCCGACTGGTAAAAGTCGCCTGGGTCCACTGACGGGACGTCACTGGCGACTGCTGATGACCGCGCACTGTCTCCCCCGAGTTCCGGCCGCCTCCCGACGCCCCTGTCAGTCATGACAGGCCGTCAGGGCGGACCACATTGCCGAGCCCATCGTTCCGGTCCGGTGCCGTGCTGTCCAGCCACTTCACGAGGCTGTGCGCAGTTGTGGCGGATCTGCAACCGGATCCCCACGCTCCGCCAGGTGCGGACCATGAACCACCTGGGTAACGACCTGCCGTCCCGATCCGCGAGAATGGCTCCATGACCGCCCAGATTCTCGATGGCAAGGCCACCGCCGCCGCGATCAAGTCCGAGCTCGCCGTACGGATCGAAGCCCTGAAGGCCAGGGGCGTCCAGCCCGGCCTCGGCACCGTCCTGGTCGGCGACGATCCCGGAAGCCACTCCTACGTCCGCGGCAAGCACCGGGACTGCGCCGAGGTCGGCATCGCCAGCATCCAGCGCGAACTGCCCGCCGACGCCACCCAGAGCGACGTCGAGGAGGTCGTCCGCGAACTCAACGCCAACCCGGCCTGCACCGGCTACATCGTCCAGCTGCCGCTGCCCAAGGGCCTGGACGAGAAGCGCGTGCTGGAGCTGATGGACCCGGCCAAGGACGCCGACGGCCTGCACCCGATGAGCCTGGGCCGGCTGGTCCTGGGCATCGACGCGCCGCTGCCGTGCACCCCGAACGGCATCGTCGAACTGCTGCACCGGCACAAGGTGGAGACCAACGGCGCGCATGTGGTGGTGGTCGGCCGCGGGATCACCGTGGGTCGCTCGATCGGGCTGCTGCTCACCCGCCGCAGCGAGAACGCGACCGTCACCCTCACCCACACCGGCACCCGCGAACTGTCCGCGCACCTGCGCAGCGCCGACATCATCGTCGCGGCGGCCGGCGTGACGCACCTGGTCAAGCCGGAGGACGTGCGCCCCGGCGCGGCCGTGCTGGACGTCGGCGTCAGCCGCGACGAGAACGGCAAGCTGCTCGGCGACGTGCACCCCGGGGTGGCCGAGGTGGCGGGCTGGCTCTCGCCCAACCCGGGCGGGGTCGGACCGATGACCCGGGCGATGCTGCTGAGCAATGTGGTCGAGGCGGCCGAGCGTGCCGCGGGCTGAGTCCGGGCCGGGCCGCCCGTCGGGGCCCAAGCACTCGTCGAAGTCGTCGGGGTCGGCAGCGTCTTTGGGGTCGCCGGAGTCGTCCGGGTCGTCGGCCGACCAGGCCGCAGAGGTCGTGTCGGCGGCCGCGGCGGCGGTCTCGCCGCGCTCCCGGCGCCGCGCCGACCCCACCACCGGGACCTTCCCGCCCGAGGGTTCCGCCGCCGCGGCCGACCGCAGCCACCCGGTCCCGGTCCGGCAGTGGCCGATAGTGGTCGTGCTCACCCTGGTCGCCGTGGGACTGGCGGTGACCTCGTTCAACGCCTTCCGTCCGGGTGTGATCACGATCGGCGTCGCGCTGCTGGTCGGCTGCGCGCTGCGGATCGCGCTCCCCGAGGTGGGGATGCTGGCGGTGCGCAGCCGGTTCACCGATGTGCTGGTCATGGGGGTGCTCGGAGTGGCGATCGTGGTGCTGGCGCTGGCCTCGGAACCCAATCCGGTGATCACACTTCCGTTCGTCAATGACATCGCCCGTTTCTTCGGCCGCGCACAGGGCTGAAATGCTGATATGAGCTGGACTTATGCTGAATTGGTATAAGCGAGTGGCAAACGTGACGAAGGACGCCCCGGGAGGTCCGCCGGGGCGTCACCAGGAACCGCCCTCCTGGGATAGCCTGTCAGCGGTCTCTTGAAGTCAAGAGACCGATCAGGTGCTCCGACGTTCGAAAGAAGCTCCTGACCACCCAAAAGGCACCAGCAGGAGACGTCAACCATGACCAGCACTCCCGTCAACGTCACCGTCACCGGCGCGGCCGGACAGATCGGCTACGCGCTGCTGTTCCGCATCGCCTCCGGCCACCTCCTCGGCCCCGACGTGCCGGTGAAGCTGCGTCTGCTGGAGATCCCGCAGGGCGTCAAGGCCGCCGAGGGCACCGCGATGGAGCTCGACGACTGCGCCTTCCCGCTGCTCGCCGGCATCGACATCTTCGACGACCCGAACAAGGGCTTCGAGGGTGCCAACGTCGGTCTGCTCGTGGGCGCCCGCCCGCGCACCGCCGGCATGGAGCGCGGTGACCTGCTCTCCGCCAACGGCGGCATCTTCGGCCCGCAGGGCAAGGCCATCAACGACAACGCCGCGGACGACATCCGCGTCCTGGTCGTCGGCAACCCGGCCAACACCAACGCGCTGATCGCCCAGCGCCACGCCCCGGACGTACCGGCGGACCGCTTCACCGCGATGACCCGCCTGGACCACAACCGCGCGGTGGCCCAGCTCTCCAAGAAGCTCGGCGTCTCGGTCTCCGAGATCAAGAAGCTGACGATCTGGGGCAACCACTCCGCCACCCAGTACCCCGACGTCTTCCACGCCGAGGTCAACGGCGAGAACGCCGCCAAGGCCATCTCGGACGACGCCTGGCTGTCGGACTTCTTCATCCCGACCGTGGCCAAGCGCGGCGCCGCCATCATCGACGCCCGCGGCGCCTCCTCGGCCGCCTCGGCGGCGAACGCCGCCATCGACCATGTCTTCACCTGGACCAACGGCACCGCCGAGGGTGACTGGACCTCCGCCGGGGTGGTCTCCGACGGCTCCTACGGCGTGCCCGAGGGCATCATCTCCTCCTTCCCGGTCACCGCGAAGGACGGGAAGTTCGAGATCGTCCAGGGTCTGGACATCAACGACTTCTCCCGGGCCCGGATCGACGCGTCGGTCGCCGAGCTCATCGAGGAGCGGGACGCGGTGGCTGGGCTCGGGCTGATCTAGTCGCAACACCTTCACAACCGACAGCCCCCACCCGTTAAAGTGGGGGCTGTCGCGACTGGCGAACGTGGAAGCAACCACGAGGGAGCGACGGAGCACCGCCACCGGAGTGCCGTACGCCTGGGCATCCGGGTCACCATTCGATGGACGACCCGGAGGACGCCGCATGAGTGCGTTGCAGAGCACAGACCCCGAGATCGCCGCCCTGGTCGCCGCCGAGGAGCGGCTGCAGGCCGACACGCTGCGCCTGATCCCCAGTGAGAACTACGTCTCCGCCGCGGTGCTGGAAGCCTCCGGCACGGTGCTGCAGAACAAGTACTCCGAGGGCTACCCGGGCAAGCGGTACTACGAGGGCCAGCAGAACATCGACCAGATCGAGACGCTGGCGATTGAGCGGGCCAAGGCGCTGTTCGGCGTCGAGCACGCCAACGTCCAGCCGTACTCGGGCTCGCCCGCCAACCTCGCCGTCTACCTGGCCTTCCTCAAGCCCGGCGACACCGTGCTCGGCATGGCCCTGCCGATGGGCGGCCACCTCACCCACGGCTGGGGCGTGTCCGCCACCGGCACCTGGTTCCGCGGCGTGCAGTACGGCGTGCACCAGGAGACCGGGCGTACCGACATGGACCAGGTGCGGGAGCTGGCGCTCAAGGAGCGGCCGAAGGTGATCTTCTGCGGTGGCACGGCGGTGCCCCGCACCATCGACTTCCCCGCGTTCGCGGAGATCGCCCGTGAGGTCGGCGCGGTGCTGGTCGCGGACATCGCGCACATCGCCGGGCTGGTCGCGGGCGGTGCGCACCCCTCGCCGGTGGGGCATGCGGACGTCATCTCCACCACCACCCACAAGACGCTGCGCGGGCCCCGGGGCGCGATGCTGATGTCCACGGAGGAGCATGCGCGGGCGCTGGACCGGGCGGTCTTCCCCGGGCTGCAGGGCGGGCCGCACAACCAGACCACGGCCGCCATCGCGGTCGCCCTGCGGGAGGCCTCCGGCGAGGAGTTCCGGGCATACGCCCGACAGGTCGTCAGCAACGCCCGGGCGCTGGGGGAGGAGCTCGCCGCGAGGGGGTTCGACCTGGTCTCCGGCGGGACCGACAACCACCTGCTGCTGATCGATCTGAGCAGCAAGGACGTGCCCGGGAAGGTGGCGGCCAAGGCGCTGGACCGGGCCGGGATCGTGGTCAACTACAACAGCGTGCCCTATGACACCAGGAAGCCGTTCGATCCCTCCGGCATTCGCATCGGGACTCCGTCCCTGACCTCGCGCGGGATCGGCGTGGATGTGATGGCGCAGGTGGCGGAGTGGATCGATCGGGTGGTGACGGGGGACGAGGAGGTTGTCACCAAGGTGCGGGCGGAGGTCGCTGAGCTGATGCAGGCGTATCCGGCCCCGGGGTTGTCGGCTCTCCGTCCGTAGCGGGTTGCTGTTCGCGCAGTTCCCCGCGCCCCTATAGGGGCGCGGGGCTGTGTTCGATCAACAGCGCGCGCGAGAACCATGCACTGCGTAGAGCCTTCCGCCCCGCCGCATAAACTGCGCGCGTGAGCGCAACGCTGCAGGATGCCGGGCTGGTCCTGGTCTTCATCGTCATCGGTGGAATCTTCAATGTCGCCGAGATCTCGCTGATCTCCCTCCGGGAGGGGCAGATCCAGGCCCTGGCCGAGCAGGGCACCAAGCGTGGGGCGCGGGCGGCGCATCTGGCGGGGGACCCGAACCGGTTCCTGGCCGCGGTGCAGGTCGGGGTGACCTGCATGGGGTTTCTGTCGGCGGCCTTCGGTGCGGACACCCTCGCCGTCAAGGTGGCTCCGCTGTTCACCGGGTTGGGGCTCAGCGACGGGGTCGCGAACGCCGTCTCGCTGGTGGGGCTGACCCTGGTGATCTCCTATGTGTCGCTGGTGCTGGGCGAGCTGACGCCCAAGCGGATCGGGCTGCAGCGGGCCGAGTCCATCGCCCTGCTCGCGGCGCCGCTGGTGGACTTCATCTCGGTGGTGCTGCGCCCGGTGATCTGGCTGCTGTCGCGCTCGACCAATCTGATGGTGCGACTGCTCGGCGGCGACCCCGGCGCCGGGCGCAACGCCATGAGCTCGGAGGAGCTCCGCGGGCTGGTCGCCTCCAACACCGAGCTGAGCAGCGACGAGCGACGGCTGATCGGCGAGGTCTTCGCGGCGGGGGAGCGGCAGCTGCGCGAGGTGATGGTGCCGCGCACCGAGGTGACCTTCCTGGACGCCTCACGCCGGCTCGACGAGGTGCGGCAGGAGATCAACCGCTATCCGCACTCCCGCTACCCGGTGGTGGACGGCTCCTACGACGCGGTGGTGGGGTTCGTGCACGTCCGCGACCTCTACCAGGAGGCCGGTGGCGCGCAGACGGTACGTGATCTTGCCCGCCCGGTGAAGCTGCTGCCGGCGACCAAGAGCGTGCTGCCGTCCATGTCGGAAATGCGGCACGAGGGGCACCACCTGGCCATCGTGGTGGACGAGTACGGCGGCACCGCCGGGATCGTCTCGCTGGAGGACCTGGTGGAGGAGGTCATCGGCGAGATCAGGGACGAGTACGACTCGCAGGAGCTCAGCACCACCCGCAGGCTGGCCGGCGGCAGCATCGAGGTGGACGGGCTGCTCAATCTCGCCGACTTCACCGAGGAGACCGGGGTCGAGCTGCCGGAGGGGCCGTACGAGACGGTGGCCGGCTTCGTGGTGTCCGAGCTGGGGCACCTGCCGGAGCTGGACGAACAGGTGGAGGTCGGCGCGGGCTACCGGCTGGCCGTCGTGGCGCTGGACGGCCGCCGGGTGGACCGGGTCAGGGTCACCCGGGCGGCCGCTGCTGCTGCGGCACCGGCCCCGCAGGCGGACTCAGCGGCCCAGGCTCCACCGGCGGGCGGGGCTCCGCAAGCCGGCGGGACCGCGGATCCCGGGTCGGCAGTACCGCCCGGAGCCGACGCCGGGCCCGACGCAGGCCCCACCCGGCGGCCCGCCGGAGGCTGATCCGGTCCCGGGTCAGCACCAGCGTCAGCGCGCCGTCCGGCCCGGCCTGGGTGCTGGCCCGGTAGGGCACCCCCCGGTGCCACATCCGCTGCGAGGGCAGCGGCGCGGTCGGCGCGGGGACGGCCAGGGTGTCCCGCGGCCCCGCGTACTCGGCTTCCAGCAGTACCGACCAGCTCCCGGCTGCGGTGCCGCGCCGCGGCAGCAGCGCGGCCAGCGGCAGGCTGACGGTGTGTTCGGGCAATGATCGCGCGCCGGCGCCGGCCGGACCGGTGACTGTCGCCGCCCGCTCGACCCGCTGAGCCGCTCCGCCGCCGCTTCGGGGGCGCGGGAGTACGGCGGGCGGCCCCCCAGGGAGCTGGAGCAGGCGTGCCCGCACCGATCCGCGGCCCACCGCCGACAGGGTCAGCGACGGTCCCGTCCCGGGACGGTCCGGTGGCTGCCAGCCGACGGAGGTCACCCGCAGCGGCGGGGGCGGCGTGCCGTGCTCCGCCTCGTGCCGCAGCAGCTCCAGGTAGTCGTCGGCCAGGCCGTCCTGGAGCAGCCGGGCCCGGCGCAGCTGACTGCCCGCCAGGCCGTCGCCGGTCCAGTCCCCGCAGTGCTGCGCGAGCAGCCTCCCGGCTCCGCGCAGCAGCCGCCGCCGGACCGCCGGGTCCAGGCCGAGCACGGCGGGGCCGACCAGCGGCAGCAGCTCCCACTGCAGGTGCCGCCGGAAGAACTCGGCCCGTCCCGGGCCCGGTTCGGCGAAGGCGGGGGTGGTGGCCATGATCGCCTCGATGGCGCGCAGCCGGTCCTCGGGGTCGGCGGTGAGGGTGATGTTGCTGCCGTCGTCACGGCGCGTCAGGTGGTAGCAGGGGTAGTCGGCGTAGACCGAGATCCGTCCGGCCCGGGCATAGGCCTCCAGGGCGAAGGGCTGGTCGCTGTAGACCGGCAGGTCCTCGCGGAAGCGCAGCCGGTAGCGCTCCACCAGCTCGCGCCGGTAGAGCTTGGTCACATTGAGCGACCAGGGCAGCAGCGGGCCGGGGAACGGCTCGTCCACCACCGTCTCCCGGTAGAGCCACTGGGCGACCTTGCGGCCGTTCTCGCCGACCATCCGGGCCAGCACCACGTCGGAACCGTGCCGGTCGGCGAAGCCGACGGCCCGTTCCAGCGCCTCGGGGCCGAGGTGGTCGTCGGAGTCGACGAAGTAGAGATAGCGGCCGGCCGCCCGCTCCAGAGCGAGGTTGCGGGCCCGGGCCGGGCCGCCGCGGTCGGGGAGCCGGAGGACGGTGAGCAGCCCGGGGTGCTCGGCTGCCAGGCCCTCCAGCCGCCGGAGGCTGTCGTCGTCGGAGCCGTCGTCCACGGCGACGACCTCGAACCGGCCCGTGCCGATGGACTGCGCCAGTAACGAGTCGTACCAGCGCCGCAGGTACCCGCCGGTGTTGTGAACAGGAGTGATGATGGTCACGTCGACTGGTGGCACGGCTGCGGCTCCGCTTCTCTGACGGTCAGCGCCTCATTGACGGTCAACCGATCAACGGTCCTCGGCACGGAGTGGGTACGGCTTCCTGAGAGAATGGGCGGCATGGTCACTGATCGCCCCCGCGTCCTCTCCGGCATCCAGCCCACCTCCGGGTCGTTCCACCTGGGCAACTACCTCGGCGCGGTGCGCCAGTGGGTGGCCCTGCAGGATTCGCACGACGCCTTCTACGCCGTCGTGGACCTGCATGCGATCACGGTGGAGCAGGACCCGGCGACGCTGCGGGAGAACACCAGGGCGTCGGTCGCACAGCTGCTCGGGGTGGGGCTCGACCCGGAGCGCTGCACCCTGTTCGTGCAGTCGCACGTCCCCGAGCACGCCCAGCTCGGCTGGGTGATGAACTGCATGGCCGGCTTCGGCGAGGCGGCCCGGATGACCCAGTTCAAGGACAAGACCGCCAGGCACGGCGCCGACCGCACCACGGTCGGCCTGTTCACCTATCCGATCCTGCAGGTCGCGGACATCCTGCTGTACCAGGCCAACCAGGTGCCGGTGGGCGAGGACCAGCGGCAGCACGTCGAGCTGACCCGGGACCTGGCCGAGCGCTTCAACCACCGCTACGGCCCGGAGCCGACCTTCACGGTGCCCAGCCCGTACATCCTCAAGGAGACCGCCAAGGTCTTCGACCTGCAGGACCCGACCGCCAAGATGAGCAAGTCGGCCTCCTCGGCCAAGGGTCTGGTCAACCTGCTGGACGAGCCGAAGGTAAGTGCCAAGAAGTTCCGCAGCGCGGTCACCGACACCGGCACCGTGGTCTCCTTCGACGAGAAGGAGAAGCCGGGCGTCTCCAACCTGCTCGGCATCTACTCCGCGATCAGCGGCCGCTCCGTGCCCGAATTGGTGGATCACTTCGAGGGCAGGATGTACGGGGCGCTGAAGACCGAGCTCGCCGACGCGTTCAGCGAGTGGGTCGCCCCGATCCAGGAGCGGACCAGGGCGTACCTGGACGATCCGGCGGCGCTGGACGTGGTGCTGGCGCGCGGCGCCGAGAAGGCCCGCGCGGTGGCTTCGGAGACGCTGGCCGCGGTGTACGACCGGATCGGCTTCCTTCCGGCGAAGCGCTGAGATGACCACCAGTCCGATTCCGGCCGCCCGGCCGGGGATGACCGTCATCGGTGTCTCGATCGCCGTCCCCGAGCCCTGGGCGACCGAGATCCAGGACGCCCGCGCCGACTACGGCGATCCGCTGGCCCGGGCGATACCCACGCACATCACCCTGCTGCCGCCGACCGAGGTGGCTGCGGACTCGCTGGGAGCGGTCGAGGAGCACCTGGCTGCCGCCGCGGCCGGGCACCGGCCGTTCCGGGTGCTGCTGCACGGCAGCGGCAGTTTCCGGCCGGTCTCCCCGGTGGTCTTCGTCCGGGTCGAGGCCGGGGTGCGGGAGTGCCGGGAGGTGGAGGCCTCGGTCCGCTCCGGCCTGCTGGCGCGGGAGCTGAACTTCCCCTACCACCCGCATGTGACGGTGGCGCACGGGGTCGGCTCGGTGGCCCTGGACAAGGCCCTCGCCGACCTCCGGGGCTACCGCGCCGACTTCACCGTCCCGGGGTTCAGCCTGTACCGGTTCGGGGCGGACGAGGTCTGGCGGCCGCTGCGCCGCTTCGGCTTCGACCCGCGCAGAGGGTGAACGCGTTCTGACCGGAATCATGACGGGATGTGAAGATCCGATACACGGTTGTTAAGAGTGCGACCAGACGCAAATAGACGTGAAGAACAACGATCGATTAACGTCAGGTGTGGATTCGAGGGCCAGTTGGGGCACGCGGCGCTGCGTCGGTTCTTACCTGGCTCTTGGGACCGGTTCCATGCCCACGATCTGATGGATGATCATGCCCCGCTTCAGCATCGTAGTACCCCACACCGAGGACGCCACCTACCTGCGTGACGTCCTCGACTCCGTACTGACCCAGGTCTTCCCGGACCTGGAGCTGATTCTGGTGGGCAGCGCACCCGGCGGCGATGCCGCGGCAATGATTGACGAGTACGCGCAAACAGACTCCCGGGTGATGAGGATCGAGAAGCCGGGGAACCCCTCGACGGACGGCGATCTCTCCGCCGAGCGCGACCTGGGCGCGGCCCGGGCCGAGGGCGACTACCTGCTGCTGCTGGACAGCGATGTGCTGCTGATGCCCGGGGCCCTGGAGGCGCTGGACGACCGTCTGACCGAACTGGGCTCCCCCGAACTGCTGCTGTTCGACCACGAGCGCCGTGACTGGCTGTCGCGGATCACCCCCAGCCTCGACACCGACCTGCTGGCCGATCTCGAACTGGTCGGCGACGGCGAGTTCGCCACGGCCGCCGCCCCCCAGGCGGTCCGGGTCACCCCGCTGCCCTGGAACCGGGCCGTGCGCCGGGACTTCTACGTCGAGCACGCCGCAGCCTTCGCCCCCCCGACGGCGCTGCCGGCCCTGGTGCTGGCCGAGCGGACCCTGCTGGCCGCGCGCAGCGTCGGCGCGCTCGACGCGATCTGCACCCAGCGCCTGCGCCGCCGCACCGTCGGCCGCTGGATGGGGATCCTCATCAGCGACGGCCTGCTCGCGGTGCAGGGCTACCGGCAGGTGCTGGAGTCGTTCGCCACACCGGAGGGCCGGCCGGCCGGCTCCGAGGGCGAGCAGCAGGCGCTGGCCTCGGCGCTGTACGACGAGATGTTCCTGGTCGCGCTGGCCACCATGCAGCGCTCCCTGGAGGCGCCCGACGCCGCCCGCCGCAGCTTCCTGGCCGCAGCGGCCGAGGCGCTCCGGGCGGTCCGCCCGGCCGGCTGGACCCGTCCGGCCGAGGCCGACGGACTGCGTGCCGCCGCCCTGGAGACCGGCTCCTACCTGCGCTTCCGTACCGTCGAGCGGGCCGGCACCACCCTGGTCAAGAGCCGCAAGCAGCTGCGCCTGCGCCGGCACAACACCGCCCGCAGGGCGATCAAGGCGATCTACCGCGCCAATCTCCGCCGCCCGGTCGAGAAGGGGCTGGTCGCCTACCAGGCGTACTGGAACCGCCAGATCGCCTGCAACCCCGAGGCGATCTACCGCAAGGCCAAGGAGCTGGCCCCCGGCATGCGCGGGGTCTGGGTGCTGAACAAGGAGGCCGCCGCGCTCGCCCCCAAGGGCGTGCGGACCGTCGTCGCCGGCTCCCGTGCCTACTGGGAGCTGATGGCCAGGGCCGAGTTCCTGGTCACCAACGCCAGTTGGACCGGAGACATCGTCAAGCGCCCCGAGCAGACGTACATCCAGACCCACCACGGCACCCCGCTGAAGAAGATGGGCCTGGACCAGCGCGACTACCCCGCGGCCACGATGAACTTCAACCAGATGCTCCAGAGCATCGACCAGTGGGACGTCAGCCTCAGCTCCAACCGGCACTCCACCCAGGTCTGGGAGCGGGTCTACCCGAGCAGCTACACCACCCTGGAGAGCGGCTACCCGCGCAACGACGTCTACCAGCACGCCACCGCCGAGGACGTCGCCCGGATCCGCGCCGACCTGGGCATCGAGCCCGGCCAGAAGGCGATCCTGTACGCGCCCACGCACCGGGACTACCGCAAGGGCTTCGTGCCCCCGCTGGACCTGGAGGCGTTCTGCGCCGGCCTGGGCGACGAGTACGTGGTGCTGGTGCGCGCGCACTACTTCTACGGCGCCAACAAGCGGCTCCAGCTGCAGACCCGCCGCGGCGTGCTGCGGGACGTCTCCGCCTACCCCTCGGTCGAGGAGCTGGCACTGGCCTCGGACGCGCTGCTCGGCGACTACTCCTCGGTGATGTTCGACTACGCCAACCTGGACCGGCCGATCGTGGTGCACGCCCCCGACTGGGAGGTCTACAAGGAGTCCCGCGGGGTCTACATCGACCTGGTCTCCGGCCGTCCCGGGGACACCCCCGGGGTGGTCGCCACCGATGTCAAGGGCCTGATCGAGGCGTTCCGCTCGGGGGCCTGGGAGGGCGAGCAGTCCGCGAAGCTGCGGGCCGCCTTCCGGGAGCGGTTCTGCCAGTTCGACGACGGCAGGGCGGCCGAGCGGGTGGTCCGCCGGGTGTTCCTGGGGGAGACAGCCGACATCCCGTTCATCCCGCTGGTCGAGCGCACCCCCGCGCCGCGGCCGTCGGCCGCCCGGTCCGACGTGGACGAGAGCGCCACGGCGCACGCCTGACGGCGGCTCAGCCCGCTGGAAGAGGCCGGTGGCCGGAACCCCGTAGGGTTCCGGCCACCGGCCTCTTGATGTTCTGTTCCTAGCCCTGGTCTTCGAGGAGGGCGTCGACGACGCGGGTGGTGGCGTTGCCGTCGTCCCAGGGGCTGTAGGCCTGTTGGTAGGCGGTGTAGGCGTCGGTGTGGGGCTTGGTGGCGGCGTCGATGTCCTGGAGGGCGTGGATGAGGTCGGCGGAGGTGCGCAGGATGGGTCCGGGGGCCTGGGTCTGGTAGTCGAAGCTGAAGCCGCGCAGGTTGTCGCGGTAGTGCTCCAGGTCGTAGTCGAACAGCAGGACCGGTTTGCCGGTGCCGACGAAGTCGGGCAGCAGTGCGGAGTAGTCGGTGACCAGGACGTCGGCGACCAGGAGCAGGTCCTGGGCGTCGGGGTAGTCGGCGACGTCCCACAGGTAGCCGTCGCCGGCACCGGGGGCGATCTGGCCGATGCGCTGGTGCGGGCGGATCAGCAGGACCTGGTCGGCGGACAGGGCGGCCCTGGCGGCGTCCAGGTCCAGTTGCAGGTTCAGGCGCAGGATGTTGTCGAAGCCGAGCTGGTCCTCGCGCCAGGTCGGCGCGTACAGCACCACCGTCTTGCCCTGGGGCAGGCCCAGGTGTTCGCGGATGGCTTGGGCGCGTTTGTCGCGGTCGGGGGCGTGCAGCTGGTCGGTGCGCGGCAGCCCGGTCTCCAGCACGGTCCCGGTGTAGCGCAGGGCGCGGCGCAGGACGGGGGTGCTGGGCGGGTTGGGGGAGAGCAGCAGGTTCCACTGGGCTGCGCCCTGGTCCAGGGCGTGGAGTTGGTCGGGGTCGGCGTACCAGTCGTTGTCGAAGTCGTGGCCGATGCGTTTGACGGGGGTGCCGTGCCAGGTCTGCAGCAGGGTCTGGCCGTCGCGGCGCTGGATCCAGGCGGGCAGGGGGGTGTTGGTGACCAGGTAGCGGCTGGTGGCCAGGGCCTGGTACCACTCGGGGCTGTGCAGGCGGATCGGGGTGGCGGTGGGGGGGATGTCGGCCTGGAGGTCGTCGATGACCCAGAGGTGGTCCAGGGGGGTGCCGCGGCGGACGAGTTCGTGGTGGATGGCGCGGGGGGAGTCGGCGTAGGGGCCGCCGTCGTAGCTGTTGTACAGGACGGCTTGGCGCAGGGGTTGGCTGCGGGCGGCGGGGTAGCTGTCCTCGCGGAGCCGGCGCTGGTGGTAGGGGCCGGCTTCGTGGCCGGTGAGGGAGTCGGCGGCGGTCAGCAGTAGGCAGTCGTACCAGCGGCGGGCCAGGGTGACGGTCTTGCCGCGGGCCTGGACCTGCTGGGGGACGCCGGTGTGGGCGCGTGGGGCGAGGTGGAGTTTGATCTCGTCGGCTTCGTGGTCGCCGAGGCGGGCGAGGAGTTCCCATTCGCCGGCGCGCAGGGGCAGTTCGCCGCCGTAGACGTCGTTGGGGTAGGCGGGCAGCTGGGCGTGGAAGGTGCCGTCGGTGACCTGGACCCGGTGGGTCTGCGGGCGGCGGGTGTGTCGCTTGTGGCGCAGCACCAGGTCGAAGTGGTGGCTGCCGGCGACGGGGTAGCTGCCCTCCAGCAGGAACGCCGACCGGTCCGGCAGCACCGACACCGCCTCGACCACCGGCTGCACCCGCTGGTCACAGATCTGCAGATACCCCCGCGGCGAGGAGCGGATCAGTAGTGCCCGGTCCCCAGGCTGGGCCGGTGCGCCATCCTTGACCAGGGGGAACTGCACCGATGACGGGCTGTCAGCCCCCTGGTCCACGACCAGGGGAAGTGTGCTGTCGTCGGAGAGAAGCAGCTCGGCGGTCCAGTGGTCGATCTGCCGGGTCCGGGCGCTGGCGCGGATCTCCGCCTCCTCCAGCCGGACCTGCTCCAGGGCGGCGGGGTCGATCCGGGTGGTGAAGGGCACCTTGCCGTCGGCCTCGGCGCCCAGCTCGACCGGGTAGAGCAGCTTCCTGCTGCTGCCGTCCTCGGTGTGCCGGACCTCTAGCCGGACCCCGTCCAGGCCCTTGCGCGACTTGATCGAGCCGCTGAGCTCGATCAGGCCGTCGACGGCCCTGGCCGAGGAAACCCGGGCCTTGACGGTCTCGACCCGCAGGCCCAGGTGCTGGTCGGAGATCTCCGGGATCAGCCGCACGTCCTGGTTCACCCAGAACGGGGTGGGCACCTGGCCGGAGCCGGTCAGCCCCTCCTTGATCCGGGTCCGCCGCGGACGGCCGGCGCCGAACTGCGCCAGGGTCACGCCCCAGCTGCCGTCCTTCCACTCGCCGCGCTTCTTGAGCCGGTCCGGGTTGACCGTCACCGACCAGCCGGACCAGTCGGCGTGGTGGAACGGCAGATTGGGCTCCCGGGCGGTCACATCGGGACGCCGTACGGTGCGGGTGGGCAGCAGCAGGGTCCGCTTGCTCTTTCCGCCCTGGCGCAGCACCAGCGCGCGGACGGAGTCGTAGCGGTGCTCGGCGCCGAGGTTCTTCTGGAAGGCGTGGCCCTCCAGCTTCAGCGAGCCGTCCTGCCAGGTGATCTCGTCCACGGTGGCGTGCAGGCCGACGGCGGCGACCAGGGTGGCCACCGCCTCGTCCAGCGGCGGGCTGTCCCTGAGCGCGGGGTAGTCCGCCTTGGGACGCAGCGTGCCGCGGGTCGGGATGGCCCGCGGGTACTCCTTCTCGAACTCCAGGATCGCCAGGATGTCGGCCATCCGGCGCTTGGCGGTCAGCCAGAACTTGATCCGCAGACCCTCGGCCAGCTTGTTGAGGACCGAGGGCTCGATGTCCTCCAGGATCGGGCCGACATGGTCGAGGAACAGCTCGCGGTACTCGTCGTCGGCGATCGGCAGCACCCGGTAGAAGATCAGCATCTCCTCGACCAGGACGTTGTGGTCGTAGGAGCGCAGGTAGCTGCGGAATTCCGGGTCGGACGCGGACTGGGCCTTGAGGAACTCGCGGACCATGCTGATCGAGGCCATCCGGTCGATCAGGCCCTTGGGGTCGGTCCGGTTCTGCGTGATCGACCTGGAGCCGACCTCGCGCATCCGCCACAGGTAGACCGGCTCGGCCAGCACGTCGACGGACTTGGCCAGGTAGTGCAGCGGCACGCTGACCGGGGCGTCCTCGTAGAGGATGCCCGGGTACTCCAGGGCGTGTTCGTCCCAGAAGCTGCGCCGGTAGACCTTGTTCCACGCGGTGCGGTCGGTGACCAGCGCCGGGAACCTGCTGATGTGGGTCTTCAGCTTGGTCGAGGCGAAGGGCGCGCGGTGCACCCAGGAGGGGTTGGACCCCACGGCCCGGAAGCGCAGCACATTGCCGGCGACGAAGTCGGAGCCGGTCTGCTCCAGCGTCTCGATCATCAGCTGGTACGAGCTCGGCGGGACGATGTCGTCGCTGTCCACAAAGGTCAGGAACTCCGCCTCGGGGTCGACCGCCGCAGTCCCGGTGTTGCGGGCCGGCCCGAGGCCCTTGTTCTCCTGCTGGACCAGGCGGAAGCGGGCGTCGCGTCGCGCGAAGGCCTCGGCGATCTCGGCACTGGAGTCCGTGGAGCCGTCGTCGACCATGACGACCTCGAAGTCGTCGAAGGTCTGTGCGGCGAGGGACGCCAGGCACTCCTCCAGGTACAGCTCGACGTTGTAGATCGGGACGACCACGGAGAGGCGGGGGGCCATGAGGTGCGGCGGGCCTTTCTGGGACAGGGCGACACGGCGGATGTACTTGACAGCTGATCGTATCCACCAATGGGCCTTCACCCTATCTGGCCGACCGATGCCGGGCACCCGCTGTTCGGATGCACGACACCCGCCGTTCGATCGGACTCCCGCCGATTCGGGACGGTTCCCGGGGGCGAACGCTAGGGTGGTGCACCATGCCCCGGTTCAGCATCATCGTGCCCGCGTACCAGGTCCAGTCCTACCTGGGCGCCTGTCTGGACTCCGTCCTCGAACAGTCCTACCGGGACTTCGAGCTGATCGGCGTGGACGACCGCTCGCCGGACGGCAGCGGCGAGATCCTGGACACGTACGCGGCCGCGGACCAGCGGGTCCGGGTGCTGCACCTGCCCGAGAACGTGGGCCTGGGCCGGGCCAGGAACGCCGGGATCGAGGCGGCCACCGGCGACTACCTGATCTTCCTGGACAGCGACGACACCCTGACCGAGGGATCGCTCCGGGCGATCGCGGACCGGCTCGACGCCACCGGCGAGCCCGAGGTGCTGGTGTACGACTACGCCCGCAGCTACTGGGACGAGCGGACCGTGCGCAGCCGCGACGGTGCGGCCGGGGCGCTGCGGACCGGTTCGGAACGGGCCGCGGTCTTCACCGCCGCCGATCGCGAAGACATCCTCAATCTGCTGATGGTCGCCTGGAACAAGGCCTACCGCAGGGACTTCGTCGAGCGGAACGGCTTCCGCTTCCCGGCCGGGTACTACGAGGACACCCCCTGGACCTATCCGGTGATGCTGTCGGCGGCCACCATCGCCACGCTCGACCGGGTGGTGGTGCACTACCGGCAGCGCCGGCAGGGCGGCAACATCCTGGCCACGGTCAGCCGCAGGCACTTCGACGTCTTCGCCCAGTACGACCTGGTGTTCGCCTTCGTCCAGCAGCGCCCCGAGCTGCACCGCTGGCTGCCGCTGCTGCACGCGCGGATGGTCGACCACGTGCGCACCATCGGCACCCACCCGGACCGGGTGCCGGCGGAGGCGCGCAAGGAGTTCTTCGAGCTCGCCGCCGAGGCCGAGCGGCGGCACCGGCCGGAGGGCGCTGCCGCCCTGGCGGTGGGCGGCGACTGGAAGCAGGGGCCGCTCGGCCGGCTGGCCCGGACCGCGGGCCGGACGGTGAACGAGATCCGGCCGGTGACGGCCAAGGCGGTGGCGCAGGGCCTGCTGACGACCTACCAGGCCGCCCAGCGGCGGCTGCCGCTGAACCCGCAGCTCGCGCTGTTCTCCTCCTACCGGTACCGGCTGCCGGCCTGCAACCCGGCGGCGATCCAGGCCAAGCTGCAGGAGCTGGCCCCGGAGATCAGGTCGGTCTGGGTGGTCGAGGCGGCGCGCCGCAAGGACGTCCCCGAGGGGCTGACGGTGGTGTCGCCCGGGTCCCGGGAGTACCGCGAGGCGGCCTCCCGGGCCACCTACTCGGTCAGCAACGTGCCCTTCGCGGACAGCGCGCCCAAGCGCGAGGGCATGGTCTACCTGCAGACCCACTGCGGCACCCCGGTCAAGCGGATGGGCACCGACCTGCGCGACTACCCGGCGGCCGGCTCCTCGCTGAGCTTCCACGCGATGCTGCGGCGGGTCGACACCTGGGACTACAGCCTCAGCGCCAACCACTTCTCCTCGCAGGTCTGGGAGCGGGTCTACCCCTCCGACTACCAGAACCTGGAGTACGGCTACCCGCGCAACGACGTCTACAGCACGGCCGGCGCCGCCGAGGTGCTGGCCGCCCGCGAGGAGCTCGGCGTCAAGCCGGGGCAGACCGTGCTGCTGTACGCGCCGACCACGCGTGAGTACCGCGCCAGCTACCGGCCCGGTCTCGACCTGGCCCGGCTGGCCCGCGCGCTGGGGCCGGACCACGTGCTGCTGAACCGGACCCACTTCTTGGACCAGCGCAGCTTGGACCAGCACACGCCGGTCGACGCTCCCGGCGTCATCGACGTGAGCGGCCACCCCTCGGTGGAGCGGCTGGCCCTCGCCGCCGACGCGCTGATCACCGACTACTCGTCGCTGATGGTCGACTACGCCAACCTGGACCGGCCGATCATCGTCTTCGCCGACGACTGGGAGGTCTACCGCCAGACCAGGGGCACCTACCTGGACGTCTTCTCGGGCCGCCCCGGGCAGAGCCCCGGCGCGACCGCGAGCAGCGAGGAGGAGCTGACCGAGCTGCTCCGCTCGAACGAGTGGCGCTCCGGTGCGAACGCCGTGCTGCGGAGCGCCTTCCGTGCGCGCTTCTGCGCCCTGGACGACGGCCGCGCCGCGGAGCGCGTGGTCCGCACCGTCTTCCTGGGCGAGACCACCCCGCTGCCGGTGATCCCACTGGCGGAGCGGACCACGGCGCCGAGGCCCGAGGAGCTGTAGGCCCGCGGCACCGACGGTCCGTCAGCTGCTGCGCCTCCGGCGCCGGTTCACGGCCCGGACGACCAGTGGCGGGAGCAGGTCCGCGGCCACCCGCCGCAGCCGGGGCCGGCGCGGCGAGACCGGTGCCGTCTCCTGGGCGGTCCGGACGGTGGGCCGCAGCACCGGCGCGCTGTGGAAGCGGGACGCGGGGAACGCGGGCGGCTCCCCGTTCCCTCCCAGCCGGACGAAGGTCTCGCTCGCGACCGTCGTTTCGATCGTGTGGCGTCCCGGCCAGGTCCCGACGACGGCGCGCAGCGCGGTGACGGCCGGCTCCGGGTCGCCCCAGGTGCCGTAGAACTTCTGCGAGGAGAGGCAGATGGGACGGAGGCCGTGCTGGAACACGGCCTCCCAGACGGCGGCGGACACCTCGGGGGTGTGCTCGGCCCGGTAGTCGTCGAGGACGATCACCCCGTCCGGCGCCAGGGCCTTCCGGGCGACCTGGATGTCGCCGGCCACATGCTCGTACAGGTGCGAGGCGTCCACGTGCACGAAGCGGCAACTGCCCGCCGGGATGCGGCCGTCGGCCAGCACCGAGGTCGGGGCCTGGATGATCTCGGGCAGCCGGTCGTGGAACGCCAGGTAGTTCTGCTCGAAGTGGACCCTGGTGAGCGTGGAGCGGTAGAACCCGGCCATCTCGGCGCTGTTGGCGTCGTCCACGGCGTCCGAGTCGAAGAGGTCGCAGACCGTCAGGATCTCGTCCGGGCGCAGGTGGCGGCCCAGCAGGGTCGCGCTCTTGCCCAGGTAGGCGCCCAGCTCCAGGAGGTTGCCGTGGACCTCCCGCTGGTGGTCGCCGAGGAACCAGTCGAAGAGCAGGCGGTCGTTGGCGAAGAACCAGCCGGGTATGTCGTCGAGCTGTTCCGGGCGGGAGGGCGTGTTGGAGGACGCAGCGGCGGAGGAGGCGGGGGCGGTGACCGAGGACACTCTGAACGCTCCGAGAGGTGGGGGTGGACTACTCGGGGTGGTGCGGGATCCCTGCCGGGCGACCTTACCCCCCACCCAGGGGAATTGGACAGGTTCTTCACGGTCTGCTCACTGAAGGGTCGTAGCATCGGTCGTCCTGCCGGCCGATCACGGTGCTGCCCTCCTCGGCGAGCAGCCGCAGCGCCTCCTGCGGGGAGGGGGCGTGGGCGCGGTCGGCGAGCGGCAGCGCCGCGGGGACGTCCCGCCCGTCCAGGAACAGGGTGCGGACCACCCGCTCCGCGGCCAGGCCGTCGTCGTGGCTGCAGAAGCGCTCGCGGAACGCCGCGCGCAGGCCCGCCGAGTGCCCGCTGTCCCAGGCGCCGGAGCGGAACGCGTGCGCCAGGGTGTCCTCGTCCGCGGTCACCAGCCCGGGGGTCTCGCCGGGGCGGCCGGACAGCAGGTCGAAGTAGACACCGCGGATCTCCCGGTACACCTCCCAGTCGGGGGCGTGGACGACGATCGGCCGGTCCAGGTTGGCGTAGTCGAAGAGGATCGACGAGTAGTCGGTCACCAGGGCGTCGGAGGCCAGCATCAGCTCCTCCACGCACGGGTGCTGCGACACGTCCCGCGCCAGCCCGCGGCGCTCCAGGTCGCGCAGCGATGCGTCCTCGCCGTAGAAGTAGTGCGCGCGGACCAGCAGGGTGCAGCCGTCGCCGAGGGCCCGGCAGAGCCGGGCGAGGTCCAGTTGCGGCCGGAACTCCCGCTGGTGGTCCCGGTGGGTGGGCGCGTAGAGGATCGCCGTGGTGCCGGCCGGGATCCCCAGCTCCTCCCTGATCCGCAGCACGTCGGTGGCGGTGGCGGTGGCCAGCACGTCGTTGCGCGGATAGCCGGCCTCCAGGTTCTCGAAGGTGCCGGGGAAGACCCGGTCCCACACCTCGGTGGAGTGCCGGTTCGAGGACAGGCTCAGGTCCCACTGGCCGACCATGGCCATCAGCCGGTTCCAGTTGACCTTGGCCGAGCAGGCGGGGTGGTCCAGCTGGTCCAGGCCCATCTTCTTCAGCGGAGTCCCGTGATGGGTCATCAGGAAGCGCTGTCCGGGGCGCTTCGGGTGGGCCAGGCCGAGGCCCGAGTTGGTCACCAGCCAGCCCGCCCTGGTGGCGTACCACCAGAACCTGGGGGAGCGCAGCAGCACCTGGTCGGTACCGGGCGGCGCGGTCTCGGCGCCCTTCTCGGTCAGCACCCACACGCCGCGGACGCCGGGGGCGAGCCGCTGGGCGCAGGCGTGGATCGCGCCGGGGTTGCTGCCGGTCGAGGCCCCCCAGTAGGAGCAGTAGAGCGCCAGGTCGCGGCGGATCGGCAGCATCCCGCCGATCCGCCGGGCGGCCCTGACCGCGTAGCCGGTGGCCCGCCTGCCGACCCGCTCGCGGCTCTCCCGCAGGCGCTTCCGGGCCCGGTCGAGCAGCTGGCCGGCCAGGTACGCCGGGCGTGATCCGGTGAGCACGCCGCGGGCCCGCAGCCCGCCGAGCCCCGGCAGCCCGCCCGCCGCCAGCCGCCGCCAGCGGGCGCAGCTGTCGGCCGCGGCGCGGAAGTAGGCGGCGGTCTCGGAGCGGGAGGCGGTGCCGGGGCGGGCCAGCTCGTCCAGGACGGTGCGGACCATCCGCTCCAGGACCAGGCGGGCCAGGGCCGGATCGCCCTGGACCCGGTTGAGCAGCTCCTCGAAGTCCTTCAGCGACGCCGGGTCGCAGGGGCGCCCGGCGGCCGGGACCCGGGGGTCGCGCTGGATCCGGCGCACCAGGCACAGCTCGGGGGTGGTGGCGACGGTGGTCGCGTCCAGCAGTGAGCGGTAGGCGAAGACCAGCTCGGAGTCGGCGCCGGGGAGCGGTCCCGGGCCGTGCGGGGCGCAGAAGTCGCGGCGCAGCACCCGGTTGGCGCGAAGCGGCGGCAGGTGCAGCAGCGCGGGCCGGGCGGCGGGACCGCCGGTCGTGGCGCCTGTGGTGCCGCCGCCGTCCGGCTGGGTCGGCAGCACCACGCCCTTCGTCGGCTGCGTGCGGCCCTGCCAGTCGTCGGTCCGGTGCCCGAACACCAGCACCTGGGGGTCGCCGGCGGCGGTGAGGGCGCGGCCCAGCACCGCCAGGGCCTGCGGGGTGAGCACGTCGTCGGCGGACAGCAGCAACAGGTACTCGCCCGAGGCCCGGTCCGCGCCGAGGCGCAGGGCGGCGTCCTCGTCGTCGGGCCGACGGGAGGTCAGCATCAGCACCCGGGGGTCCAGCCGGGTGAACTCGGCCGCGATGGCCGCAGTGTGGTCGGTCGACGCGGCATCCACCACGATGAGCTGGACCTCGCCGAAGGACTGCGAGAGCACGGACTCCAGACACGTCCTGAGGTGCCGTTGGGCGTTGCGGGCCGGAACGATGATGCTGAAGCGGGGCATGGGAATCCGTCGTGTCGAGGGCCAGGCGGGGCACGGCTGGGCCGGAGGGTGGCGTCACGGCCTGCATCGACAGCGGAACGTAGTGAACTGGTGACAGTCTGTCAAATCTCGGTCGCTGTCCAGCTGAAGTGCCTGGAATTCACCTGAACGGGCGAGGGCGGGTGACCTTCCTCCGAGCGCCCGGGTTGGACGTCCAACCGGGGATTCCCCGGTTCCGCGTCCCGCCCGGAACAGGTTGCCGCCATGTCACCCCAACTCAGCGTCATCGTCCCCGTCTTCAATGTGCGGGACTACCTGGCGGACTGCCTGGACTCGATCGCCGCACAGACCATGGCCGACCTGGAGGCCGTGCTGGTGGACGACGGCTCCACGGACGGCAGCACCGCGATCGCGGAGGAGTACGCGGCCGCCGACCCCCGGTTCCGGCTGGTGCGCAAGGAGAACGGCGGCCTCGGCAGCGCCCGCAACCTGGGCGTCCGCTCGGTCCATCCGGACAGCAGGTACCTGGGCTTCGTCGACAGCGACGACGTCCTTCCCCGGGACGCGTACCGGTATCTGTACGAGGCGCTGGAGCAGAGCGGCTCCGACCTGGCGACCGGCAATGTGTACCGGCTGCAGGCGGACCGCCGGGTGCAGAACCACCAGCACGCGCATCTGCGCAGGACGGTGCTGGGCACCCATGTCACCCGGGAGCCGTGGCTGCTCACCGACCGGATCGCCTGCAACAAGCTGTTCCGCCGGGAGTTCTGGGAGCGGCACCGGCTGGCCTTCCCCGAGGGGGTCCTCTACGAGGACATCTCGCTGACCGTCCCCGCGCACTTCCTGGCGGAGGCCGTCGACGTGGTGCACCGGCACGTCTACTACTGGCGGATCAGAAGCGGCTCCATCACCCAGCGGGCCGCCGAGGCGCAGGGAGCCCGCGACCGCATCGAGGCCGTCAACCGCACCAGCAGGTTCCTCGCCGAGCGCTCCCCGGTCCACCAGCGGGCGTTCGAGCAGCAGACCCTCTCCTACGACTTCCGCTTTCTGCTGGACGCCTTCCCGCAGGCGGGCCAGGAGTACCGGGAGGCGGTCGTGGCGGGCGCCGCCGCCTTCGCCGAGCGGCTGGAACCGGAGGACTTCGCCGACCTCCCGGTCGACCTGCGGGCCAAGTGGGAGCTGATCCGTGGCCGGCGTACGGCGGACCTGCTCGACCTGTTGGCGCTGGAGCAGCGCAGCCGCAATGGCTTCGAGGTCGCCGGAACCGTTCGGCGCCGGGCCGTCTACCGCACCGGCTCCGGCGAGCCGATCGTGCTCCCGGCCCGGACCGCGGCCCTGCGGAGCGACGAACTGCCGCTGCTGGCCAAGCTGGAGGAGGTGCACTGGTCGCCCGAGGGCCGACTTGAGCTGCACGGCTGCGCGTATGTCGACAACCTCCCGGCCGGCTCGCCGCTCACCTCGCTGCGGACCGCCGTACTGACCGGCCCGGACCGGCACCGGACGTTGCTCCGGCTGCGCAGCCGGCCGTCGGTCGCCGCCGGACGGGGCTCCGGGCAGGAGCTGCACGACCACGCCGGCGCCGGCTTCCTGCTCTCGGTCGACCCGGAGCGGTTCAGGTGCGGCGGCCGTTGGCAGGCCGGCACCTGGACACTGCGGGTCGCGCTGGGCCGCCCCGGTCTGCTGCGGCACGCCCCGATCCGGCCCGCCGGCGGCAACGTCGACTTCACCCGGGTCCGGCCGCTGGACGCGGACACCCTGCTGAGGGTCGGTTTCGACAACGGGGCGCTGACACTCAGGGTCGAGGAGATCCAGGCCAGGATCGACGGCCACCGGCTGGTGGACGGCTGTCTGGAGATCAGCGGCCGGGTCCGCGACAAGCACCGGCCGGTTCGACTGACGGTCAATCAGAAGGACTCCGAGGCACGGGTGGAGACCCCGGTCGCAGTCGGGCGGGCCGAGGCCGGGTGGCGGAGCTTCACGGTGGCCGTGCCGCTCGACGCGGTCGCCTCGGTCGCGCCCGTGACCGAGGACGGCCCCCGTGAACTGGCTCCGAGGTCGGTCGACGGCTGGTGGACCCGGCTGGTCACCGAGGCCGGAGCGCAGCTGGTCGTCACGGCCCTGCCCGAACTGGCCGCCGGCAGCTACCCGCTGCCGCCTGGACCCGACGGACCGGATCCGCGCCTGGGCGACCAGCTGCAGCTGCTGCCGGGCACCGAGGGCCAGTTGGTGCTGGAGCGGACCCGGCGCCCCACCGCCGGGACGCTCTCCTGGACGCCGGACGGGCGGCTGGAGATCGCCGGAACGCTGCCGTTGACCGCCGGGCCGGTGCAGCTGGTGCTGCGCCACAGCGGTTTGCACGAGGAGGTGACCGTCCCGGTCGAGCACGCGGACGGCCGCTTCACCGCCGCCCTGGACCCGGCCGCCCACCCCGGGCTGCCTGGCGAACTCCCGCTGCGCGAGGGGCACTGGTACGGCTTCCTGCGCCGGATCGGCGCCGACAGCAGGGACGGCGAGCTGTCGCTGCGGCTCGCCACCGCCGCCCAGGCCGGGCTGCCGCTGGAGCGCCCCGGTGCGGGACGGCAGTTCGCCGTCATCGCCTGCTACCGCGACATGTTCGTGCTCAGCTCGGGCGCCGCGCCCGGCTTCGAGGCGCAGAGCCCGTACCGGACCCTGCAGCTGGCCCGGCAGGCCTACCCCGCCGCCCGGTGGCTGCCGCTGCGCGACACCGTGCTCTACAGCAGCTTCGACGGACGGCAGTACGGCGACGCGCCACGCGCCATCCACGAGGAACTGCTGGGCCGTGGCAGCGAGTTGCGGCACCTGTGGACGGTGGACGACGAGCAGGCGCCGCTGCCGCCGTCGGCCCGGGCGGTCGCCCTGGGCGGTCCGGAATGGCACCAGGCGCTGGCCACCAGCCGCTATCTGGTCACCAACACCCAGCTCCCGTCCTGGTTCCGGCGCCGGGAGGGGCAGACCGTGGTGCAGTGCGGCACCGGGGTCCCGGTCAAGCGGACCGGCCTGGCGCTGCGGGGTTCCGTCTACACCGACCAGAGCCGGCTGGCGGAGCTCTCCGAGCAGTCCCGGCAGTGGAGCCTGCTGCTGGCGCCGAACCGGTCCGGAGCGGCGGCGCTGCGCCGGGCCTGGGACTTCCAGGGCGAGATCCTGAGCGACTGCTCCCCGCGCACCGACCTGCTGCACGCTGAGGACCGGGACAAGCTCGCCGAGGTGCTGCGGCGCCGGCTCGACCTGCCCGAGGGCCGGCGGACCGTGCTGTTCGCGCCGACCTTCCGCGACCACCGGGCGGTGTCCGGAGGGCCGTTGCGCTACGACTTCGCCCCCGGCCTGGACCTGACCTCGTTCGCCGAGGCCCTCGGCGACGGCTACCGGGTGCTGGTGCGCCGGCATCCCGACACAGTGGCCGCGTTCCCGATCGGCGGAGCGGTCACGGACGTCAGCGCCCACCCGGACGCCGTCGAACTGCTGCTGCTCGCCGACGTCCTGGTCACCGACTACTCCTCGCTGGCGGTCGACTTCTGCCGGACCGGCCGACCGGTGCTGTTCTTCACCCCGGACCTGGACCAGTACCGGGACTCCGTCCGCGGCCTGGAGATCGACCTGCCCCGGCACGCACCCGGCCCACTGCTGGAGACTCAGGAGGGGCTGGTGGAAGCCCTCCTGGACCTGGACGCGGTGGCCGCCGCCCACGCCGAGCGCTATGCGTCCTTCCGGGAGGCCTACTGCGGCGTGCTGGACGCGGAGGGCGCCCGCCGGGCGGTCGACCGGATGCTGACCCTCGGCTGATCCGCACGGAGGTCGTCGGTTCGGGGCTGCGGCAGGGCGACGTCTTTGGACTGCCAGACCTGCCAGGCCCCGTAGCCGATCGCCAGCCCGAGCACGGCCCAGGTGAGCAGCCCGAGGTACAGCTCGCCGTCGCTCCACCGGGTGACATGGGCCCGGTACCAGGGGAAGCCGCCGCTCCAGCGGGTGTAGATCAGCACCAGCAGCGAACCGCCGAGGACGTTGTACCAGAGCCCCGGCCACAGGCCGACGACCAGCATCGCGGGCGCGGCCCAGGCCAGGTACTGCACACCGCTCGCCGTCGACAGGAACAGCAGCGCGGAGAGGGTGAGCCCGGTGACGACCGGCAGTTCCTTCGTCCGCTGCCAGGCCAGCACCGCGCCGAAGGCCATGACCAGGGCGACGACCGGGAGATGGCCGCTCCCGTAGAGGAAGTCCTGCACCGGTCTGGGCACCCCGAGCCAGCGGCCGGCCTGCAGCAGGCCCCACTGGCGGTCGCCGCCGCCCTGGTACTCCAGCACATTGCGCAGCAGCCCGCGCGGCTCCAGCACCAGCGCCGGGCCCCACAGCACCGCGATGGTCGCCAGCAGGCCGGCCAGGAAGCGCCGGGCGGCGCCGGGACTGATCCTGTACGCGCCCACCAGCAGCAGCGGGAGGGCGACGACCGGCGGAAGCTTGACGCTGATCGCCAGCGCCGCGGCCACCCCGGCCCATACCGGCGAGCCCAGGTCGGCCAGCAGCAGCACCGAGAGCAGGGCGAACATGACGCACAGCGAGTCGGTGTTGCCGTGGTAGGCGGAGACGCAGACCAGCACCGGGCTGGCGGAGAGCGCCACCGAGCACCCCAGTGCGGTCAGCAGCCGCTGCCGACGCCGCATCAGTTCGAAGACCACGACGGCGGAACAGAGGTCGCCGAAGCAGGGCGGGATCCGGATCAGGGTGGTGAAGGCGATCCCATACCTGGTCAGATGCCCCAGCAGCAGCAGGACCAGGCCGGTCAGCGGGGGGTGGTTGTAGACCGGGAGCCCGTGCCGAAGACGTGTTCCGTAGATGTGGAACGGCCCGACCCGGAGAATCGCCCCGCTGAATCCATGGAAGAACTGCGCGTCCGCGGATCCGACCGTGTGGGCGGCGATATCCAGTTTCAGCAGAAAAGCGATCAGGGCGACGACGATGGAAACGCCCCGTGCCAGCCGCAGCGGATGCGACCTCAGAAAGTTCATGTCCAGGACCAACGACCCCGCGAGCCGTCCGGCAACGTCACCGGGGACCGGACCATCAGTTCGAGTGACGATCTCTGCTCGGCAGAAGCGATGAACCCGCAGCTGGGGAGGGCAAGGATGACAGTAGGACCGGTCTGTGCCGGGTGTTCCCCATGAGAGTGTCGGTCCCATGCCTCAGCCCGCTGTCCCGACCGCCCCCAGAATCGGCGTCCTGGTCGTCGCGTACAACGCGGAGAACACTCTGGCGAAGACGCTCCAGCGAATCCCGGCGGAATTCCGTGAGCGCATCGCCGAGATCCTGGTGATGGACGACGCCAGCCATGACGCGACCTTCCTGGCCGGCTGGCGCTGGTCCCAGCAGGAGGACGCCCCGCCCACCGTGGTGATGCGGCACACCAAGAACCTGGGCTACGGCGGCAACCAGAAGGCGGGCTACCGGCTCGCCATGGAGCGCGGCCTGGACATCGTGGTGATGCTGCACGGCGACGGGCAGTACGCGCCCGAACGGCTCGCCGAGATGGTCGCGCCGATCGAACGCGGTGAGGCCGACGCGGTCTTCGGTTCGCGGATGATGGAGGACGGCGGAGCCCGCCGCGGCGGCATGCCCGCCTACAAGTGGCTCGGCAACCGGGTGCTGACGAAGATCGAGAACTCCCTGCTGGGCACCTCGCTCACGGAGTTCCACTCCGGCTACCGCGCCTACCGGGTCGATGCGCTGCGGGACCTGCTGATCGACCGCAACACCGACGCCTTCGATTTTGACACGCAGATCATCGTGCAGCTGATCGACGCCGGGAAGCGCATCGTCGAGGTCCCGATCCCCACCTACTACGGGGACGAGATCTGCTACGTCAACGGCCTCACCTACGCCAAGGACGTGGTCAAGGACGTGCTGGAGTACCGGCTCGCCATGAAGGGCTTCGGCAGCTGCCCGTGGGTGCCCAAGGCCGAGGAGTACGCGTTCAAGGCCGGCGACGGCTCCTCGCACGCGGAGATCCTGGCGATGCTGTCCGGGTCGGAGCCGATGACCGTGCTGGACCTGGGCTGCTCCGGCGGTCTCTTCGCCGAGCAGATGCGCAAGCTGGGCCACACGGTGACCGGCGTCGACTACATCGAGGTGCCCGGGGTCCGCGAGCGCACCGACCGCTTCCTGAAGGCCGACCTCAACGAGGGGCTGCCGTCCGAGCTCGACGGCCCCTTCGACCTGGTGGTCGCCGGGGACGTGGTCGAGCACCTGGTCGACCCCGAACGGCTGCTGCGCGAGGTCCGGCGGGTGCTGCGCCCCGGCGGCGAACTGGTGCTCTCGGTGCCCAACTTCGGGCACTGGTACTCGCGGCTCCGGGTCGCCGTCGGCGCGTTCGACTACGACCGCCGGGGCATTCTCGACGAGACGCATCTGCGCTTCTTCTCCCGCTCCAGCCTGCGCCGGATGATCCGCAACGCGGGCTACGACCTCCTCGAACTCCGGTCCACCGGCTCCCCGTTCGTGCAGCTCGCCGGTACCGGGGCGGCGGCCGGGGCGGCCTCGGCGATGTCCCGGGCGCTGGTCGGGCTGCGGCCCACGCTGTTCGGCTACCAGTACGTGGCCAGGCTGACCCCGCACGCCCAGGAGATCATCACCGCAGGTCAGAGCGATGGCGTCGACGAGCTGCTGGCCGCCCAGGCGCGTCGTTAGCGCGGTATCACCGGTTTCAACCGATAGGGGCGGTACGTTCATGGTCATGCAAGGACCACAGGCTCCGCCGTCGGACGCGCTGGTCGCGCTGACCGGCTGGGGCCGCACCGCGCCCACCGCCGCCAGGGTCACCTCGCCCGCCACCGCGGACGCGGCCGTCGCCGCGCTGCTGGCCGCGGGGGAGCGCGGGGTGGTCGCGCGCGGGCTCGGGCGCTCCTACGGGGACGCCGCGCAGAACGCCGGCGGCTCGGTGCTGGACATGACCGCGCTCAGCGCGATCCGCTCCATCGACGTCCGACGCGGCCTGCTCGACTGCGAGGCCGGGGTCAGCCTGGACCGGCTGATGCGGCTGCTGCTGCCGCTGGGCTGGTTCGTCCCGGTCACCCCGGGGACCCGTCAGGTCACCGTGGGCGGGGCCTTCGGGGCCGACGTCCACGGCAAGAACCACCACGTCAGCGGCAGTTTCAGCCGCCATGTCCGGTCCATCGAGCTGCTCACCGCGGACGGCCGGGTGCGCACCGTCACCCCGGCAGAGGACCCCGAGCTGTTCTGGGCCACGGCCGGCGGAATGGGGCTGACCGGGGTGGTGCTCTCGGCGCAGATCCAACTGCTGGCCGTGCAGACCTCGTTGATCAGCGTGGACACCGAACGGGCGGTCGACCTGGACGATCTGATGGCCCGTCTGGACGCCACCGACCACCGCTACCGCTACTCGGTCGCCTGGATCGACCTGCTCGCCCGGGGAGCGTCGCTGGGCCGCGCCGTCCTCACCCGCGGCGACCACGCCCCACTGGACCGGCTCGGCCCGCGGCAGCTGCGCTCGCCGCTCGCCTTCCGCACCGCCGACCTGCCGGCGGTGCCGCGCGGCCTTCCCGGCGGGCTGCTCAGCGCGGCCACCGTCGGCGCCTTCAACGAGTTCTGGTACCGCAGGGCGCCGCGCGAGCGGCGCGGACAGCTGCAGACCATCCCCGCCTTCTTCCACCCTCTGGACGGCCTGCCCGAGTGGAATCGGGTCTATGGACCGACGGGCTTCCTGCAGTACCAGTTCGTGGTCCCGTACGGCGAGGAGGCCGCGCTGCGGCGGATCGTCGAGACCATCAGCCGGCACCGCTGCCCCACCTTCCTGGCCGTCCTCAAGCGCTTCGGCGAGGGTGACCCCGGCTGGCTCTCCTTCCCCGCCCCGGGCTGGACCCTCGCCCTGGACATCCCCGCCGGGCTGCCCGGGCTCGGCCGGCTGCTGGACGGCCTGGACCAGGAGGTACTGGCCGCAGGCGGCCGGATCTACCTCGCCAAGGACTCCCGGCTGCGACCGGAGGCCCTGGCGCCGATGTACCCCAGGCTCGACGACTTCCGCGCCCTGCGGGCCCGGATCGACCCGGGCAACCGCTTCACCTCCGACCTCGCCCGCCGCCTCAGTCTCTAAGGTGTCCCGACCATGAAGAACGCCCTGGGCCAGCCCCAGTCCCTGCTGCTGCTCGGCGGCTCCTCCGAGATCGGCCTGGCCACCGCCCGCCGGATGGTCCAGGGCCGGACCAAGCGGGTCCACCTCGCCGGGCGCCCCTCGCCCGCGCTCACCGCGGCCGCCGCCGGACTCACCGCGCTCGGCGCCGAGGTCTCCGTCCACGACTTCGACGCCGCCGCCCTGGACACCCATGAGGCGGTGCTCGGCAAGGTCTTCGCCGAGGGCGACATCGACACCGTGCTGCTCGCCTTCGGGGTCCTCGGCGACCAGCTGAAGGACGAGCAGGACCCGATGGCCGCCGCCGCCGTCGCCCAGGTCAACTACCTGGGCGCGGTCACCTCGGCGCTGGTCAGTGCGCAGGCGCTGCGCCGCCAGGGCCATGGCTCGCTGATCGTGCTGTCCTCGGTCGCGGGGGAGCGGGCCCGCCGGGCCAACTTCATCTACGGCTCCACCAAGGCCGGGCTCGACGCCTTCGCCCAGGGCCTCGGCGACTCGCTGCAGGGCACCGGCGTGCACGTCATGGTGGTCCGCCCCGGCTTCGTCAGGGGCCGGATGACCGAGGGCCGACCCGAGGCGCCGATGGCGACCACCCCGGAGGCGGTCGCCGAGGCCATCCTGGTCGGGCTGCAGCGCGGCAGCGAGACGGTGTGGGCGCCGGCCGCGCTACGGGTCGTCATGTCCGGGCTGCGGCACCTGCCGCGCCCGCTGTTCCGCCGGCTCGCGGTCTGACCGGCCGTCAGGACCGGTTGCCCCCATGGACTGGCTGACGCGGCTGCCTGTGCTCGGACCGGTCGCCGCCCGGGTGCTGCGGAGCCGTCCCTACCTGGTCTTCGACCACTTCAACAAGGCAGGCTCGAACCGGCTCGCGGGCGCCGTCACCTTCTTCGGGTTCCTGGCCCTGTTCCCGCTGCTCACCGTGGCCATGGCGATCGCCGCGGCCACCCTCAGCAGCGGGCGGGTGCGGAGCATCCAGGACGCGATCGCGAGGCAGCTCCCCTCGCTGGCGGAGTCGCTGGACCTGGACTCGCTGGTCCGCAACGCCGCCACGGTCGGGGTGATCAGCGGGGTGCTGCTGCTGGTCTCCGGCCTCGGCTGGGTCGACACCACCCGGGTCGCCATCCGGACCGTGTGGCGGCTGCCGATCGAGCCCGGCAACGCGGTGCTGCGCAAGGCCCTGGACGTCGGGGTGCTGATCGGCCTCGGCGTGGTGGCCGCGGTGTCCATCGCCGCCTCGGCGGCGACCTCCGCGCTCACCGGACAGCTCGCCTCCTGGCTCGGCGTCGCCCACCAGTCCTGGGGCCGGCTGCTGCTCTCGGCGGCGAGCGTCCTGATCGCGGTGGGCGCGGACACCCTGATGTTCGCCTATCTGCTGGTGGGCCTGCCGCGCATCGGCGACCAGCGCAGACGCGTCGTCGTCGAGGGCGCGCTGCTGGGCGCGGTCGGGTTCGAACTGCTGAAGCAACTGCTCTCGGCCTACCTCAGCAATGTCGCCGGCAAGAACATCTACGGAGCCTTCGGCACCCCGGTGGCCCTGCTGCTGTGGATCAACTTCATCTTCCGCTGGCTCTTCTTCTGCGTCGCCTGGACCGCCACCGACGACCCGGAAGCCGCCCGCGCCAGAGCCCGCGCCCGAGCCGCCGAAGCCTGGACCGAGGCTGGCGGCGCCGGGACACCCGGCGGCCCGGGCGGAATGTCGGTGACCCCGGACCCGGACGAGCCGACGGCCCCTCGGCGCCCCGGCCCGCGCTCCGCCCTGGTCTTCGCTGCCGGGACGGCCTTCGGCTCGTTCGCCACCCGCTGCCGGCACCGGCTGCGCAGACGTCAGGTGTAGCGGCGGAACCGGTCCGTTCGCAGCGTCCTGCCGATCGGCGGCGGCAGCGCGACCGTCTCACCGAAGGGATGGTTGGCGCGGCCCAGATACCGTCCGGTGTTCGCATCGGGGCGCGAATAGACCGTGGACACGCCGGTCATAGGATCGACCACCAGGTACACCGGGATGGCGCCCAGCGCGTAGAGCTCCCGCTTGTCGTGGTGGTCCATCCGCTTGCTGGACTCCGAGACCACCTCCAGCACGAAGAGGACCAGCGCGGACGGGATCTCACCGGGATTGCCCTCGACCACGTCGGTGTCGGTGAGGAAGAGATCGGGATCCGAGCGGTCGTTCCGGCCGGTCGGCGCCACCGCCATGGTCGACCAGCGGTCGTAGTCATCGGTGGAGAACTGGTCCCGGACCAGGTCCACGTTCCGGTTGTGCAGGGCCTTGGGCGTGGCCATCATGATGATCTGGCCGTTGATCAGTTCGACGGACAGTCCGGGAATCGGCTCCAGGTCCTGGTACAACCGCAGCAGCCGGTCATCGGTCACGCTCATCAGCGCCTCCCTCCTGTGCTTGCACTATAGGCCGGGTCTGGGACAGTGGCCCGCGATCAGGCGTATACGGCGACGGTGGCAGCGGCAGCGGGCTGGACAGAGGGCTGAGCGATGGCGGAACAGCGGCACGGCAGGGTTCTGGTGGTGGACGACGACGCCGCGATCCGGCGGTCGCTGGAGCGCGGGCTGCGGCTGAGCGGGTTCACGGTGGCGCTGGCCGAAGGGGGCCGTGTGGCGCTGGACGTGCTGACGCAGGCGCCGCCGGACGTGCTGGTGCTGGACGTCTCCATGCCCGACCTGTCCGGCACCGAGGTCTGCCGCAGGCTGCGCGAGCGCGGCGACGAGACGCCGGTGCTGATGCTGTCGGCGCTGGACCAACTGGAGGACCGGCTCGCCGGACTGCAGGCCGGGGCCGACGACTACCTGGTCAAGCCCTTCGCGCTGCAGGAGCTGGTGCTGCGCCTGCACGCGCTGCTGCGCCGCAGGCCGCCGCGCGCCACCGATCTGCTGACGGTCGGCGGGCTCACGGTGGATCCGTCCACCCGCGAGGCGCGCTACCGGGGCGACCCGGTGGAGCTGACCCGCCGTGAGTTCGACCTGCTGGAGGTGCTGGCCCGGAACACCGGGCTGGTGCTGACCCGGGACCAGCTGCTGGAGCGGGTCTGGGGCTATGACTTCGACGTCCGCACCGATGTGGTCGACACCTTCGTCAGCTATCTGCGCCGCAAGCTGGAGGCCGGCGGCCGGCCCCGGCTGGTGCAGACCGTCCGCGGCGTCGGTTTCGTGCTGAAGCCCGACCAGCCGGACCAGCCCGACCAGGACCGGCAGCCGTGAGGCTCGCCACCAGGATCGCCCTGGTCACCGCCGTGATCGTGCCGGTGCTGGTGCTGCTGGCCGGGCTGCTGCTGCTCGGCCTGGTCGGCCGGGACCTGCGGGCCGGACAGGACGGGCAGCTGCGCGACCGGGCCGCGGCGGCGCTCCCGTACGCGCGCACCGAGCTCCGGGCCGCCGCCGCGGGACGGCTGCGGCAGGAGGCCAACCAGCAGGGCCGGCTGAGCGCGGCCGCGCTGGACGCCGGGGTGCGGCTGACCGCCGCCGACGGCACCGTGCTGAACAGCGCGGGCGCCCAGCCCGACCTCGCCGTCCCGCTCCCCGCCGCTGCCGACCGTCCGCAGACCGTCGTCGGCGCCGACGGCACCGCCTGGCGGGCGCTGGCGCAGACCATCCCCACCGGTGCCGCCCAGCCCGGCGGCACGCTGTGGCTCTTCGCCCGGGCCTCCGCCGTGCAGCACGAGGTACGGACGGTACGCGGCCGTATCGTCCTGGTCGCGCTGGTCGCCGCGCCGCTCGGCGGCCTGCTCGCCTACCTGGTCGCGGAACGCGCCGCCCGCCCGTTGCGGCTGCTGCGCCGCCGGACCGGCGGACTGGACCCGGACGACCCGGCGACCCGGCCGAGCCTCAGCGAGCGGCCCACCGGTGTGGTCGAGGTGGACGAGCTGGCCGGCACCCTGCAGTCGGTGCTCTCCCGCTACGACGAGCAGGCGGCGCGTACCGCGGAGGCGCTGGCGACGGCGCGGGCCTTCGCCGCCTCCGCCTCGCACGAGCTGCGCACCCCGCTGATGAGCATGCGCACCAATCTGGACGTCCTCACCGAGCACCCGGGGCTGGCCGCCGAGGACCGCGCCGAGATCCTGGCCGACCTGCAGTCGGAGCACGCCCGGCTGCTGGGCACGCTCACCGCGTTGCGGGCGCTGGCCCAGGGCGATCTGGTCGAGCAGGACGCCTTCGGCCCGGTGGACCTGGTGGAGCTGACGGAGTCGGCCGCGGCCGAGGCACGCCGCCGCGACCAGCGGGCCCTGATCACGGTGCGGTCCTCGGCCGGATCGCTGCGGCTGCACGGCTGGGAGCCCGGCCTGCGGATGGCGGTGGACAACCTGCTGGCCAACGCCCTGGTGCACGGAAGGTCGGCGGACGGCACGGCGCGGATCGACCTGACCCTGAGCCGTACCGACACCGACGCCGTCCTGACCGTTGCCGACCAGGGCCCGGGGATCCCGGCGGACCGCCGCGACTCGGTCTTCGACCGCTTCCGACGCGGCCCCGACAGCCCCGGCTCCGGGCTCGGTCTGACCCTGGTCGCCCAGCAGATCGCCCTGCACCGGGGCACGGTCAGCTTCACCGACCCGCCGTCAGGGAGCGGCGCGCTGGCCGAGGTGGTCCTGCCGCTGGCTGCCTCGACCCCGACCCTCCCACTGCGCCGGGACTGGCTCAGCTCCGACGGCTGACCCAGCTCAGCCGGACCACAACATTTCCACAAGGACGATTCCTACGCTCCCCGCAGACGGAGCGCCGACCGCGCTCCGACGTAGTGGAGGAGACCTGCCATGCCCACCCGCCGCGCGACCCTCACCTCGGCCTTCGCCGGGATCGCCCTCACAGGAGCGCTGATCGGCGCGAGCACCCCGGCCTCGGCCGCGGCGCCGAGCGACAGCTCCCCGTCCGCCGCTGCCTCCCCGTCCGCCGCTGCCTCCCCGTCCGCCGGGACGACGAAGACGCCCGCCCAGCGCGAGGCGAAGGCCGTCTGCGCCCGCGCCCCCAAGGTCGACGCCCGGATCACCCGCGCGCTGGCCCGGCTGCACGGCCCCGCCACCGAGCGCGGCTCCATCGCGCGGCTGCAGAAGCGGGTGGACATCGCCAAGGCGGCCGGGAACACCGCCATCGAGACCTACCTCAACGACCGGTTGACCGCCCGTCAGGCCATGGTCGGCACGCTCACCACCAGGCTGAGCGACCTCAAGGCGGTGGAGACCTGGTGCTCCGCCAACAACCTCGGCGGCGGGGCGTCCTGATGAACCGTCACCTGATCCGCCCAGCCCTGGCGCTGGCTGCGGCCGCCGCGATGCTGACCCTGGGCGCCTGCTCGCACACCCCGGCCGCGGGCACCGTGCCTGCCGGCACCCCCTCGGCCGCGCCCACCGGGGTGGCCGGCAGCACCGTCCAGCAGATGCAGCAGCAGGTTGACGCCGCCCAGAGCGCCGCCGACGCCGCCGACTCGGACGCCGCCGCCGACCCCGGCAACTGAGCCGGTCAGTCCAGCCCGTTGACCGTCGGCAGCGGCCTGTTTCGCCGGGCGATGCGCCGCCGACGGCGCATCAGCAGCGCAGTGCCGGTCGCCACGGCCACTGCGACCAGGCCGGCGCCGGAAGCCCCGGCCCAGCCCAGTGCGCTGACGCCGGAGCTGCCGCCGGAGGCGCCGACCGAGGCCTGCGCGGCCCTGGTCGGGGCCTTCACGGCGTCGCCTGCCGAGCCGGTACCGGAGCCCGCCGCGTGCGTCGCGGTGGTGGCCGCGTCCAGGCTGCCGACCGGGGTGACCTTGCCGTCCGCGGCGAAGCCCCAGTCGAGCAGCTCCCTGGCCTCGGTGTAGACCGTGTTGAACTGGTGGTCCTGAGGGTTCATCAGCGTCGCCATGATGGTCCGGCCGCCCCGCCTGGCCGCCACGACCAGGGTGTTGCCGGCGTTGGTGGTGTAGCCGTTCTTGACGCCGATCAGACCGGGGTAACGCGGGACGCCGTCGAGGCCCAGCAGCATCCGGTCGGTGTTGTCGATCTCGAACGGCTTGCCCTTGGTGTTCGGCCCGCCGGGGAACTCGGCCTTGCCGGTCCCGGCGTAGCGGGCGAAGTCGGCGTTCTTCATCCCGTCCCGGGCGAACAGGCTGAGGTCGTACGCCGAGGACACCTGCCCCGGCATGTCGTACCCGTCCGGGGAGACCACATGGGTGTCGCCCGCGCCCAGCTTCACGGCCTGGGCCTGCATCTGGGCCACCGTCGCCGCCACCCCGCCGTTCATCGCGGCGAGGACGTGCACGGCGTCGTTGCCGGAGCGCAGGAAGACGCCGAGCCACAGGTCGGACACCTTGTACGTCTGACCGGGCAGCACGCCGACCAGGCTGCTGCCCTCACCCATCCCGGCCAGGTCCGCGTCGGTCACCTTGTGGGTGGCCGTGGTCGGGATCTTCGGCAGCACGGTGTCGGCGAACAGCGTCTTCAGAGTGCTCGCCGGAGGCAGCGCCCAGTGCGCGTTCTTCGCCGCCAGCACCTGGCCGGTCCCGGAGTCGGAGACGATCCAGGACAGCGCGGTCACCTTCACGGGCAGCGCCGGCGCCCCCGCCGCCAGTTGCACCTGCACACCGGACAGCCCCAGCCGTTCACCGCCCACCGTGGACATCCGGGCGGGCGGCCTCGGCGTCACCGTGCCACTCGCAGAGGGCGTGGGCGCCGCCGCAGCGGGAACGGCGGAAACCAGTCCAGCGGTGAGTGCGGCGATGCACACCACGGCTGCGGTACGGAGATCGTTGTGCACCGGTAGACCGTACCCAATCGATGACGGCGACCGAACCACCCCCTGGTAAAAGCACACCAATGGCTGGCCGGGATACTTGCTCCATGAGACTGAGCCGCCGCGCCTCCTGGTTCCTGACCGCCTTCGGCATCTGGTCGGTTTGGATCTGGGTGACCTTTTTCAAGAACTTGTGGGCCGACGGTGAAGGCCTGGCCTTCACCCACGGCGACCACTCCCGCCCCACCGCCTACTTCTGGATCCACGCCACCCTGGCCCTGGCGTCACTCCTGCTCGGCCTGGTAGTCGGCTCCCTCGGCGTCAGATCCCTTAGGCACAAGGAGTAGACAGCAAGGGGCGCGGGGAACTGCGCGACCAGCCACGCACCTACGTGCACGTCCAGCCGAACAGTTCCCCGCGCCCCGAGAAAACCCTAGAAGCGACGAGTGACCAGCGCCCGCTTCACTTCCTGAATCGCCTTGGTGACCTCGATCCCCCGAGGACACGCGTCCGTGCAGTTGAACGTGGTGCGGCAGCGCCACACCCCGTCGCGGTCGTTGAGAATCTCCAGCCGCTGCTCCGCACCCTCGTCACGCGAGTCGAAGATGAAGCGGTGGGCGTTGACGATCGCGGCCGGGCCGAAGTACTGCCCGTCGTTCCAGAAGACCGGGCAGGACGTGGTGCACGCCGCGCAGAGGATGCACTTGGTGGTGTCCTCGAAGCGCTGCACGTCCTCCTCGGACTGGATCCGCTCACGCGTCGGCTCGTTGCCGGTCGTGATCAGGAACGGCATCACGTCGCGGTAGGCCTGGAAGAACGGGTCCATGTCCACGACCAGGTCCTTCAGGACCGTGAGGCCCTTGATGGGCTCGATCGTGATCGGCTTCTCCGGCGAGACGTCCTTGATCAGCGTCTTGCAGGCGAGCCGGTTCTTGCCGTTGATCCGCATGGCGTCCGACCCGCAGACGCCGTGCGCGCAGGAGCGACGGTACGTCAGCGTGCCGTCCTGCTCCCACTTGATGGTGTTGATCGCGTCCAGGACGCGGATCTTCGGGTCGACGGTGAGCTGGTAGTCCACCCACACCGCGTCCGGGTGCTCCTCCGGGTTGAACCGGCGGATCCGGACCGTGATGGTGATCAGCTCGACCTTGCCGGACTCGGCGGCGTCCAGGCCGGCCGAGTGCGCGTTGCCGCCCTGGGGCGCGGCGTCTTCGATCGTGGGGGTGCTCATCAGTACTTACGCTCCATCGGCTGGTAGCGGGTCACCACGACCGGCTTGTAGTCCAGGCGGATGCTGGTGTTCCCATCGGCGTCCACCTCGCGGTACGCCATGGTGTGCTGCATGAAGTTGACGTCGTCCCGGGTCGGGTAGTCCTCGCGGAAGTGACCGCCGCGGGACTCCTTGCGGGCCAGCCCGGACACCGCGGTGACCTCGGCCAGGTCGAGCAGGTTGCCCAGCTCCACGGCCTCCAGCAGGTCGGTGTTGAACCGCTTGCCCTTGTCCATCACCGAGATGTGCCGGTAGCGCTCCTTCAGCGCGGCGATGTCCGCCACCGCCTGCTTCAGGGTCGCCTCGGTGCGGTACACCATCGAGTTGGTGTCCATGGACTGCTGCAGTTCGCTGCGGATGTCCGAGACGCGCTCGCTGCCGTTGCCGTTGCGGATCCGCTCCAGCTGGGCGACGACCTGCTCGGCCGGGTTCTCCGGCAGCTCGACGTAGTCGGCGGTGGAGGCGTACTCGGCGGCGGCGATGCCGGCCCGGCGGCCGAAGACGTTGATGTCCAGCAGCGAGTTGGTGCCCAGCCGGTTGGCGCCGTGCACCGACACGCAGGCCACCTCGCCCGCGGCGTAGAGGCCGGGGACGACGGTGTCGTTGTCCAGCAGCACCTCGCCCTGGACGTTGGTGGGGATGCCGCCCATGGCGTAGTGCGCGGTCGGCTGGATCGGGATCGGGTCCGTGTAGGGCTCGATGCCGAGGTAGGTCCGCGCGAACTCGGTGATGTCCGGGAGCTTGGCGTCCAGCTGCTCCGGCGGAAGGTGCGTCAGGTCCAGGTAGACGTGGTCGCCGTCGAGGCCGCAGCCGCGGCCCTCGCGGATCTCGGTGTAGATCGCCCGGGAGACGACGTCACGCGAGGCCAGGTCCTTCATGACGGGCGCGTACTTCTCCATGAAGCGCTCGCCGTCCTTGTTGCGGAGGATGCCGCCCTCGCCGCGGGCGCCCTCGGTGAGCAGGATGCCCATCCGCCAGATGCCCGTCGGGTGGAACTGGAAGAACTCCATGTCCTCCAGCGGCAGCCCGCGCCGGAACGCGGCGGCCTGGCCGTCGCCGGTCAGGGTGTGCGCATTGGAGGTGACCTTGAAGAACTTGCCGTTGCCGCCGGAGGCGAAGATCACGGCCTTCGCCTGGAAGACGTGGATCTCGCCGGTGGCCAGCTCGTAGGCGACCACGCCGGCGGTCCGCTTGACGCCGTCCACGTCGGCCAGCAGCAGGTCAAGGACGTAGAACTCGTTGAAGAACTCCACGCCCTCCTTGACGCAGTTCTGGTAGAGCGTCTGGAGGATCATGTGACCGGTGCGGTCGGCCGCGTAGCAGGAGCGGCGCACCGCCGCCTTGCCGTGGTCGCGGGTGTGGCCGCCGAAGCGGCGCTGGTCGATCTTGCCCTCGGGGGTCCGGTTGAACGGGAGGCCCATCTTCTCGAGGTCGAGGACGGCGTCGATGGCCTCCTTCGCCAGGATCTCGGCGGCGTCCTGGTCGACCAGGTAGTCACCGCCCTTGACGGTGTCGAAGGTGTGCCACTCCCAGTTGTCCTCCTCGACGTTGGCCAGTGCGGCGGCCATGCCGCCCTGGGCCGCGCCGGTGTGGGACCGGGTGGGGTAGAGCTTGGTCAGCACGGCGGTGCGGCTGCGCTTGGTCGACTCGATGGCCGCGCGCATTCCGGCGCCGCCGGCGCCGACGATGACGGTGTCGTACTTGTGTACCTGCATGTCAGTCTGCTGCCTCGTCCGTCCGCGCTCAGCTGATGTTCGGGTCGAAGGTGAAGATCACCAGGGTGCCCAGCAGCACGGTGAAGACCGTGGCGGTCACCAGCAGGACCTTCAACCAGAAGCGGGTGGTGTCGCGCTCCGCGTAGTCGTTGATGACCGTGCGCATGCCGTTCGCGCCGTGGAGCATCGCCAGCCACAGCATCAGCAGGTCCCATGCCTGCCAGAACGGGGACGCCCAGCGGCCCGCGACGAAGGCGAAGCTGATCTTGGTGACGCCGCCGTCCAGGACGAGCTGGATGATCAGGTGACCCAGCACCAGGAACACCAGCACCACGCCGGACAGGCGCATGAACAGCCAGGCCAGCATCTCGAAGTTGGTCCGCGACTTGCGGCCGGTCCTCTTGGTGCGGGCACGCGGGGGCTCGATCAGAAAGGCCGAGGGGTCCGTCGGCTGAGCGTTGGTGAGCTCGACGCCGGATACGGAGCCAGTGGTTTCAATCGCCATTTCTCGCCTCACCCGAACCAGTTGCGGAGGGTTTCCTGCAGGATCGGGTAGAAGGCGAATGCCATCGTCACGACCCACACAGTCACTACGGTCCAGAGCATCTGGCGCTGGTACTTCGGGCCCTTGGCCCAGAAGTCCACCGCGATGACCCGCAGGCCGTTCAGCGCGTGGAACAGGATGGCGGCCGTCAGGCCGTACTCCATCAGGTTGACAGGCCAGGTCTTGTACGTCGCGATCGTGCTGTTGTAGGCCTGCGGTGAGACCCGGACAAGAGCGGTGTCGAGGACGTGGGCGAACAGGAAGAAGAAGATGAGGACGCCGGTGACTCGATGAGCCACCCACGACCACATGCCTTCCCGGCCGCGGTACAGCGTTCCAGCCGGCACGGAACAACCCTCCGGAAGCGGGGCGGGGGCTCGGCCGGCATCGGTGTCGGTCGTCAGCCCGGCCGGGTATGGTCCACCGGCCCCGGCCATCGTAGCCACGGGAACCGGCGGTCAGCCCGCCGGGGGTCGGCAGGATGATCAAACGGCCCTGCCCGGCGTAACGGCCGCCCGAGTTCGCGGCCCGGTCCGTCCCCCTGTCCGCGCCGAATCGGCGCCTCGGCCTGCGGCGGACCCGCGCCGGCGGCTCCGGGCCAGGTCAGCCGGGACACGCCGACGGCGGCCGCCGTGTGGGGGAGATCACCCCCGCCGTCTCATGTTGCGGCCGAGGCGTGAGACGCCACCAGGTGCTCCAGCCGGTGCAGGGCGATCCGCCGCAGCTCCTCGGCCGCCGTACTGCGCTCCTCGTCGGGGTCGTTGCCGAGCCGGGCCCGCAGGCTGACCAGGACCGCGTCCAGCATCTCCTCGGCCGGGCAGTCGTCCAGGCTGACCACGAACACATGGCCGAAACGCGCCTCGTAGGCAGCGTGGGCCGCCTGCAGCGCGGTGTGCGCCGCCTGGCTGCCGGGCGCGCGCATCCCCAGCAGCGGCTGCGGCATGCTGCTCTCGTCCGCCAGAGCCTCCGTCAGATCGGTGAAGGACAGGTCGTACGAGGCCTCGCTGGCGGCGGCGAGCAGCGAGGACACGGTCGGGTAGGGGCGGTGCACGGCCAGCCGCAGCGCCCAGCGGCGGCTGCCGCAGCAGGCCAGCAGTGCCTCCTCGGCCGCGCCGAAGTCGGCCTCGTTGAAGCGCCGCAGCCCCGAGGGCAGCACCGTCGGCCCGGCCACCGGTTCGACGGTCGGGTCGACTGTCGGGTCGATGACGGGGGGCATGCTGTCCTGGTTCGGCTGCGCCGGGATGTCGCCGGTCAGCGGGTCCTCCTCGGTCGAACTGGGTGAGGGCGCTTGGAGACTGGTGCGGTTCGCCATGCCCCTCTTCTATGGGCACCGACGGTGGAGTGACAGGACCGGTTGCGTGGCACGGATGGGACGACAGGGCAGCCGGAGCACCCGGAGGCCTTGTGGGACAAGGCACTCCGAGTCTGCGGCACTGTTTTCCCAGGGATAAGGATTCACTCGAATCGGCTATCAAGTCGAGACCCTTACCGCCGAATGATGAGACGGCTTCGTACGGATGAACGGGCAACGCCGCGCGTCCGGGCGGCTAGAGCTTGCGGGCGACCTTGTGCGCGGCCGCCTGGGCGAGCGGACGGACCACCAGCAGGTCCACATTGACGTGCGGGGGACGGGTGACCGTCCAGGCGATGGTGTCGGCGACGTCCTCGGCGGTCAGCGGCGCGTCGACGCCCGCGTACACCGAGGCGGCCTTCGCGGCGTCCCCGCCGAAGCGGGTGAGCGCGAACTCGTCGGTGCGGACCATGCCCGGGGCGATCTCGATGACCCGGACCGGCTCGCCGACCAGTTCGAGACGGAGCGTCCCGGCGATGGCGTGGGCGCCGGCCTTGGCCGCGACATAGCCGCCGCCGCCCTCGTAGGGGACGAAGGCCGCGGTGGAGGAGAGCACCAGCACCGTCCCGGCCCCCGTCTCGGCCCCGCCGGCCCGCAGCGCGGGCAGCAGCGCCTGGGTCATGTGCAGCACGCCGAGGACGTTGACCTCGTACATCCGGCGCCAGTCCGCCGGGTCGCCGTCGGCGACGGACTCCGCGCCGAAGGCCCCGCCGGCATTGTTGACCAGGACGTCGACCCGGTCGAGGGAGGCCGCGAAGGCGTCCACGGCGGCGCGGTCGGTGACGTCGAGGACGTAGGCCGAGGCCGCCTCGCCGATCTCCTTCGCCAGCTCCTCGATCCGTTCGGCGCGCCGGGCCACCAGCACCACCCGGAACCCCTCGGCCGCGAGCCGCCGCGCGGTGGCGGCCCCGATGCCGCTGCTGGCGCCGGTCACCACGGCGACCTGTTCGATGTGCTGACCTGCCATGTCGCGACTCCTCCGGTCTCGTTCCCGTGCCGGGATCATCGTAGGCGGCGGGTCCGACAGCCGGGCCGCGTCCGGCCGGAACCCGTTCGGCCGACGCTGCGTCAGACCGGCATGACCGACTCGGGAAAGCTCCTCAGGAACGTCTCCGTCGCCACCGCGCTCTGCGCGACCACCGCCCTGCTGGCCGCCTGCGGCTCGGCACGGGCCGGCTCGGCTGTCGACGCAGCCGTCGTGGCGACTGGTGGCGCTCACACCATCACGCAGAAGCCGCTCGACCCCAAGGCCTGGCTCATACCCAAGAACGTGGCCTCGATCCGCGTCATCGCCCAGCCGGGCGCCAAGCCGGGGCCGAACTGGAAACTGCCGCCGAAACGGCAGATCGCCACGGTCTTCTCCCCGGCCAAGGTGAAGCTCCTCGCCGACCAGATGAACACTCTGCCTGTCGGACTCGCACTGCCGTGCCCCTCTGGCGACGGCACGTATCTGGAACTCGACTTCTACTCCGCCGGGCACCCGACGTCCTCGGTAGCCGTGGCGAAGCTGAACAACATGGACTGCAACGGCGTCATCCTGTCCTCCGGCCGCCAGACGTGGATACACCAGGGCACGCTCTTCGGTCAGGTGCTGAAGGAGCTCGGGCTGACCTTCCCCACACGCTGACTCCCTGGTGATCCAGCTCACCAGGGATCAAGCGTGTCCCGGCGGGCAGACGCTCGTTTGGTCGATTGTCCGGCCCAGCAGGAGGGGAGCGAACCATATGTCATACCCAGCGACAGTCGGTCCAAGCGCCGAGCGGTCAGGTTCTTCCCCGTTCGGAGGTAAAGATTCCGGCGATCTCCTGCCCCAGCCGCCCCAGAGTCGTAGGCTCATTGAGGTGAGCCAGTCAGTTGACGGTGCGTCCGCCTCCCCGCAGCAGTCCCACCACTCCTCCCCCTTTCGCGCGCGTGTGCGAGCGCTGATGCCCGAGCTGATCGAGGTCCGCCGGGACCTCCACCGGCACCCGGAGCTGGGCCGGCAGGAAGTCCGCACCACCGCACTGCTGAAAGAGCGGCTGGAGCAGGTCGGCCTGGAGCCGTGGGTCCTCCCCGGCGGCACCGGCCTGATCTGCGACCTCCTCCCGGAGGGGGCTGCGGCGGACGCTCCGTTCCTGGCCTTCAGGGCCGACATCGACGCGCTGCCCATCGACGACGCCAAGCCGGACAGCGTCCCCTACCGCTCCACGGTCCCGGGCCGTGCCCACGCCTGCGGCCACGACCTGCACACCTCGATCGTGCTGGGCCTCGGACTGCTGCTCGCCGAGGAGCGCAACGCGGGGCGGCTGGCCCGGCCGGTGCGGCTGATCTTCCAGCCCGCCGAGGAGGTCATGCCCGGCGGCGCGCTGGACGTGATCGCGGCCGGCGGGATGGACCGGGTCGAGCGGATCTTCGCGGTGCACTGCGACCCCAAGGTCGACGTCGGCCGGATCGGGCTCAAGGTCGGCGCGATCACCTCCGCCTGCGACCGGCTGGAGATCAGCCTGGACGGCCCGGGCGGCCACACCGCCCGCCCGCACCTGACCACCGACCTGGTCGGCGCGGTGGCCGGCACCGCCGTCGAGCTGCCGGCCCTGCTCGGGCGGCGGATGGACCCGCGCTGGGGCGTCAGCCTGGTGTGGGGCCGGATCGCGGCCGGATCGGCGGCCAATGTCATCCCCCAGCGCGCCGAGCTGGAGGGGACCGTCCGCTGCCTGGAGCTGGACGGCTGGCGCGAGGCACCGGGCGCCATCGAGGAGCTGGTCGGCCAGATCGCCGAGACCTACCGGGCCAAGTGGGTGCTCGACTACCACCGGGGCGTCCCCCCGGTGGTGAACGAGGCTGTCTCGGTGGGGATGCTCAGTGAGGCCATGGACCGCTGCTTCGGCCCCGGACAGGTCGAGGGCACCGAGCAGAGCCTCGGCGGCGAGGACTTCTCCTGGTATCTGGAGCAGGCGCCCGGCGCGCTGGCCCGGCTGGGCGTCCGGGGTCTCGCCGAGTCGGGTTCCAGAGATCTGCACCAGGGCACTTTCGATGCGGACGAGGGTGCCATCGGCGTGGCTCTGGAGCTGTTCACCGCGCTTGTGCTGGGATGATGCACAGCCGGTACTCCAAATCTCGGGGACGCCCCCCGCACCCCCGAGAGCGAGGGGCCTGACAGCCCGCAAAGGTACCCCGGAAGGGTGGATTGCGACGATCTGATAACGCCCAGGCGTACGTAACACAATCGTGTTCTACGCGCGTTAACGTCGCATTCAATCCGCGCCGGACCGGTGCGCGGGCTCTTGTCGGGAGGAACTGTGATGAGGAAGCCCCTCGCGCTGGTGGCGGTAGCGGCAGCGGTCGCGCTGACGGCGACGGCCTGTGGATCGAAGCCTGTCTCGACGTCGGGTTCGGGCTCTAGCTCGTCCGCCGCGACTGGTTCCAGCACCGCCGCCGGCGCAGCATTCAAGGCCTGTATGGTCACCGACACCGGCGGCCTGGACGACCACTCCTTCAACGCCGAGTCCTGGGCCGGTATGCAGGCCGCGGCCAAGGCGAACTCCAGCATCAGCGTGCAGAACGCCACCTCGGCCACCGAGAACGACTACGCCAGCAACATCTCCGGCTTCGTCTCGGCCGGCTGCAAGATGATCGTCACCGTCGGCTTCGCGATGAACGACGCCACGGTCGCCTCGGCCAAGAAGAACCCCACCCAGAACTACGCCATCGTCGACAACTCCTCGACCGGTTCGCAGATCAAGGGCCTGGAGTTCAACACCGCGCAGGGCGCCTTCCTCGGCGGCTACTTCGCCGCGGCGATGACCAAGACCGGCAAGGTCGCGACCTTCGGCGGCGCCAACTACCCGACCGTGACCGTCTACATGGACGGCTTCTGGGAGGGCGTGCAGTACTACAACTCCAAGCACGGCACCAAGGTCCAGGTCCTCGGCTGGGACGAGACCAAGCCGAAGAGCGGCACCTTCGACCCGACCCAGAGCTTCACCGACCAGGCCGGTGGCAAGCAGATCGCCGCCACCTTCCAGGCGCAGGGCGCGGACATCATCTTCCCGGTCGCCGGCGGCACCGGCATCGGCGCGCTCGCCCAGGCCAAGGCCAGCGGTGGCAAGCTGAACGCCATCTGGGTCGACGACGACGGCGCGATCTCCAACGCGTCCTACGCCTCGGTCATCATGACCTCGGTCACCAAGGGCATCGCCAGCGCGGTCACCGCGGTCGTCACCGACTCGGCGAAGGGCACCTTCTCCTCGACGCCGTACATTGGCACCCTGGCCAACGACGGCACCGGCCTGGCCCCGTTCCACGACTTCGAGTCGAAGGTCCCGGCCACGCTGACCACCGAACTGGCCTCGGTCAAGCAGGACATCATCAGCGGCACCATCAAGATCGCCTCGAAGAACCAGCCCACCGCCGGCTGATCGAGGAGTTCCCAGGAGCGGGCGCGCGACAGTGCGCGCCCGCCCCGTTCTTGTCTCCCGTCCTACCTGTCCTGGCAGTCCGACCGGACCCGGACGGCTTCCGCCGATCGGCAAAATGATGCGCGGCGTGAGGGGTGGCGCCCCAAAAAAATTGGAGCCTAAGTGCGTCTTGAATTGCGCGGCATCACCAAGCGATTCGGTTCACTGGTCGCCAACGACCACATCGACCTGACCGTCGAGCCCGGTGAGATCCACTGCCTGCTGGGGGAGAACGGGGCCGGCAAGTCGACGCTGATGAACGTCCTCTACGGTCTCTACCAGCCGGAAGAGGGCCAGATCCTGGTCGACGGCGAGGTGAAGACCGTCAGCAGCCCCCGCGACGCGATCGCCAACGGCATCGGCATGGTGCACCAGCACTTCATGCTGGTCCCGGTGTTCTCCGTCGCGGAGAACATCATCCTCGGCGACGAGGCGGAACTGGGCGCCCACCCGGGGCCGCTCGGCCTGCTGGACCGCCGCCGGGCCCGCAAGCACGTGCGCGAGGTCTCGGAGCGCTACGGCCTCCCGGTCGACCCGGACGCGCTGGTCGGCGACCTCCCGGTCGGCGTCCAGCAGCGGGTGGAGATCGTCAAGGCGCTGGTGCGCGACGCCCAGACGCTGATCCTGGACGAGCCCACGGCCGTGCTGACCCCGCAGGAGATCGAGGATCTCTTCGTGGTCATGAACTCGCTGCGCGAGGCCGGGAAGTCCATCGTCTTCATCACCCACAAGCTCAAAGAGGTCAAGGCGATCGCCGACCGGATCACCGTGATCCGCCGCGGCGCCGTCGTCGGCGAGGCATCCCCCTCCTCCAGCGAGCAGGACCTCGCCTCGATGATGGTCGGCCGCTCGGTCCGCCTGGTGGTGGAGAAGGAGCCGAACACCCCCGGCGCCGACTCCTTCAAGGTCGACCACCTGACCATCCGCGACCAGCACGGCAACGCCGCGGTCGACGACGTCTCCTTCACTGTGCGCGACGGGGAGATCCTCGGAATCGCCGGGGTGCAGGGCAACGGCCAGTCGGAGATCGCCGAGGCGATCCTGGGCCTGGTCCCGGTCGAGTCCGGATCGATCAGCCTGGACGGCAGGGAGCTGGTCGGGCTGAGCCCGCGTCAGGCGCTGGACGCCGGCATCGGCTTCGTCCCCGAGGACCGCGGGCACGACGGGGTGGTCGGCGAGTTCACGATCGCCGAGAACCTGGTGCTCGACCTCTACAAGAGCGCCCCGTTCGGCAAGGGCCTGTCGATCGACCTCGCCGAGATCGAGAAGAACGCCAAGAACCGGATCGAGGAGTTCGACATCCGGCCCACCGCCCCGGCGCACCCGGCGGGCAAGCTCTCCGGCGGCAACCAGCAGAAGGTCGTGGTGGCCCGCGAGCTCTCCCGCCCGCTGCGGCTGCTGGTCGCCTCCCAGCCCACGCGTGGCGTGGACGTCGGCGCGATGGAGTTCATCCACAAGCGCATCGTCGCCGAGCGGGACGCCGGCCGACCGGTCGTGGTGGTCTCCACCGAACTGGACGAGGTGCTGGCGCTGGCCGACAAGGTCGCCGTGATGTACCGGGGCAAGATCGTCGCCACGGTCTCCCCGGAGACCACCCGTGAGGAGATCGGCCTGCTGATGGCCGGCATCACCGACGGCGGCGCGGCCGCGGCGAAGGGCGCCGCCGCTGCTGACGCTGGCGCCCCCGAGACCGACGCCGCCGCTCCCGACGCCACCACGACCGACACGGAGGAGGCGACCTCATGACCACGCCCACCCCGGATGACCAGAGCGCATCCAAGGACGCACCCCCCGCGGAGGCCACCACCCCCGCGCCCGAGGCCGCCGCGCCAGCGGCCCCCGCGGCGGACCGCAGCATCGGCACCGTCATCCGCAATGTCTTCACCGCCGAGAACAGCGCCATGGTGACCTTCCTGGCCATCGTGCTCTCGCTGCTCGTCGGCGCGGTGCTGATCGTCGTGTCGAACACCGCGACGATGGACAAGGCCGCCTACTTCTTCGCCAGCCCGGGCGACTTCCTCTCCTCCGCCTGGGACAACATCTCCAGCGCCTACTCCGCGCTCTTCAAGGGTGCGATCTTCGACCCGGCGACGGTGTCCGGCACCCCGTCCCAGTTCTTCGGGCCGATCACCAACACCCTGGAGTACGCCACCCCGCTGATCTTCGGCGGTCTCGGCATCTCGGTCGCCTTCCGGGCCGGGATGTTCAACATCGGCGGCCAGGGCCAGACCATCATCGGCGCCATCTTCACCTCCTACGTCGCCTTCGAGTGGACCTCGCTGCCCGGTGCGCTGCACCTGATCGTCGCGGTGCTGGCCGGCCTGACCGGCGGCATGCTCTTCGGCGGGCTGGTCGGCTGGCTCAAGGCCAAGCGCGGCGCGCACGAGGTGATCGTCACGATCATGCTCAACTACGTGGCCTCGATGTTCCTGGTCGGCTGGGTGCTGAAGAGCTCGCTGTTCCAGGACCCGAGCCACGCCGGCCAGTCGATCTCAAAGCCGGCCGAGGCGGACGCGGTGCTGCCGCACCTCTTCGGCTCCGGTCTGAACACCGACATCGGCCTGCTGCTCGCGCTGGCCGCGACCTTCGTGGTGGCCTGGTTCTTCAAGCGATCCAAGCTCGGCTTCGAGGTGCGGGCCGTGGGCCTCACCCCGAGCGCCGCTCGGACCGCCGGAATCAACGTCAGCCGGGTGCAGATCGCCTCGATGCTGATCTCCGGCGCACTGATGGGCATGATCGGCGTGACCCAGACCCTCGGCCTGGCCAACCCCAACAACAACGCCATCGCCGGCAGCATCGACGCCGGTCTCGGCTTCACCGCGATCACCGTCGCCCTGCTCGGACGCACCAGGCCCTGGGGCGTGGTGCTGGCGGCCCTGCTGTTCGGCGCGCTGCAGGCCGGCGGCTCGGCCATGCAGACCAACGCGCAGGTCTCGATCGAGATCATCACCGTGGTCCAGGCGCTGATCGTCATCTTCGTCGCCGCCCCCCGGCTGGTGAAGGAGATCTTCCGGCTCCGCGCCACCAAGATCGACACAAGCTCCGCCCCGCAGGCGACCCCGCCCAGCCCCGATCCCTTCCACACCACCACCGTCGGAGGCCAGGCATGACCACCGCTTCGACCCTGACCGGGTCCGACAAGACGGACGCCCCGCTGGTCAAGACCGACCGGTCCAAGCTGGTCGGCGGAATCGCCCAGGCCGTCGTCGGCGCCTACGCGCTGTGGCAGTTCGGCCTCGCCTCGCGTACCGGCCACGGCGTGCACACCCTGTTCACCCTCAAGCTCGACCCCACCTCCAGCGGCCCGGGCCCGATCTCGGCCCCCGCCGAACCGGTGGCCATCGCGCTGGCGGTGATCGCGATCGCCTGCGGCCTGGTCCGGGCCTTCGTCCCGATCAGCGCCAAGGTCCAGCGCTGGCTGGCGGTGGGCTACTTCACCTCCTTCGTGCTGGCCTTCCTGGTCTGGGCCGCCGCCGGTTCCAGCATCGGGCTGAACGTTCCCTCGATCATCCAGCAGACCTCGATCGCGGCCGTCCCGCTGATCCTGGGCTCGCTCAGCGCGCTGCTCTGCGAGCGCTCCGGCGTGGTCAACATCGCGGTCGAGGGCCAGTTCCTCTTCGGCGCGTTCGCGGCGGTGCTCACCTCGTCGATGACCCACTCGGTCTGGGCCGGGCTGGTCGCGGGCTGCCTGGGCGGTGCGCTGATGTGCGCGCTGCTCGCGGTCTTCGCCAACCGGTACCTGATCGAGCAGGTCGTCCTCGGCGTGGTGCTCAACCTGCTGGCGTCGGGCATCACCGGCTTCCTCTACGACCGGCTGATGTCGACCGACGGGGCCACCTACAACACCCCGCCCAGCTTCTCCGCCATCGCCATCCCCGGACTGTCGAAGATCCCGGTCATCGGTGAGGCGCTGTTCAACCAGAACATACTGTTCTACGCGGCCTACCTGCTGGTGCCGGTGGTCTGGTTCCTGCTCTTCCGCACCCGCTGGGGCCTGCGCACCCGCGCGGTGGGCGAGCACCCGGCCGCGGCCGACACCGTGGGCATCAAGGTCGTCGGACTGCGCTACCGCAACGTCATCACGGCCGGCCTACTCTCCGGCCTCGGCGGCGTCTGGCTGACCCTCGGCCTGTCCACGGCGTTCGTCAAGGACATGAGCAACGGCCAGGGCTACATCGCCATCGCGGCACTGATCGTCGGCCGCTGGTCGCCGATCGGCTCGCTGGGGGCGGCGGTGCTGTTCGGCTTCGCCACCGAGCTGAACCTGGCGCTCTCCTCGCTGGGCACGCCCATCCCCAGCGCCTTCCTGCAGATGGCTCCGTACCTGGTCACCATCTTCGTGGTGGCGGCGCTCGGCGGCCTGGCCCGGCCGCCGGCGGCGTCCGGCAAGCCCTACGTCAAGGGCTGAGAATGAGGAGTAGGGAGGAGGCGGTGACGGCATGACGACGAAACAACCCGATGTCGACTGGGACGCCCTGCGCGTCGCGGCCAAGGAGGCCATGGGCCGCGCCTACGCCCCGTACTCCAAGTACCCGGTCGGCGCGGCGGCGCTGGTCGAGGACGGACGGATCGTCAGCGGCTGCAATGTCGAGAACGCCTCGTACGGGCTCGGGCTCTGCGCCGAGTGCGGACTGGTCTCGGCACTGCACGCCACCGGCGGCGGCCGGCTGGTCGCCTTCACCTGCTGCGACGGCGACGGCTCGGCGCTGATGCCCTGCGGGCGCTGCCGGCAGCTGCTCTGGGAGCACGGCGGCGCGGAACTGCTGGTGGAGTCGGTCTCCGGGATCCGCCCGCTGGCGGAGCTGCTTCCCGACGCCTTCGGCCCCGAGCGGCTCTGACCCTCCCGGTCGGCCTCCCCCCCAGTACATGCAACGCGCGTAGAGTGGCGCGGTACGGACTCCCCGTACCGCGCTGCTGCTCTTCTGCTCCTGTTCCCTCCCTCCTTTGGAGATCCCATGGACGCCATCTCCGTCATCCGCGCCAAGCGCGACCGTGCCGAGCTGACCGACACCCAGATCGACTGGGTGATCGACGCCTACACCCGCGGCGAGGTCGCCGACGAGCAGATGTCGGCGCTGGCGATGGCGATCCTGCTGAACGGCATGAACCTGCGCGAGATCAGCCGCTGGACCGACGCGATGATCCGCTCCGGCGTCCGGATGGACTTCTCCTCACTGCCGATGCCGACCTCGGACAAGCACTCCACCGGCGGCGTCGGCGACAAGATCACGCTGCCGCTGGCCCCGCTGGTCGCCGCCTGCGGCGCGTCCGTGCCGCAGCTCTCCGGACGCGGCCTCGGCCACACCGGCGGCACCCTGGACAAGCTGGAGTCCATCCCCGGCTGGCGCGCGCTGCTCTCCAACGACGAGATGATGCACGTCCTGCGCGAGGCCGGCGCGGTCATCTGCGCGGCGGGTGACGGGCTGGCCCCCGCCGACAAGAAGCTCTACGCCCTGCGCGACGTGACCGGCACGGTCGAGGCGATCCCGCTGATCGCGTCCTCGATCATGTCCAAGAAGATCGCCGAGGGGACCGGCGCCTTGGTCCTGGACGTCAAGGTCGGCACCGGCGCCTTCATGAAGAACCTGGCGGACGCCCAGGAACTGGCCCGCACCATGGTCGGTCTGGGCAAGGCGGCGGGCGTCAACACCGTCGCGCTGCTCACCGGCATGTCCACCCCGCTGGGCCTGACGGCCGGAAACGCGCTGGAGGTCCGGGAGGCGGTCGAGGTCCTGGCGGGCGGCGGCCCGGCGGACGTGGTCGAGCTGACGCTGGCCCTGGCCCGGGAGATGCTGGCGGCAGCGGGCGTCGTCGGCGGCAAGGACCCTGAGACGGCGCTCAAGGACGGCTCCGCGATGGACCACTGGCGCCGCATGATCACCGCCCAGGGCGGCGACGTGGACGCCCCGCTCCCGGTCGCCCGTGAGCAGCATGTCGTCACCGCCCCCGCCACCGGCGTCCTCACCGAACTCGACGCCTACGCCGTCGGCGTCGCCGCCTGGCGCCTCGGCGCCGGCCGCGCCCGCAAGGAGGACCCGGTGCAGGCCGGCGCAGGCGTGGAACTCCACGCCAAGCCGGGCGCCGTGGTGACGGCGGGCCAGCCGCTGCTCACCCTCCACACCGACACCCCGGAGCGATTCGCGTACGCGCTCGAAGCCCTCACCACCGGCATCACCGTCGCGGCGCCGGGCACGGCCTTCGAGGCGGCGCCGATCGTGCTGGACCGGATCGGCTGAAGCAGGGCCTTCGGATCCGGTACTGGTACCTGGGCCGGTGTCCGAACCCGAACCTGTCCTCACCGCGGGGACAGGTTCGGGCCGAGCGTCACTTCCCGTACGTCAGCAGTCCACTCGTATCGATGCGCCAGGGACCGACGGCGACGGTGTCGCCGAAGACGAAGCTCTCGCGTCGGGAGTACCGGGGCTGCGAGTGCACGATCCCGGTGCCGTCACGCGGGTCGACGATGAGGTAGAGCGGGATGCCCATGGCGGCGTAGTCCCTGACCTTGTCGTCGTAGTCGTTCTCCGGGTTGGACTTGGAGACGATCTCCACAGCGAGGAGCACGTCGGCGGGATAGACAGCCGCGGAGTCCTCCTCCAGGATCGCCTCGGGGAACACCATGAGATCGGGGCGCCGAAGCCGCCCCAGACCGACGTCTTCGAGGTCTGCGCCCGCATGGGCGACAAACCCCGGGTGCGTCGCCTCCAACTGCTCGTTCAGCTGCCTGCTGATACGCATGACAGCCAGCTCGTGCCGCCTGACCGGCGACATCATCATGACGATCTCGCCGTTGGCGATCTCCACCTGCCCTATCCCGGGGATCCGCGGCAACTGGTCGGCGATCTCGCGCAACCGCGCATAGGTCGCGGCGTCGATGCTCATGGGCCGAGTCTAACGATCGGACGGTCTAGCGGGCGGTGGCGAGAAGCCGTGCGGAGGCAACTCGCGCGTGCACCGTTCCGTACAGGGTGACCCCTGCGGCCAGGACCATTGCGGCGAGGGCGACGAGGACGGTGCCGGGCCAGCCTGCGGTGTGGTAGGCGTCGGCGCCGAGGGTGCCGCCGAGGCTGTTGCCGAGGTAGTAGGCGGCGAGGTAGAGCGCGGAGGCCTGGGCGCGGCCGTGGGTGGCGGTGCGGCCGACCGACGCGGAGGCGACGCAGTGGCCGGTGAAGAAGCCGGCGGTGATCAGGACCAGGCCGAGCAGGGCCAGCGGCAGGGAGTTGGGCAGGGTCAGCAGCAGGCCCGCCGAGGTGGTGCCGATGGCCAGGTAGAGGGTGCCCCGGCGGCCGAGGCGGCCGGTGACCTTGGCCGAGACGGCGGAGGCGAAGGTGCCGACGATGTAGACGGCGAAGATGGAGCTGGCCAGGCCCTGCGATAGTCCGAACGGGGCCGCGACCAGGCGGTACCCCATCACTGTGTAGACCGCGCCGAATACCGTCATGAACAGCAGACCGAGCGCGAACAACCGTCCCAGGAGCGGGTTGCGCAGGTGCGAGGTGACGGTGCGGAGCAGCGCCGCCGGGTTGATCGGGCCGGGGTGGAAGTGCCGGGCCCGGGGGATCAGCGCGCGGAATGCCACCGCGCAGAGCAGCGAGACGATCGCGACCGAGGCGAGGCCCCAGCGCCAGCCGTAGGAGCCCGCGACCATGCCGGAGATCAGCCGTCCGCTCATGCCGCCGATGCTGTTGCCCGCCACGTAGAGGCCCATCGCCGAGGCCAGCGCGGTGGGGTGCACCTCCTCCGCCAGGTAGGCCATCGCGGTGGCCGGGAGTCCGGCGAGGGCGATGCCCTGGAGCGCGCGCAGGGCGGTGAGGGTGCCGAGGTCGGGGGCGAAGGGCAGGACCAGGGCGATGGCGGCGGCGCTGAAGACGGAGGCCGTCATCACCGCGGTGCGGCCGTAGCGCTCGGAGAGGGCGCTGACCGGGATCACCGCGAGGGCCAGGCCGATCGCTGCGGCGGAGACGGTGAGGCTGGCCTGACCTGGCGTCAGGCGCAGCGAGGCGGAGAGCGCCGGCAGCAGTGCCTGAGTGGAGTAGAGCAGCAGGAAGGTCGCGAGCCCGGCGCCGAAGAGGGCGAGCTGGGTGCGGCGCAGGCCCTGGCTGCCGGGGAGATGGCGCAGGTCGGACGCGGTGACGGAAGCGGTGGCGACGGGGGACGGCGAGGTGAGGGCACCCGGCGACGGTGCGTCGGATGCCCCGCTAGTGGCAGGCGGCATATCTGAAATCTAGGACGGGGGCGCTGATGCGTCCAATGCATCGATGACAGATGATTGATGCTGTGGCGTATGAGCAGAGGTCAGTGGTGAGGCAGAAACACGTGCGTGACGCAGAAGACATCGTGGGCGGTGTCGCCGAGCTCGCGCCGGAGGCGCCCGCCGTGCTGCTCGCTCCGCTGTTGGCACAGTTCGCGGCCGTCGCCCGGCTGGAGCATGTGACGCGCGCCGCAGCCGAGTTGGCGATGCCGCAGCCGACGCTGAGCCGTGCCGTGGCCAGGGTCGAGCAGGAGCTGGGGGTCGCGCTGCTGGCCCGTGAGGGGCGTACGGTCCGGCTGACCCGGGGCGGGCGGATCTTCCTGGCGGCGGTGGAGCGGGCCCTCGCCGAGGTCGAGCGCGGGGCGGAGGCGGCCAGGGCCGAGGCCGATCCGGTCGGCGGCCGGGTGGCCTTCGGCTTCCTGCACACCATGGGGACGGAGGCGGTGCCGGAGTTGCTCCGCGGCTTCCGGGCGGAGTACCCGAAGGTGCGCTTCCAACTGGTGCAGGACTACACCGACTCGATGCTGCAGCGGCTGCGCGAGGGCGAGCTGGACCTGTGCGTGGTGTCGCCGCGTCCGGACGGTCCCGAGCTGACCTCGCGCCGGCTTGGCGAGCAGCGGCTCCGGCTGGTCGTCCCGGCCGACCACCGGCTGGCCGGCCGGCAGCGGGTGCGGCTGGGCGAGGTGGCGGAGGACGCCTTCGTGACCTTGGAACCCGGGTACGGCCTGCGGCGGATCACCGACGCGCTGTGCGCGGAGGCGGGGTTCACGCCCCGGGTGTCGTTCGAGGGGGAGGAGGCCGAGACCCTGCGGGGGCTGGTCGCGGCCGGGCTGGGGGTCGCGGTGCTGCCGCCGGCCACGGCGCCCCGCCCCGATGTGGCGGAGCTGCAGCTGTCCTCGCCGGGGGCGCGCCGCGAGATCGCGCTGGCGTGGGTGACCGGTCGTGCGCTCACCCCGCCCGCCGAGGCGTTCCGCACGTATGTGCTCTCCGCGCGGGATCGGCTGCCCCTGCACAGCTGAGAGGCAGCCGGCTCTCCGAAATGCGCGGAGGAGACCGAAAACACACCCCGATCTACGCGCGTAGGAGGTATCGTTGTGCGATGGAGAGCACCCTTACCCCCAGCGTTCCCAGCGCGGACCAGATCCGCCGCGTCCCCAAGGTCCTGCTGCACGACCACCTCGACGGCGGCCTGCGCCCCGAGACGATCGTCGAGCTCGCGGCCGAGATCGGCTACGACGGCCTGCCGACCACCGACCCCGTCGCCCTCGGAGCCTGGTTCCGCGACGCCGCCGACTCCGGCTCGCTGGTCCGCTACCTGGAGACCTTCGCGCACACCTGCGCCGTCATGCAGACCCGCGAGGGCCTGGTCCGGGTCGCCGCCGACTGCGCCGAGGACCTCGCCGCCGACGGCGTCGTCTACGCCGAGGTGCGCTACGCCCCCGAGCAGCACCTGGAGCGCGGGCTGACCCTGGACGAGGTCGTCGAGGCCGTCAACGAGGGCTTCCGGCTCGGCGAGGCCCGCGCCGCCGCGGCCGGCCACCGGATCCGCATCGGCACCCTGCTCACCGCGATGCGCCACGCCGCCCGCTCCCTGGAGATCGCCGAGCTGGCCAACCGCTTCCGCGATCTGGGCGTCGTCGGCTTCGACATCGCGGGCGCCGAGGCCGGCCACCCGCCGACCCGGCACCTGGACGCCTTCGACTACCTGAAGCGGGAGAACAACCACTTCACCATCCACGCCGGTGAGGCCTTCGGCCTGCCGTCCATCTGGGAGGCGCTGCAGTGCTGCGGCGCGGACCGGCTGGGCCACGGTGTGCGGATCATCGACGACATCTCGGTCGCCGAGGACGGCAGCGTCAAGCTCGGCCGCCTCGCCGAGTACGTCCGCGACCGCCGGGTGCCGCTGGAGATGTGCCCCACCTCCAACCTGCAGACCGCCGCCGCCTCCTCGTATGCGGAGCACCCGATCGGGCTGCTGCGGCAGCTGCACTTCCGGGTGACGGTCAACACCGACAACCGGCTGATGTCCGGCACCAGCCTGAGCCGCGAGTTCGAACACCTGGTGGAGGCCTTCGGCTACACCCTGGACGACCTCCGCTGGTTCACCATCAACGCGATGAAGTCGGCCTTCATCCCGTTCGACGAGCGGCTGGCGCTGATCGACGAGGTCATCAAGCCGGGCTTCGAGCGCGTCGCGGCCGAGGGTGCCGTGGCCGGAGCCGCCGGGGCGCGTTCCTGACCTCCGGTTAGGCCGATCAGGGGACGGCGATTTGGGCGCGCTGTCACCTCGTGGATACGTTGGGCGGCCAGTCGGACACGCGGCGTAGTCATCGGACCCGGTTCGCCGCCGTCCCCACCCGAGGACACGAGGAATCAGCTCATGAAGAAGGCAATGCTCCAGGCCGCCGGAACCGCAGTGCTCGGTGCCGCGCTGGCCGCTGCTGCCGTCACCCCGGCTGCCGCGGACGGACTCGGCGGTGCTCTCGGAGGCCTGCCCTCCGGCGCCGGCAACGTCCCGCTGCAGGGGCTGGCCGCCGGTCCGGTCTCGGACGGACAGCAGATGCTCACCTCGCAGACCGGCAGCGTGCACGCGGTGACCGGGACGGCGCAGGGCCTGGTCAACAGCGCTGCCCCCTCCGTCCAGAACGCCACGACGAACGCGACGCTCCCCAGCGTGCGCTCGGCCGCGCCGCAGACCCGCGAGGGTCTGCCGATCGCGGGGCAGGCCCTGCCGGTGGCCGGCAGCCTCTCCAGCCTGCCGGGTGTCGGCACGGCGACCGGGTCGGTGCAGTCGGGCCTCGGCCAGGCGACCTCCGCGCTGCCGGTGCACACCCCGCTGGGCTGAGCCGGACGCACCAAGCCTTAAAGCAAAAGCCCCTGAAGCAAAAGCACGGAAAGTGCCGGGCCTCGCCACCGTCATGGTGGTGGGGCTCGGCGCGCAACCGTCAGGCGGACTGGGGGAGCAGCAGCCAGAGCGCCAGGTAGACCAGGAACTGCGGCCCCGGCAACAGGCAGGACAGCAGGAACAGGACCCGCACGGTCCAGGGGGTGAGGCCGAAGCGCTCGGCGATGCCGGCGCAGACACCGGCGATCACGCGGTTGTGGCGGGGGCGGGACAGGGTGGCGGTGCTCATGGCGGATCTCCGTCGGCCGGTGCTCGGCGCCCCGCTCCGGGGCTCCGTCGTGCTCTGCTACCAGCCTCCCGCTCCCCGGAGCGGGATTCCTCAGCCGCTTCGACGATTCCGGCCCCGTCCCCGCCCGGCTCCGGGATGACCCCGGTCTCGGGGTGTTCTCCGGGTCCGACCCCGAGCCGACCGGCCGTCCGACCGCATGAACCGCAGGTCATGGCGTCAGATGGGCGATCTCGAAGGCGCTCGGGGTAGCCCTCGGGCCGTTGCCGCCCTCGTGGTTGCGCTCCCTGCGGCGCAGCGCGGCCCGCGTGGCCGGTACGACGGCGAGATGGGTGAGCGCGACCCCGACCGCCGCCAGCAGCACATCGTCCACATCCAGCAGATGGCTGGTCAGGGTGGACATCAGCAGCTCCAGCCCGGTCGCGATGAGGACCGCGGCGAAGACGGTGCGCAGGAACGACGACGGGGTGGACGCATGCAGCCGGCCGCCCGCGAGGGGCAGCAGCAGGCCGAGCGGAGCCAGCAGCAACAGGCCGCGCAGCAGTTCCAGATAGGCGTGCGCGGTGCCGGCGCTCACCTCGGAGCGGACGGTGGCGAACGGCGTCAGATTGGTGTCGGCCATCCAGGCCGAGGACACCGGCCGGAACGCGGACCACAGCACCAGCCCGAGATGGACGGCGAGCAGCAGCAGACCCAGGCGCCGTGCGTTGCGGTGCACCGTCGACGGGTCACCGAGGGCACCCTCCATCGGGGACCGCTGGCCGATACCGGTTCGCACGCCGGTGTCTCCTTGCTGCACGCCGGGGAGGACGCGCGTCCTGGTGGTCTCGGTTCCATCGATTCCACGAACGGGTGTCGCGGGAGTCCGTTCAGCCCGTCTCGCTGGGATGCAGGCAGGCGAGAGTGCCGTCGGACGCGGTCGGGCTGGCGACGGCGGAGGGCGTGAGCCCCGCGGCGGAGGTGGCGGCGGCGGAGGCGGCGGCCGAGCGTGCCGCGGCTCCTGCGGCCGCCTTCGCCTTGGCCGCGGCAGCGGCGCTCGCCTGCTGCTCCTCGGTGGTCAGCGGCGGCAACAGCCTGGTCGGAGCGGCGGTGGGGATCAGACTGGCGTCGCGTTCCAGCGCGGTCAGGCTGGCGCTGGGCCCGGGCGGGCAGGCGGTACGTGACGCCGGGTCACCTGCGTCGACCGGCACCGCGGTGTCGCGGATCCCGCAGCCGCTGAGCAGCGCGGCCAGCACCGCGGCGGACGCGGCGACGGTGGCGGCCGTGGTCGCCGCGGTGCGGCGCGGGGTCCGCCGCAGCGGGTGGGTTGCGCGGCCTGGAGCCGGCGGGGGGATCGGGGGAACCCTGCGGACGGGGGTGCTGTGCTGCCTCACGTGCTCTGACCCTTTCCCGCTCCCGAGTCCGCTGCCGGACCTGCCCCCGGTGCCGCCCCCGACTCCGACGCCGGACCCGTCCCCGTCCCCGGACCGGATCCCGCCCCCGTCCCAGACTTCGGGCCGCCGTCCGCGGCCAGCGGGTGCCCGGCCTCGACCGCCGGCGTCATCGGCAGCCGCAGTGTGAAGACGGCTCCCCCGGACTCGCCGTTGGCCGCCGTGATCGTGCCGCCGTGGATGCGGGCGTTCTCCGCCGCGATGGAGAGCCCCAGGCCGCTGCCCTCCGAGCGGCGCCGGGCCGCGTCCGCCTTGAAGAAGCGGTCGAAGACGTGCGGCAGCACGTCGTCGGGGATGCCGGGACCGCCGTCGGCGACCCGGACCACCAGCTCGGGGCCCTCGGCCCGGACCTGCACCCGCACCGGGGAGCCGCCGTGCTTCAGGGCGTTGCCGATCAGGTTGGCCAGGATCACGTCCACCCGGCGCGGGTCCACCCGGGCGACGATGCCGCGCGGGGCGTCCACGTCCACCGCGTCCAGCCAGGCGCGGGTGTCGATGCAGGAGGTCAGCAGGTCGGAGATGTCGATCTCGTCCAGGACGACCTTGGCGGTGCCGGCGTCGAAGCGGGTGACCTCCATGAGGTTCTCCACCAGCTCGGTGAGCCTGCGGGTCTCGCTGACGACCAGTCGGACCGCCGGGGCGATCATCGGGTCGAGGGTGTCGGCCTCGTCCTCCAGGATGTCCGTCACCGCCGTCATCGCGGTCAGCGGCGTTCGCAGCTCGTGCGACATGTCGGCGACGAAGCGGCGGCTGGCGTGCTCGCGCGCGCTCAGCTCCTCGACCTGGGCCTGCAGCGACTCGGCGGTCTGGTTGAAGGTCTGCGACAGGTCGGCCAGCTCGGCCGCGCCGCGCACCTCCAGCCGGGTGTCCAGCCGTCCCGCGCCCAGCTGCCGTGCCGCCTCGCCGAGCCGCGCCACCGGGCGCAGCACCGTCGACGCGGCGGCCTGCGCCAGCAGCGCCGAGCCGACCAGCGCCAGCAGCGTGGCGATGCCCAGCGACCAGGCCAGCGAGTCCATGTCCTTGCGCTCGTCGTCGAGGGATTTGAACATGTACGCGGTCGGCCCGGTGGGCAGCACCTGGGTGCCGCCGATCAGGAACGGCGTGCCGTCCAGGGTCTGCCGCTGCCAGAACAGGTGGTACTGGTGCGGATTGGCGGTGCAGTGCACGCACGGCGCGGTCACCGAGTGCTGCAGCGCCGTCGGCACCAGCGAGGAGGTGAACTCCGGGTTGGAGGTCACCGCGCAGTTCGATTCCACCAGCACCACGGAGTAGTTCAGCCCGGAGTGCGCTATCAGCACTGCGACCCGCTGCAGCTGGTCGCAGGTGGGATGCAGCGGCAGGTCGGTGATGTCCCGGCTGAGCTGGCTGCGGAAGTCGGCGAGTGCCGAGTCCTGGGTGCGCTTCAGTACCGCGTCGCGGTTCAGCCAGTACGCGATGCCGGAGGCGGAGACCGCGGCGGCCAGCGCCACCAGGGCGAACACGGCGATCAGCCGTATCCGCAGCGACGTCAGCCGCAGGCGCCGGGCCAGCGAGGGCAGCCGCAGGCGGCTGGCCGGCCAGGACGCCGCCGGGGCTTTGGGGTGGTCGGTCACGTCGCCTTCGATGCCGGGTGCTTGAGCCGTTGTGGTGTTTCCGCGCAGCCTACTGCGGCGGGTCCAGCCGGTAGCCCACCCCGCGCACCGTGCGGATCAGCGTCGGCTCGGACGGCACGTCCTCCACCTTCGCCCGCAGCCGCTGCACACAGGCGTCCACCAGCCGCGAGTCGCCCAGGTAGTCGTGCTCCCAAACCAGCCGCAGCAACTGCTGCCGCGACAGCGCCTGGCCCGGACGCTGGCTGAGCTCCAGCAGCAGCCGCAGCTCGGTCGGCGTCAGCTGCAGGTCGACGCCCGCCTTGGTGACGGTCATCGCGCTGCGGTCGATCACCACGTCGCCGTAGGTCGACGAGTCCGAGCTCTCCCGCTCGCCGCGACGGAGCACCGCCCTGATCCGGGCGTCCAGCACCCGCGGCTGCACCGGCTTCACCACGTAGTCGTCGGCGCCCGACTCCAGGCCCACCACCACGTCGATGTCGTCGCTGCGCGCGGTCAGCAGGATGATGGGCAGCTGGTCGGTGCGCCGGATCCGGCGACAGACCTCGAAGCCGTCGATCCCGGGGAGCATCACGTCCAGGACGATCAGGTCGGGACGGCTCTCCTTGAACAGCTTCAAGCCTTCCTCGCCCGAGGCAGCGGCCGATACCTGATGGCCCTGCCTGGTCAGGGCGAGTTCGAGACCCGTGCGGATGGCGGGGTCGTCCTCGATGAGCAGCAGATGAGACACGCGGGCCATTCTGGCCCATGAACGGCCGATCGATCGACCCCCGGCGGGGTCCGCAACGGGCCGGAGGCCTTGTGACACCTCTGTGACAGTCGACGGACACGGCCATGACGAGCCCGGGGCAAGCTTTTGCATGTCGGAGTCGGGGGACCCCGGCAGACCGCACCACCATCCACCAGGGAGCGCAGCATGAACGCAGTCACCGAAGTACGGAGCGCCGCGGCACTTCGCGCTGCGCGCCCGGTGCACCGGACGTCGGTCCACAGCACCGCCCGCCAGGCGACGCACTCGCCGTCCTGCGAGGCGGCCGCGACGGGCTCGACGACCATGACGCTCACTCTTCGCGGGGTGGTGCGCAGCACCACCGTCCGCGAACTCCCGGGGGGTACGGGGGGTGCCGGGGGGAGCGGCCGGCAGGCGGGCGGCTCGGGGGAGCCCGCCGTCCTGTCGGCCGCTGCACCGGTCGCCGCGCCGATTGCCGTACCGGCCTTCGGTACCGAGGAGCGCCGGCTCAGCAACGAGGAGGAGTTCTCGGCCTACGTCCGCGAGCGCCGCGCCTCCCTCTACGCCACCGCCTACCACCTCACCGGCGACCGCTTCGCCGCCGAGGACCTGCTGCAGAGCGCGCTCTTCAGCACCTACCGGGCCTGGGACCGGATCACCGACAAGGCCGCGGTCGGCGGGTACATGCGCCGCACCATGACCAACCTGCACATCTCGGCCTGGCGCCGCCGCAAGGTGAACGAGTACCCGACCGAGGAGATGCCGGAGACGGTCGGCGACACCGACGCCATGGGCGGCACCGAACTGCGCGCCGTGCTGTGGCAGGCGCTGGCCAAGCTGCCGGAGAACCAGCGCACCATGCTGGTGCTCCGCTACTACGAGGGCCGCACCGACCCCGAGATCGCCGATGTGCTGAACATCAGCGTCGGAACGGTGAAGAGCAGCATCTGGCGCGCACTGCGCCGGCTGCGCGAGGACGAGATCCTGGCGTCGCGCGACGGCGACCTGGGTGGAGCTTTCGGCGAACTCGTCGCCTGAGCGAGGGCGAGAACGCTGAGGGGTGTACGGCCACGGGGAGTCCCGTGATCCGGGGGGATCACGAGGCCCGCACGCCCGGGGCAATCGCGGGGGAGGGGGGAAGTCGCGGGAGGGGGTCCGGCTCGGGGGAGCCGGGGGCCCGCGACAGCAGGAAACGGAACGGGCACGGCCGGCCTCGGGGGAGGCGGGCCGGGCCCGTTCCGCCTTTTCGGCTGCGGACCGTAGATGGTTGTTCGCGCAGTTCCCCGCGCCCCTGGGGGTCTGCAACTGGGCCAGTTGCACTTGTTAGGGGCGCGGGGAACTGCGCGAACAACCATGCACACGCCGCACCCGAGAACCGGACCTACCGCACGGCCCCCTCAAGCACGTGCACCGCATCGCTCAGTGCAACGATCCGCCCCAGCGCCTCAGCCCCGCCGCAGGCGTATGCGCCCTGGGCGACCTGTCGGGAGACGATCCCCCGCTCGGCCCGCATCAGCCGCCACCCCCGGTGCACCAGATACGGCACCGACTTCCGCCGCTCCCGGACATCCCGGCGGAACCGCCGCCACGCGGTGGTCACCGGCTGGTTCCGCAGGCAGATCGCGTCGCCGAGCAGCCCCTCCACCTCGCACCGCCGCACGATCTCCGCGGCGAAGATCCCTTCCGCAATGAACGCCGCGGCACCGTCCAGGGCAAGCGTGTGCGTGCCGATCCGGCCGTTCGCGGGGATCGAGTACACCGGGATCCCGGCCCGGCCGTGCGCGCACAGCGCCCGGATCGCGGCCATCGCGTCGTCCGCGTGCCACGACCCCGGGTCGTCCCAGTCGGGGCCCTGGCCGTCGGCGAGCGGCGGGATCGTCGGGTCGTCCCCGTCCTTGTAGAAGTCGTCGAGCTGCAGCACCGGCAGCCCGGCCCGCTCCGCGAGTGTCGACTTCCCCGACCCGGAGGGCCCGCACAACAGCACGACTCGGGCCCGCACCGGGCTGTTCATTCAGCTTCTCCTCGGGATGTCCGCGTGCGAAGGCTCGCTGCCCGCGGGTTCACGTGGGGGTACGGGGGGTCGCTCCCCGGGAAGGTTGGAGTATGGGATCGCTGCTCACGGGACACCAGTCTGACGTATGGACTGCCCCGAGCAGAACCAGGGGAAACCGGAAAGCGAACGGGCACGCACTCGGGGGGGAGGAGCGCGTGCCCGTTCTCAACGGGCGACCGGCCCAGGGGGGGTGGGGCGGGCCGCCCGGTCTTTGGGGGAGTCGTCGACCCGGAGGTCAGATTCCCATCGGGTGCCACACCGTCTTGGTCTCCAGGAAGGCCAGCAGGCGGTCGGTGCCCTGAGCGGCGGTCCAGTCGTCGGTGACGTCGGGACGCCGTACACGTTTAAGGGTATCCGCTGCGAGCGTTTCCAGAGCGCGCGCCGAGCCGGGGCCTTCGGACGAGTTCACACCGGTGAGGTCCAGGGCGTTGACGTCCTGGTGGGAGGCCAGGGTCGGGGCGATGTCCTCGGTCCGTCCGGAGATGAGGTTGACCACCCCGCCGGGGAGGTCGGAGGTGGCCAGCACCTCGCCCAGGGACAGCCCGGGGAGTGGCGCCTCCGGGGCCAGCGCGACCACCACGGTGTTGCCGGTGGCGATGACCGGGGCGATCGCGGAGACCAGTCCGAGCAGCGAGAAGCCGTTCCCCTTGGTGGGGGCGACCACGCCGACCACGCCGGTGGGCTCGGGGGTGCTCAGGTTGAAGTACGGGCCCGCGACCGGGTTGGCCGAGCCCGCGATCTGGGCGACCTTGTCGGTCCAGCCCGCGTACCAGACCCAGCGGTCGACGGCCGCCTCCACCAGGGCGGCGGCCTTCTTCGCGCCGACGCCTTCGCTCGCCGCGACCTCGGCGGCGAACTGCTCGCGGCGGCCCTGCAGCATCTCGGCGGCGCGGTAGAGGATCTGCCCGCGGTTGTAGGCGGTCGCGCCGGACCAGCCGCCGACGGCCTTGCGGGCTGCGCCGACCGCGTCGCGGGTGTCCTTGCGGGTGCCCTGCGGGACGTTGGCGAGCCACTCGCCGGTCTTGCGGTCGGTCACCTCGTACACCCGTCCGCTCTCGGAGCGGGGGAACGCGCCCCCGACGAAGAGCTTGTAGGTCTTCATGACGTTGATACGGGTCTCGGTGGTACGGGTCTCGGTCTCAGACATCGAGGTAGGCCTCCAGCCCGTGGCGACCGCCCTCGCGGCCGTAGCCCGACTCCTTGTAGCCGCCGAAGGGCGAGGTCGGGTCGAACTTGTTGAAGGTGTTGGACCACACCACGCCGGCCCGGAGCTTGGACGCCATCCAGAGGATGCGCGAGCCCTTCTCGGTCCAGATGCCGGCCGAGAGTCCGTACGGGGTGTTGTTGGCCTTGGCGACGGCCTCCTCCGGGGTGCGGAAGGTCAGCACCGACAGCACCGGGCCGAAGATCTCCTCGCGGGCCACCCGGTGGGTGGCGCTGACGTTGGTGAAAACCGTCGGCGCGAACCAGTAGCCGGCGGACGGCAGCTCGCAGGCGGGGGACCAGCGCTCGGCGCCCTCGGCCTCGCCCGCGTCGGTCAGCTCGCGGATGCGGGCCAGCTGGGCGGCGGAGTTGATGGCGCCGATGTCGGTGTTCTTGTCCAGCGGGTCGCCGAGCCGCAGCGTCGCCATCCGGCGCTTGAGGGCGTCCATGACCTCGTCGTGGACCGACTCCTGGACCAGCAGCCGGGAGCCCGCGCAGCAGACATGGCCCTGGTTGAAGAAGATCCCGTCGACGATGCCCTCGACGGCCTGGTCGACCGGGGCGTCGTCGAAGACGATGTTCGCGGCCTTGCCGCCGAGTTCCAGTGACAGCCGGGTACGGGTGCCGGCGAGGGTGCGGGCGATGGCCCGGCCGACGTCGGTGGAGCCGGTGAAGGCGACCTTGTCCACGCCCGGGTGCGCGGTCAGCGCGGCGCCGGTGCGGCCGTCGCCGGTGACGATGTTGACGACGCCCTTGGGCAGACCGGCCTGGCGGCAGATCTCGGCGAAGCGCAGCGCGGTCAGCGGGGTGGTCTCGGCCGGCTTGAGGACCACCGTGTTGCCGGTGGCCAGCGCCGGGGCGATCTTCCAGGCGAGCATCAGCAGCGGGAAGTTCCAGGGGATCACCTGGGCGGCCACCCCGACCGGCCGGGGGTTCGCACCGAACCCGGCGAACTCCAGCTTGTCGGCCCAGCCGGCGTAGTAGAAGAAGTGCGCGGCGACCAGAGGCAGGTCGACGTCGCGGGTCTCCCGGATCGGCTTGCCGTTGTCGATCGACTCCAGCACGGCCAGCTCGCGGCTGCGCTCCTGGATGATCCGGGCGATCCGGAACAGGTACTTGCCGCGCTCGGCGCCGGGCAGCGACGACCACGGGCCGAAGGCGTCATGCGCGGCCTTCACCGCACGCTCGACGTCCTCCTCGGTTCCCTGGGCGAACTCGGCGAGGACCTGCTCGGTGGACGGGTCCACCGTCTTCAGCGCCTCCTTGCCGCTGCTCTCGACGAACTCGCCGCCGATGTAGTGGCCGTAGGAGCTGGCGATCTCGCCCGCGGCGGCCCGGGACTCGGGCGCGGGGGCGTACTCGAACAGCTTGCGGCCGGGGGCCGCGGTCCGCGGGGTCGTCGCGGTAGTCACCGTCGGGGCTTCGGGCTTCTTCTTGTTGGCCACGGCTAGTCCACCGTCACATAGTCGGGACCGGAGTACCGGCCGGTGGTCAGCTTCTGACGCTGCATCAGCAGGTCGTTGAGCAGGCTGGAGGCGCCGAAGCGGAACCAGTCCGGGGACAGCCAGTCGTCGCCCAGCACCTCGTTCACGGTCACCAGGTACTTCATCGCGTCCTTGGTGGTGCGGATGCCCCCGGCGGGCTTCACGCCCACCTGGACGCCGGTGGCGGCGCGGAAGTCGCGGACCGCCTCCATCAGCACCAGGGTGTTGGCCGGGGTCGCGTTGACGGCGACCTTGCCGGTGGAGGTCTTGATGAAGTCGGCGCCGGCGATCATCGCCAGCCAGGAGGCGCGGCGGATGTTGTCGTAGGTCTGCAGCTCCCCGGTCTCGAAGATCACCTTGAGGTGCGCGGCCGTGCCGTCGGGGCGCAGACAGGCGCCCTTGATCGCCCGGATGGTCTGGAAGACCTCCAGGTAGCGGCCGGAGAGGAAGGCGCCCCGGTCGATCACCATGTCGATCTCGTCGGCGCCGGCGGCCACGGCCTCGGCGGTGTCGGCGAGCTTCACCGGCAGCCCGGCGCGCCCGGACGGGAACGCGGTGGCGACGGAGGCGACCTGCACCCCGCTGCCGGCCACGGCGGCGTGGGCGAAGGGCACCATGTCGGGATAGACGCAGACGGCGGCGACACGCGGCGTCGACGGGTCGCTGGGGTCGGGGCGCATCGCCTTGGCGCAGAGCGACCGCACCTTGCCGGGGGTGTCCGCACCCTCCAGCGTGGTCAGGTCGATCATGGAGATGGCCAGGTCGATGGCGTACGCCTTGGCGGTGGTCTTGATGGACCGGGTGCCGAGCGAGGCGGCTCGCGCCTGCAGGCCGACGGCGTCGATGCCGGGCAGCCCGTGCAGGAAGCGGCGCAGGGTCGCCTCCGAGGAGGCGACCTCGGCGAGGCTTTCGCGGGCGCCGTCGGCGACAGCGGCGGCCCCGTCGGCGACTGGGGGCGGGGGAGAGGTGGGCATGCTCACCAGATGAGCATATCTACACGCGTAGCGTTTCGTCAGCACCCGGCCGGTGTGACTTACGGTCGATCCGTCCGGGCGGACCCCGATGCCATATCGCAATTCGACCCCGGGAGATGGTGGCGCTCCGCTGAGGCAGAATCGTTCACCATGAGCGACTCCCAGGGCCCTGACGTGCCTGGCCAGGAGACCCCCGGCCAGGATGCCAAGGCAGCACCGACCCCCACCCCCGGCCCGACCCCCGGCCCCGTCTACGCCGACCGGAGCTACCGCTCAAGGTCGGGTGCGGCCGCCGGCGTGCTGCTGCTCGCACTCACGCTGTGGCTGTGCGTCGACGCCCTGGTCAAGGGACACGGGCAGACCCCCTGGTTCGCGCTGGCCACGCTGTTCCTGGCCGTTCCGCTGGTGACCGCCTTCACGCTGTGGCCCGTGGTCCGGGCCAACGAGGACCGGCTGGTGGTCCGCAACCCGTTCCGCACCGTGACGGCACCGTGGAAGCAGGTCGAGTCGCTGCAGGCGGCACTGTCCGTGGAGCTCCGGGCGGACGGGAAGAAGTACCAGGTCTGGGCGGTGCCGGTGTCCCTGCGGCAGCGCAAGCGGGCCAACCGCAGGTCGATGATCTCGCAGGGCGACGCGTCGGTGATCAGTTCCCGGCGCGGCCAGGACTCCCGCTTCGCCCCCGGCGGGCCGGGGCTGCGCTCAGCCCTCTCCCGCTCCTCGGCCGCGGCCTCCTACGGCTCGGCGGACACCTCGGCACCGGGCGTCGCCTGGGCCGACCGGGTGGTCCAGGAGCTGCTCGAGCTTCGCTCCAGGGCGGTCGAGGAAGACCGGGCCGGCGCGGTCGGCGCGGTCGCGGTGGCGTGGACCTGGTGGGTCGTCGCCCCGGCGCTCGCGGGTGCGGTCGCGCTGATCGCGCTGCTCGCGGCGGGCTGAGGTCTTGCGCAGTTCCCCGCGCCCCTATGGGGTTGCAACTGGGCCGGTTGCACTTGCTCAGGGGCGCGGGGAACTGCGCGAACATCAACCACGCACCCGGGTGGTCACGCTCCCTGGACGAGCAGCCCGCGCAGACGGGCGAGTTCCCCAGGGTGCAACCCGTGATGGTGCAGGAACCCCGCCGTCGTCCCGTGCCGGGCGTGGACCTTCCGGAGGAACAGCGCCAGGAGCTCGGTGCGGACCGGCCGTGAAGGCCGTTCCACGCCGTGCTCGTCGATGTAGTAGACCGGGCCGTCGAGCAGCCCCAGGCCCGCGTTGGAGAGGGCGAAGTCCACGGTGATGTCGGCGTCGGCCACGCCGAGCGCGGAGAGGATGACGGCTATGGTCACCCCGGTGCGGTCCTTGCCGACCGCGCAGTGGACCAGCGCCGGGAGCGCGCCTGGCGCGGTCAACTGCCGGATGCAGGCCACGATCGGCGGGCCCGCCGTATCGGCCATGTAGGAGTACATCCCGGTCATCCCGTCCTCCTGCGGGTCCTCCGGCTGCCGGTGCCGCTCGCTGACGTCCGCCGCCGTCTCCGGGTTGGCCGACGAGCCCTCCAGCGGCGGGAGCGTGGGCAGCGAGACCAGCTCGAAGTCCAGGCCGTGGCGCTGGTTCGGCCAGTGCACCAGCTCCTCCGCGCTGCGCAGGTCGACCACGGTGCGCAGGCCCAGCGCGGCGAGCCGTCCCGCGCCGTCCGGGCTCAGCTCGGCGAGCGAGGCGGAGCGGTAGAGCAGGCCGAGGCGTATCCGGCCGCCGTCGGCCGTGTCGAAGCCCCCGGCGTCGCGCAGATTCCGTACGCCGGGAACGTCGATCAGACGGTCCGCGCCGGGGGGCGGGTCGGTGGGCGGCTGCTGGTGGTGGTCCGGCGTCTGCTGCTCCGTCGTCTCCATGGCGCCCACCCTACGGGGGGCCGCCGACAGCGCGTCAGATGCCCGCAGCCGCCGAGAGGTCACGCTTCAGCGCGGCCAGCAGCCCGGCGGCCGCGGACCGGGCCGCGGCGAGTCCGTCCGCCGAGGCGACCGGGACGACGACCTCCAGGTAGCACTTGAGCTTGGGCTCCGTCCCCGAGGGACGGACCACGACCCGCGCCGAGTCGACCCCCGGGCCGCTGAGGCGGTAGCGCAGCCCGTCGGTCGGCGGAAGGTCGGCGCTGCCCTGCTCCAGGTCGTCGGCCGAGTCGACCCGCAGCCCGGCGAGGGCGACCGGGGGCTGCTCGCGCAGCCTGGCCATGGCGGCGGCGATCAGGCGCAGGTCGGCCACTCGGACCGCGAGCTGGTCGGTGGCGTGCAGGCCGTGGCCGAGGGCCAGCTCGTCGAGCAGGTCGCCGAGGGTGCGGCCGGCGGCCTTCAGGCCCGCGGCGAGTTCGGCCAGCAGCAGGGCGGCGCTGATGCCGTCCTTGTCGCGGACGGCGTCCGGGTCGACGCAGTAGCCCAGTGCCTCCTCGTAGCCGTAGCGCAGACCGGGGGCGCGCGAGATCCACTTGAAGCCGGTCAGCGTCTCGGCGTAGCCGAGCCCCGCCGCCGCGGCGATCCGCGACAGCAGCGAGGAGGAGACGATGGTGGTGGCGAACGTACCGTCGGCGGACTTGTGCACGAGATGTGCTGCGAGCAGCGCTCCCACCTCGTCGCCGCGCAGCATCCGCCAGCCCGAGCGGCTGTCGGCGTCCGGGACGGCGACGGCCAGGCGGTCGGCGTCCGGGTCGTTGGCGATCACGATGTCGGGGCCCAGGGCCTTGGCCGTCTCGAACGCCAGGTCCATGGCCCCCGGTTCCTCCGGGTTGGGGAAGCCGACGGTGGGGAAGTCCGGGTCCGGCTCGGCCTGGGCGGCGACGACGGCCGGGGCCGGGAAGCCGGCGCGCTCGAACGCGGCGAGGAAGGTGTCCCGGCCGACCCCGTGCATGGGGGTGTAGACGACGGACAGCTCGCGCGGGCTCCCCGGGTCGACCAGTCCGGCGGCGCGGGCCAGGTACGGGTCCAGGACCGCGTCCCGGTCCGGTACCTCCCAGCCGTCGGTGGCCAGCGGGACGTCCGCCAGCGCGGCGACCGCGTCGATCTCGGCGGCGATGCCCGCGTCGTGCGGCGGCACGATCTGCGCGCCCTCCAGTTCGCCGCCGAGGTACACCTTGTAGCCGTTGTCGCGGGGCGGGTTGTGGCTGGCCGTCACCATGACCCCGGCGGCCGCGTCCAGGTGCCGTACGGCGAAGGCGAGCACCGGGGTGGGCAGCGGGCCCGGCAGCAGCACGGCGCGCAGACCAGCCGCGACGACCACGGCAGCGGTGTCGCGGGCGAAGTCGGACGACTTGTGCCGGGCGTCGTAGCCGATCACCACCAGACCGCCCGGGGCGCGCTTGCCCACGTACGCGGCGAGTCCGGCGGCGGCGCGGATCACCACGGCGCGGTTCATCCGCATCGGTCCCGCGCCCATCTCCCCGCGCAGCCCCGCGGTGCCGAACTGGAGCGTCCCGGCGAAGCGCTCGGCCAGCTCCGACCAGGCGGCGCACTGCTGCTCCTCGGCCGGGCCCTCGGCCGAGGCGAGGAGGTCGGCGAGCTCGGCGCGGGTGTCCGGGTCGGGGTCCTCGGCGAGCCAGGTGCGGGCCCGCGCCAGAAGATCGGCGGTGTCGGGGGTCAGCGTCATTGCCGGGTCACTTTCCTTCGGTGCGGCGGGCCTTGCAACGAGCATGGCATCCATCGGGGGATTGACGGATGCCATGCGGATGCCGTGCTGAGCGGATCGAGCGGCGGATCGAGCGGCGGATCAGAGGCGCTCGAGCAGCTTGGCGAGTAGCGCGCCCATCCGGGTGGCCGAGGCGCGGCCGGCCTCCAGGACCTCGGCGTGGTTCAGCGGCTCGCCGGTGATGCCGGCCGCCAGGTTGGTCACCAGCGACAGGCCGAGGACCTCGGCGCCGGCCTCGCGGGCGGCGATGGCCTCCAGGGTGGTGGACATGCCGACCAGGTCGCCGCCGATGGCGCGGACCATGTTGATCTCGGCGGGGGTTTCGTAGTGCGGGCCGGGGAACTGGACGTAGACGCCCTCCTCCAGGCTCGGGTCGACCTCCTGGCACAGGGCGCGCAGCCGCGCCGAGTACAGGTCGGTGAGGTCGATGAAGTTCGCGCCGACGATCGGGGAGGCCGCGGTCAGGTTGATGTGATCGCTGATGAGGACCGGCTGTCCGGCCGACATGCCCTCGCGCAGCCCGCCGCAGCCGTTGGTGAGGATCACCGTCCGGCAGCCGGCGGCGACGGCGGTGCGCACCCCGTGGGCGACGGCGGCGACGCCGTGGCCCTCGTAGAAGTGGGTGCGGCCGAGGAAGACCAGGGCGCGGATGCCGCCGATGCTGATCGAGCGGACCATCCCGGAGTGCCCGGCGACGGCGGGCGGCGCGAACCCGGGCAGCGCGGTGATCGGGAACTCGTGGTCGGGCGTGCCGAGCGCGTCGGCGGCGGGGACCCAGCCGGAGCCCATGACCAGCGCTACGTCGTGGTTCTCCACCCCGGTGAGGTCCCGCAGAACGGCGGCGGCCTCCTTGGCGGCGGCGTAGGGTGCGTACGGGTCGGTGGGGTGCTGGATGCCGTTGGCAGCAGCGGCGACAGGCTGAGTGGATGCGTTCACGCTCACGAGGATATCTGTTCGCCCTACGCGCGTAGAAGAACGATCGGATGACATTTCCGGCATGTGGCCCGATTCGGTCTGTAGAACCCGACAACAGCCACCCGCAGAGGTCGTGTGGCAGCGCCGGGGTGCCGCCGGCGCTCAGGCGGGTCCGAGGGCGGCCTCGGCGGGCTGGGCCTTGAAGACCCAGCTGCGGTAGGACCAGAAGCGGAAGAGCGTGGCGACGCCGATGCCGACGAACTTGAAGAAGTTGCTCTGCAGCGGGCTGTCCAGGCCAAGGCCTGAGGTGGCCGCGTAGAGCACCCCGTTCTCGATGGTCAGGCCGATCGCGCTGAAGAACACGAAGAGGCCCAGCTCGCGCCCGCTCACGGCGTTGCCGTGGGACCGGTAGGTGAACCAGCGCAGGCCGGTGTAGTTGCCGATCACGGCGATGCCCGTGGCAGTGACGCTCGCCTGGACGGTCGGCATTCCCGCGCCGGCGCGCAGCAGGTTGAAGGCCGCGATGTTGACCACGACGCCGAGCGCGCCGACCACACCGAACTTCGCTATCTCGGCGTAGAGCCTGCCAAGCCGTGGCTGCGCGGCATGCCGTCCACCCATCGTGCTCCTTGGTCTCGGTCTGCCCGGTACCGGCTGGTCACTTGCGCTGGAGTAGCAGGATCTCCACGTGGTTCAGCGCCGTGGTGTGGACGACGGTGAACTCCTTCTGCAGGGCCGTCGCCTCGGCCGGGGTGCTCATGGCGGAGAACGGGTTCCCGTTGGCGGCCGTGGAGATGAGCCACAGGCGTTTCGTACCGACCAGGCAGGTGACCGGGACCTCGCACTCGGTCGCGTTGTAGCCGCCGTTCTGCTGCGGGGTGAACCGCATCAGCACGTCCTTGGGCTGCGTGTGGCCGCGCAGGTCGTACGCCATCACCCGGCGCTCGGCCATCCCGGTGGTGAAGGCGATCCCGTCGCCGGGCAGTTCGCCCTGGAGGACGAGACGGGCTGCGCCCAGGTAGTCGGGCTCCTGGGGAAGGTCCTGCTTGGCGGTGTGGATGCTGGGCAGGACCTGCCATCCGAACACGACCGTGGCCGCGAACACCACGACCGCTCCGAGGACCGCCTTCGCCGGGCTGCCCCCACGGGCCCGCCGGCTCAGTGGGCCGGTGAGCCGGGTCAGCAGTGCCGCGACCAGGAGCACCCAGGCCGGGAGGGTGAAGAGCAGGTAGCGCGGCAGGAAGAGGTGCAGACGGTTGGCGGTCACATAGGTGAGCACCGGGGGCAGGAGGGCCCAGACCGCCAGCATGGCCGCGCTGGAACGCGAGGTCGGCATCAGGGCGAGGACCGCCAGACCGATGACCGCCAGACCGATGATCGCGTACCCCTGCGTACTGGTCGCGCCGAACAGGGTCTGCGGGTATCTGAACAGATCCGCGGTCGTGGTGACGTTCCAGCTGATCTGCCCGCTCTGGGTATTGCCCTGAGCCAGCATCGGCACGACCGCCGAGAGTCCCGCAGTGGTGGCCGCGGCGAACGCGTAGGCCGCGATCCGGTCGCCGCGGCGCTTCGCGGCGAAGACGAGGACGGCATGCGCGGCGAGCACGGACAGTGAGACAAGGTGCGAGAAGCCGATACCGGAGACGGCTGCCGCGTACAGCGTCCAGTCGCGCAGGCTCGGACGCTCCAGGGTGCGCAGCAGCAGGAGCGTGGCGATCAGGGCGAACAGTGTCGCGAAGGCGTAGGGCCGGGCCTCCTGGCCGTACCGGGTCACCGTCGGCAGCAACGCGAACAGCAGACCTGCCAGCATGCCGGTGCGCCAGGAGAACAGCCGGTGCCCGATCAGGCCCACGAGACCGGCCGACACGCCCATGGCGAGGGCGCTGGGAAGTCGGAGTACGGCCGGGGAGGTGCCGAGGGCGCCGATCCAGAGGTGCATCAGGCCGTAGTAGATGGTGAAGACCACGTCGATGTGCTGGATCAGTCGGCCCAGGTCGTGGTAGCTGAGTGAGGGCGCCCACCAGGTGGCCGTCTCGTCACGCCACATCTGCCGATGGCCCAGACCGGTGAGGACAAAGGACAGCGCGGTGACCGTGGGCACCAGGAACACCGGCCAGCCGGGGCGGCCGGCGGGCTGGTCGGGCCCGTCCGGTGTGACCTGGCCGTCCTCGGACGGCTCCTCGTGCGTGAGCGGTGTGTGCGTGGCTGCGGTCATCGCTTCACCCAGATCCGGTAAGTGGCCTGACGACTGCCTTTGGGCGGAGACAGGACGGAAAGCAGGCGGTACTTCTTGTTGCCGAGCAGCGGAGCGGGCACGGTCTCCCCCCGCAGCACGACGACGTCGTACCGACCCGAGGTGACCTGGGCGTTCAGCGAGCTTCCGGTTCCGGCCTGTGCCCACTGACCGGGGCTGGTGTCGGCGCGCAGGTAGTAGGCACAGACAGCGGGGTCGGCGGCCAGGTAGTGGCCTTCGGGGGTCACGACCTTCTGCAGTGCGGAGACCACCGCGGCGCTGTCCTGGGTCGGATGCAGGCTCTCGCTCTGCGCCATGCCGGTCACCAGGGCGACGACGTAGAGCAGGATTCCGAGCTGCGGATTGCGGAAGTGCGCTCCCATGAGCCGGGAGATGCCCAGTCCCGCCATGGGCGCGGCGAAGAGCAGGCCGTAACCGATGTGGACGTCAAGCGAGCGTGCGTTGCCGAGGTAGGCCTGCGCGGCGGGGGCGACGAGCGCCGTGGCGCACATGGTCGCCCCCAGGGCGCTGCGTCGGACGGCTCCCTGCGCGCTACCCCCGGCCCAGGGCATCTCACCCATGCGCGAGCGATGGACATAGGCGACGGCGCCGAGCACGGCGGCCGCGAACAACAGGCCGCCCCACTCCGCACTGTCCGTCAGGGTCCGGATCAGGGAGTCGGACCCGTGCGGCGACGACCAGCTGGGCATGCCGGCCGCAGCCGAGACGCCGATCAGGCAGACGACCGTCGTGCCGGAGAACACCAGCCCGCGCAGGAACGCACCCGCGCCGCGGGAACGGTACGCGGTCAGCACGGCGAGGATGCCGAGCATGGGCAGGTAGAGACCGGAGACGTGGGACACGAACGGGGCGAGCGCGGCGAACGGCACGGCTGACAGCACCGCCGCGGGGCCGCCGAGCCGGGTCCTGGCCAGGGCCCAGAGCGAAGCAGCGAGCAGCAGCTCGGACAGGGCGTGCGGGGTGGCGTAGCTGCCGGCGAGGGCGGTCGACTCGAGTACCGAGTACACGGCGGCCGCGGCGAGACCCGCCCGGGAGTTGAACAGCAGCCGGGTGGTGGACTGGACGAGGACCGTCGTCGCCAGCGCGCAAGCCAGGCTGATGAGCCGGGCGCCTTCCAGCCCGGCATGGGCGAGCAGGCCGTCCACCCCGCTGGTCGACAGCAACAGCCTGGCCTCGCTCGCGGACGCGCCGCCGCCCAGGCGGGCGGTCATGGCCGTCTGCACCAATAGGAGCAGCAGCAGCATGCCGCGGGTGACCCAGGCGGCGCGGCCGGTGTCGACCGACCACGCGGAGACCGGGACGTCGGGCAGTACCCAGCCGGGTTCGTCGGCCGGCTCGTCGGACTCGGGATCCTCGTGGCCGTACGGGTCGACGTACGCGTCGGGCGCCATCCGCTGCTTCACGACCCTGAGAGCCAGCGTCTCGTCCGGGTCGGGCAGGAACAGGTGCTCCGTCGAGGGCTCCGGCTCCCGGGGAGGGGCTGTCGGCGTCCACGGCTTCTGCCAGCCGACGGGCTCCGGCGGGAACTGCTGCCAGGGCTCCTGCTGCGGTTCGGGAAGGGTGCCGTTCGGATGAGTGACCGGATACTGCTCCGCCGACGGCTGCTGCCACGGCTGCGTCACTTGCTCCGGTTCCGGCTGCGCCCGTGTGTGTGCCCGCGACTCGAACCAGGTCGAGCCGCCCTCGGGGCTGTTGTCGGTCACTGGTGCGGCACCTCGAACCCGAACGCGTCGCTTGCCGCCTCGCGGCGGAACACCGCCAGAGCGACCGGTGTGTTCTCGATGCGCCAGTCGGCGCGCTTGGGGATGTCGAACCAGATCAGTCCGATGATGTCCGAGTACTTCTTGACGCCCTCGAAAAGCAGCTGGACGTCGGTGGCGCGCCGCGACCCCGGTTCGGCCGAGGTCTCGCTGATGATGATCGGCTTTTCGGTGAAAGCCCGGACCTCGTCGCGGGTCGGTCCGTACAGGGTGTCGAAGGTGTGGGCACCGGTCAGGGCCCAGTAGCCGACGACGCCCACCCAGTCCACGTACGCGTCACCCGGCCAAAAGGGCTTGAGCTGCACGCTGGGCACCGGGTTGACGATGTTGGGGCTCCACACCCAGATGACGTTGTTCGCGCCGACCGCCTTGAACACGTCGTGGATGTGCTGCCACGCCTTGACGAACGTCGCGGGTGTCGTCGCCTGGGTGCCCCACGGGTACCAGCCGCCGTTCATCTCGTGGCCGAAGCTGAGGGCGACCGGGACGTTCTCGTTCCGGACCTCGGCGGCGAACCGCTTGATGTAGGCGTCCTGCGAGCCGTCGGCGATCTTGTCGAGGCCGGGGGACTTGGGCTCCCACGACACGTAGGACAGTCCGCCGGCCGCGTAGACGTTGGCCGCGCCCTGGGCGTTGAAGTCATTGCCCCAGGAGGAGTACGACTCGACGATGTCGGGGGTCCTGCCGACCTTGGCTGCGTACGTGCTCACGGGCGCCATCGAGGTGGGAGCTCCGTTCAGGGCGACGCCCAGGTACTTCTTGGCCGGGTGGAGCAGCGGCGTGATGTCGTAGGGGTGCAGCGCGGCGCTCGCTGATGCGCTCGCCTGTTCCTGTGCCTGCTTCTGGCTCTGTACCTGACCTGACGTCTTGGTGCCGGAGGGCAGGAGTTGCCAGGGCTTGAGGGCGAGAACCGCCATGGCGGCCAGCGCGATGAGCAACGCGACCGGGATCCAGAGGCGGCGCTTCGCGGCGGGTTTCGCACGGCGGGTCATACGGCAGCCTCTCGGGGTTGTATGAGACTGCGGGCGACCACGAGCGCGTAGAACAGTCCGGAGGAGAGGACCAGTGCGTAGTCCGGCGGGTAGCCGGTGAAGAGGCGGTAGACCGCCACTCCGACCCAGACGACGGAGCAGCCGCCGCTGTAGAGGCTCAGGCCCAGCCAGAAGCGCCGGGTCTTGTTCTTCTTGGCGTCCTTCGAGCCGGTCGGCTGCCAGCCCATGCGCTGCTTGCGCAGGATGTCGTAGATGGCGAACACGTGCGCCCAGCCGTACATCAGGCGGGCGGACCAGGCTTCGAGCCGGTACGGACTGCGGTGCCACATGGGGAAGATCAAGGTGGTGTAGACGACGCTCGGAAGCACCCACAACAGGTTCTTCACCTTCAGCATCTCCGGATCCAGGAGCACCAGCATGATCGGCAGGAGCGGGGAGAAGAGGGTGAACACCGCGGTGTGGATGTAGTAGAAGAAGCCGGAGATGTAGCAGAGACGGCTGGAGAACTTGATCGGTGCGTCCCAGAATTTCTTGCTGCCCAGCAGGGACATGGAGCCGGAGCACCAGCGGTACTGCTGGTTGAAGAAGGCTCCGGCGCTGTCCGGGCACACACCGGTGGACAGGGCGACCGGCACGTACTTGAGGTCCCAGCCGAGGCCTCGCAGGTCGAAGCCGGTGTGCACGTCCTCGGAGTGCTCGATCAGCGTCGTCCCGCCGTTGTCCTCCAGGGCGGCACGGCGGTAGATCGCGCAGCTGCCGACGCAGATCGCGCCGCCGCTGTTCTGCCGGGACACCTGGACCGACCGGTAGAACAGCTCCTGCACCGCGCCGGCGCCCCGCTCGATCCAGTTCTGCGAGTCGAGGACACGGAAGTACTGGGGGGACTGGATGATGCCGATACGCTCGTCGGCCTCCAGGTAGGGCAACAGCTCTTCGAGGAGGTCGGCGCGCGGAGTGAAGTCGGCGTCCAGGATGAGGATGTACGTGCCGTCGGAGTTGCCGAAGCCGTAGTGGAGATTGCCGGCTTTCTTGAACCAGCCGCGGTTCGGCCTCGTCCCGTATCGGAACCCGAAGTCGGCGGCCATGGCCTTGAGTTCGGGGCTCGCCCCGTCGTCGAGGACGTAGGGGACGCAGATTCCCGGGTAGCGGTCGGCGAGCTGTCGGACGTGCGTCCAGGTGTTGTGCAGGACCTCGATGGGCTCGCCGCAGACCGGGAGGAAGACGTCCACGCTCGGATAGACATCGCACCGCCAGTTGCGCACGAGGCGTTGGTGCTGCTCGAAATCGAAGCCGCGGGAGAAGCCGTTGACGCGCAGCGAGATCAGGTAGTAAACGAACGTGAACACCAGCGGCGGAGCGAAGATCCACATCAGTGGGTTCGACTCCGCCAGGGAGGCCTGACTGATCGTCAGGCATCCGAAGCTGACGATCGACGCCAGAGTGAGGATCCAGAGCCGGCGCTGCAGGTAGGAGTACTTCTCGCGTTGATTCGGCGGAAGCGGGAGGAGTCCGAGCGGCGCCTGCGCACCTCGCACGCGCCGGCGGGCGCCCTGCGGCCTCCTGGCGCCGTCGACCTGCGTCTCGCGGGCGGTACGCAAGTGCGGGCACTCCCCTCGTGGTGGCGGGAGTCGCACAGTGCAACGCCCACGGGTGCGGATCTCTTACCTTGTTTGACGGTTTCGAGAGTATAGGCGAGTCATTGGTGCCACTGGTGTGACAGAAAAGGGGTACTAACGTGACAGAAGTGAACATGCCAATCAGAATGCCCTGGTTACGTTCCGTCGCCGCGTATTCCCTCGCAAGCCGATGATCGTGCGGATGAAGCAGGCCTCGCCCCAGGGAAACGGCTGCACGGGCGTGATCCGTGCAACCCTGTGACCGTTTCGACTGTCACCCTCAGTGATGCGTTTCCAGAGGTCGGCCAGGTATTCATGGAACGTTGGCATGATTTCTGGTTGTTCGCCGCGAATCTGAATCACCGTGATCCGCGGCGGAATCGAGGCGGAATCGTGATGATGCGGGGAGGCGGTGTTTCGGGGGTGTTTCGTAGGAGCAGCAAGCACCCCACGCTGCGTGCGGAGTGGCACGTTCGCGGGGCGAGGCTCCTCAGATCAGGTTGAGGATGGCGGCTTCCTTGGAGCCTGCTTGTCCGTCGCTGGATCCGCAGGAACTGGCGGGCGTGGGAACAGCAGCTCCTTGCGGTGACAACCTGGATCAGGCGCCGTTCCCGCGTCCGATCCGGCGGTGCAGGACTGGGATCTCCTCCTGCGGCAGGGGGCTCCCGGCATCCGTCCGGCCGTAGCCCGTTCGGTGCAGCGCGGTGGGCTACGGGAACAGGGTGAAGGCGGGAACGTGGCTCGGGCGCACCACGCTGAAGTGGCGGCGGTCCAGGGTGGCGACGTTGACGGCGCGGAACTTCTCGGCGACTGCGACGACGAAGGCGTCGGCGGTGCCCAGGGGAAGGTCCGCGTACTGCTCTACGAGGTCGGCAGCCCGGCTTACCTCGGACGGGGTGACGGAGACCAGCTCGTAGACGCCGTCCGCAACATCGCGCAGAAAGTCGGCTTCGGCCTTGGCCCCGGCACGGCTGAAGAGTATGTAGCCGATCTCAGCGAGGAGGGGTGCGGGCCGCCACCACAGGGCCGGTGTCCATGACGATCACGCGCTCCGTGGCTCCTCACTGGCCCAGGCGTCGCGGACGATCTCCTTGGAGCGTGTGGCAAGGTCGGGTTCGCCGTCGAAGACGGCCGTCGTGCGGAACCGGCGGCGTGGGCGCTCGCCGCGCTCCGCCTCGGCCCACTGGCGCAGTAGCTCGACAGCATCGGGGAGCCGGTCCTCCGGCACCGCGTCGAGCAGGCGGTGTGCTTCCTCGCGTACGGTCATGTGCTCAGTCTAGGGTCCGGGACCGCGGTCGTGGGCCCCATGCCCTGTGAGGTATGACGGTGGGGGCTGTTGATATTCGCAATCAAATCCCCAATGAAATCAACAATTTTGCTTTGATGATTTCGGGACCTCGGCAGGGGCGCGCACTGCCCGGCTCAGCAGGGGCGCTTGCGTAGGTCCATGACGTAGTCGTGGGGGGCGCCGGCGGATTCGGCGGCGTCGGCGATGATGCCGAGGTAGCGGGCCGAGGGGAGGCCGCCCTCGTAGTCGTTGAGGACGTAGGTCCAGGCGGTGAGGTCGCCCTCCAGGGTGTGCACCCGGACCTTGAGCTTGCGGTAGAAGCCCTGGGGCAGGCCCTCCCAGCGGTCCAGGCCGGCCTCGTCGCCCGGGGCGATGTCGTAGAGGCCGACGAAGACCTGGTCCTTCTCGTCCTCGACCACCGTGGCGATCGAGCCCTCCCAGCCGAACTGCTCGCCGCCGAAGGTCAGCCGCCAGCCGTCCAGCCAGCCGGTGCAGCGGAGCGGCGAATGCGGGGCCCGACGGCTCATCTGGCGTGCGTCGAGGTTGCTGGCGTACGCGGCGTAGAGCGACATGGGTCACAGCGTACGGGAGGTGGGGCAGGTGGGAGGGATGGGTACGGCCCGTACGGGCCAGCCCGGTGTCATGGAGTCGCCGAGGTGCGGGACAATGGCGTATGTGACTCGGATTGTGATCATCGGTGGCGGACCTGGCGGATACGAGGCGGCGCTCGTCGCCGCGGACCTCGGCGCGGAGGTGACCGTCGTCGACCGCGACGGCCTCGGCGGCGCGGCGGTTTTGACGGACTGTGTACCGTCCAAGACCCTGATCGCCACGGCTGAGGTGATGACCAGCTTCGACAGCTCCTACGAGGAGCTGGGGATCAAGGTCGCCGACGACACGCCCACCTCGGGGGCCCGCGTGGTCGGCGTCGACCTGGGCAAGGTCAACCGGCGGGTCAAGCGGCTGGCGGTCGCGCAGTCGCACGACATCACCCAGTCCGTCACCCGCGCGGGTGTCACCCTGCTGCGCGGCTTCGGCCGGCTCGCGGCCGGCGGGCAGGCCGTGGACGGCTCGCGCGGGGTCGTGGTCGACCTCGCCGAGGGCGGGACGCAGGAGCTGCGGGCCGACGTGGTGCTGATAGCGACCGGCACCCGGCCGCGGGAGCTGCCGGACGCCGTCCCGGACGGCGAGCGGATCCTGAACTGGACCCAGGTCTACGACCTGGACGAGCTCCCCGAGGAGCTCGTCGTGGTCGGCTCGGGTGTGACCGGCGCCGAGTTCGCCGGCGCCTACCAGGCCCTGGGCTCGCGGGTGACCCTGGTCTCCAGCCGCGACCGGGTGCTGCCCGGTGAGGACCCGGACGCCGCCACGGTGCTGGAGGACGTGTTCCGGCGCCGCGGGATGAACGTGATGTCGCGGTCGCGGGCCGAGTCGGTGCAGCGCGTCGGCGACAAGGTGGAGGTGACCCTGTCCGACGGTCGGGTCATCACCGGGTCCCACTGTCTGATGGCCGTCGGCTCCATCCCCAACACGGGTGCGATGGGTCTGGAGGAGGCCGGGGTCCGGCTGACCGAGGGCGGGCAGGTCAAGGTGGACCGGGTGTCGCGGACCTCCGCCCCCGGGGTGTACGCGGCGGGCGACGTCACCGGGGTGTTCATGCTGGCCTCGGTCGCGGCCATGCAGGGCCGGATCGCGATGTACCACGCGCTGGGCGACGCGGTGACGCCGCTGAACCTGAAGACCGTCGCCTCCAATGTCTTCACCGACCCGGAGATCGCCACGGTCGGCTACAGCGCCGCCGACGTCGAGTGCGGGAAGATGGACGCGGTCTGCGTGAAGCTGCCGTTGCGCGGCAACCCGAGGGCCAAGATGCAGGGCATCAGGGACGGCTTCGTGAAGCTGTTCTGCCGCCCCGGCACGGGCATCGTGGTGGGCGGCGTGGTCGTGGCGCCCCGGGCGAGCGAGCTGATCCATCCGATCTCGCTGGCGGTGGACAACAATCTGACGGTGGAGCAGGTGGCGAGCGCCTTCACGGTGTACCCGTCGGTCTCCGGGTCGATCGCGGAGGCGGCGCGGCAGCTGCACATCCGCAAGCGGGCCTCGGGGAGTTCGCCGGGGGCGTGAAGTTGGTACGGACCGGCGCGCATTGTAGTTGTGTGCGCCGTTCCGTGGTGGACAACTTCGACTACTAGGTGCAAACGCCTGAAAGCAGATGGTCATGCACGTTACCGTCTGTTTCGTGTTCGCAGCAGAACGTCGCCAATTGATCCTCGAAATGGTGCGCGCCAATGGAGCGGTTTCGCTCCGGGAGCTCGCCCGAGTCGTCCAGACCTCCGAAGTGACCGTCCGTCGGGACGTGCGCGCTCTGGAGGCCGAAGGCCTTCTCGACCGTCGCCACGGGGGCGCAGTGCTCCCCGGCGGTCTCTCCAGAGAGCCCGGATATCCGCAGAAGACCCATCTAGCCGCCGCCGAGAAGTCGGCCATCGCCGACTACGCCGCCACGATGGTCGCCGAGGGCGACGCGATCGTGGTGGGCGCCGGGACCACGACGCAGGAGCTGGCCCGACGGCTGGCCCGGGTGCCGGGGCTGACCGTGGTCACCAACTCGTTGCTGGTGGCCCAGGCGCTGGCCCATGCCAACAGGGTGGAGGTGGTGATGACCGGGGGCACCTTGCGGGGGTCGAACTATGCCCTTGTGGGCAGCGGGGCCGAGCAGTCCCTGCAGGGGCTGCGGGTCTCGCGGGCCTTTGTCTCGGGCAGCGGGCTGACCGCGGAGCGGGGGCTCTCCACGACCAACATGCTGTCGGCGAGCGTGGACCGGGCCCTGGTCGCCGCCGCGGCGGAGGTGGTCGTGCTGGCGGACCACGGGAAGCTCGGGTCGGACACCATGTTCCAGACCGTGGCGACCGAGAACATCGCCTGCCTGGTGACGGACGAGCAGTCCGGCCTCTCCGAGGAGGCCTCGCGCGAGTTGGACGCCCTGGCCGACCACGGCGTCCAGGTCTGCATCGCCCAGGCCCCCGTCGCCGCAGCGCCCGCGGTCGCCGGCGTCCCAGGAGTCCCCTTCCCGGGCCAACGCCGCTCCCCAGGCGCAGGCGTCCCCGTAGCAGGCCGAGGCATCATCCGCCGCTGAGCCCCACCCCCTCCGGCCCGGAGGGGGTGAACCACGGTGGCGCCGTCTGCTTCGCCTTTAGGGGCGCGGGGCTCTGCTGTCTGAAAAGCGTGCGCGACAAGCCCCGACGGCCCGGTCACTCCCCACGCAGCGCGCACCCCCCACCGCGGGGGGCTCCGCTCAGTCCTTGATCTCGCAGATCACGGCCCCGCTGGTGACGGTGGCTCCGATCGCCGCCGAGAGCCCGACGATCGTCCCGGCCTTGTGGGCGTTCAGGGGCTGTTCCATCTTCATCGCTTCGAGGACGACCACGAGGTCGCCCTCGTTGACGGCCTGCCCCTCCTCCACGTTGATCTTGACGATGGTGCCCTGCATCGGTGAGGCCAGGGTGTCCCCCGAGGCCGCCGAGCCGGCCTTGGAGGTGGTGGCGCGCCGCTTGGACTTGGCGGCCGGCCGGGCCGAGCTGGTGGCCAGGTTGGCCGGCAGGGAGACCTCGATGCGCTTGCCGCCGACCTCGACCACCACGGTCTCGCGGGTGTCCGGCTCGTCCTCCTCCCCGCTGCCGCCGGCGAAGGCCGCGATGGTGTTGACGAAGTCGGTCTCGATCCAGCGGGTGTAGATGGTGAAGGGCTCGCTGGCAAACGCCGGGTCGGTGACCACCGCACGGTGGAACGGCAGGGCGGTGGCCATGCCCTCGATATTGAACTCGGCCAGCGCGCGGGCGGCGCGCTGCAGGGCCTGGGTGCGGGTGGCGCCGGTGACGATCAGCTTGGCCAGCAGCGAGTCCCAGGCCGGCCCGATCACACTGCCGGACTCCACCCCGGAGTCCAGCCGCACCCCGGGGCCCGAAGGGGGCTGGAACACGGTGACGGTGCCCGGGGCGGGCAGGAAGCCGCGGCCGGGGTCCTCGCCGTTGATGCGGAACTCGAAGGAGTGGCCGCGCACCGCCGGGTCGCCGTAGCCCAGAGCCTCCCCGTCGGCGATGCGGAACTGCTCGCGGACCAGGTCGATGCCGGTGACCTCCTCGGTGACCGGGTGCTCCACCTGCAGGCGGGTGTTGACCTCCAGGAAGCTGATGGTCCCATCGGCGGCGACCAGGAACTCACAGGTGCCCGCCCCCACGTAGCCGGCCTCGCGCAGGATGGCCTTGGAGGCGGCGTACAGCTGGGCGTTCTGGGCGGCGGTGAGGAACGGCGCGGGGGCCTCCTCGACCAGTTTCTGGTGGCGGCGCTGCAGCGAGCAGTCGCGGGTGGAGACCACCACGACGTTGCCGTGGGTGTCGGCCAGGCACTGGGTCTCCACGTGCCGGGGCCGGTCCAGGTAGCGCTCGACGAAGCACTCGCCCCGCCCGAACGCGGCCACGGCCTCGCGGACCGCGGAGTCGTACAGCTCGGGGATCTCGTCCAGGGTGCGGGCGACCTTCAGGCCGCGGCCGCCGCCGCCGAAGGCCGCCTTGATGGCGATCGGCAGCCCGTGCTCGCGCGCGAACGCGACCACCTCGTCGGGTCCGGTGACCGGGTCGGCGGTGCCCGCGACCAGGGGGGCGCCGGCGCGTTGGGCGATGTGACGGGCCGCCACCTTGTCGCCCAGGTCGCGGATGGCCTGCGGCGGGGGGCCGATCCAGGTCAGTCCGGCGTCGATGACGGCCTGGGCGAACTCGGCGTTCTCGGACAGGAAGCCGTAGCCGGGGTGGACCGCGTCCGCGCCGGAGTCGTCCGCGGCCTTGAGGACCTTGGCGATGTCCAGGTAACTGGTCGCCGGGGTGTCCCCGCCGAGGGCGAAGGCCTCGTCGGCCGCGCGGACATGCAGCGCGTCCCGGTCCGGCTCGGCGTAAACAGCGACCGCGGCGATACCCGCGTCACGACAGGCCCGGGCGACGCGGACTGCGATCTCTCCGCGGTTGGCGATGAGCACCTTGCGCACAATGGCTCCCTTCTTGAACCGTGGATGAGTTTATGGAGTACCAGGGCGTGTTGGTGAGCCCGGCCCAGGGGTGAGCTTGCCCACACGGAGGGTGATTGTCTCCGGTACACCGTACGCCCGGGGGTTGGGAGGGGCCTTTTCGGCGTACCCCTTCCGGACGTGTCTACCCGTCAGTAAGGTGCCGCCATGAGGATCTGGACGGCGGTTGCGACGGTGCTGCTGCTGGTGCTCGAAGCCCTGTTCTTCGCGGGCGTGGGCCTGCTTCTGGGACTGGCCGTGCGCGACCAGAACATGTCTCTTGGTGGGCTGTCGCCTGATGCGATGGCCGTCGGCGCGTGGGTCGGAATGGGACTGCTGGCGGCGTTCCTGTTGCTGGTCGCGCTGGTCCTGGCACGCACGGTCCGGAGCGGTGGTGCCATGGGGCGGCCCACAAGGATTCTGCTGATTGTCTGTGCGGTGCTGCACGGGGTTCTGGCGGCTCTCCTCCTGGCGCTGAACGGCGTGGTGGCTTTTGGGGCGATGCTGGTGATGGTCGGACTTCTTGTTCTGGTGCTGATGATCCCCACGGATGGGGTCGGCGTCACGGTCCCGCCGACGGACACCCCGCCGCCATCGACGGCAGCGGGGTGACCGGATCCAGATATACCCCGCCTACGGGTGGGTGAGCACGTCCGCAGTTGACGGCCCTGGTCAGGTCACACCCAGAGATCGGTGATCGAGACTCCGAGCTTCCCCAACAGCTCGCGCAGCAGCGGCAGCGAGAGGCCGATGACATTGCCGTGGTTGCCGTCGATGCTGTCGACGAACGGGGCCGACCGGCCGTCAAGAGTGAAGGCGCCGGCCACGTGGAGGGGTTCGCCGGTGGCGATGTAGGCGGCGATCTCGGCGTCGGTGGGGTTGCCGAAGCGGACCGTGGTGGAGGCGGTGGCGGAGGCACGGCCGTTGGTGGCGGTGTCGATGACGCAGTGTCCGGTCTGCAGGACTCCGCTGCGGCCGCGCATGGACTGCCAGCGGGCCAGCGCCTCGGCCGTGTCGGCGGGCTTGCCGAGGGCCTGCCCGTCCAGCTCCAGGACCGAGTCGCAGCCGATGACCAGGGCGGGAGCGGACAGTTCCGCGGCGACGGCGGTCGCCTTGGCCTCGGCCAGGAGCAGCGCCAGTTCCGCGGGGGTGGGGGCGGATAGGGCGTCCTCGTCGACGCCGCTGACGATCACCTGCGGGTCGAGCCCGGCCTGGCGGAGCAGGCCGAGGCGGGCGGGGGAGGCGGAGGCGAGCACGAGTGGCACGGTCATGGCACCAGCCTAGACACCCGTCCGACTAGACATCTGTCCGACGCCGTTCAGACCATCACGACGACCAGTAACAGGATCGCGAAGGCGGCGATGAGCAGGCCGACGCGGCGAAGCAGGGCGTTGACCCGGCGCTTCTCCTCGGCGGTCTCGTCTACGGGGTCGGACCAGAGCATGCCTTCCAGGGTGCTGCGGTAACCGCACTCCGCGCCTGAGTACGGGTACTCAACTTTGCGCCCAGGCGGAGGTGCGCCAGGCGTCCGGGCCCGGGTGGGCCGGGGCGCGCAGGTTGCGGGCGCGGTCGGACCACTGCGAGGCCGGGGCGCGGTCGGGGGTCCGGGCGGCGTTGGCCGCCGCCCGGACCGAGACCACCGCCAGGACGGCGGCGAGCTCCTCGGGGCTGGGCTGCCCGTGCAGGACCTTGATGGGGGTCCTGTCGTCCGGCGTCGTGTCGTCAGCAGTCATGGCCGCCTCCTTACAGGGGGATGTTGCCGTGCTTCTTGGGGGGCAGCGTCTCGCGCTTGTTGCGCAGTGCCCGCAGCCCCTTGACGATGTGCTGCCGGGTCTCGGAGGGCAGGACCACCGCGTCGACGTAGCCGCGTTCGGCCGCGACATAGGGGTTGAGCAGGGTGTCCTCGTACGCCTCGATGAGTTCGACCCGGCGCGCGTCCGGGTCCTCGGCCGAGGCGAGGTCGGCCCGGTGCAGGATGTTGACGGCGCCCTGGGCGCCCATCACGGCGATCTGGGCGGTCGGCCAGGCGAGGTTGAGGTCGGCCCCCAGGTGCTTGGAGCCCATGACGTCGTAGGCGCCGCCGAAGGCCTTCCGGGTGATGACCGTGATCAGCGGGACGGTGGCCTCGGCGTAGGCGTAGATCAGCTTGGCGCCGCGGCGGATGATGCCGTTCCACTCCTGGCCGGTGCCGGGCAGGAAGCCGGGGACGTCCACGAAGGTGAGCACCGGGATGTTGAAGGCGTCGCAGGTGCGGACGAAGCGGGCGGCCTTCTCGGAGGCGTCGATGTCCAGGCAGCCGGCGAACTGCATCGGCTGGTTGCCGACGATGCCCACGGCGTGGCCCTCGACCCGGCCGAAGCCGGTGATCATGTTGGGCGCGAACAGCTCCTGGGTCTCCAGGAACTCGCCGTCGTCGAGGATGTGGTTGATGACCTTGTGCATGTCGTAGGGCTGGTTGGCCGAGTCCGGGACGATGGCGTCCAGTTCCAGGTCCAGTGCGCTGACCGACAGGTCCGCCTCCTCGGGGAAGGCCGGGGCCTCCTCCAGGTTGTTGGAGGGGAGGTAGGAGAGCAGCGCCTTGACGTAGTCGACTGCCTCCTTCTCGTCCGCGGCCAGGTGGTGGGCGTTGCCGGACTTGGAGTTGTGGGTGCGGGCGCCGCCCAGCTCCTCCATGCCGACGTCCTCGCCGGTGACGGTCTTGATGACGTCGGGCCCGGTGATGAACATGTGCGAGGTCTGGTCGGCCATCACCACGAAGTCGGTGATGGCGGGGGAGTAGACCGCGCCGCCGGCGCAGGGGCCCATGATCAGCGAGATCTGCGGGATCACGCCGGAGGCGAGGACGTTGCGGCGGAAGATCTCGCCGTATAGGCCGAGGGAGGCCACGCCCTCCTGGATCCGGGCGCCGCCGGAGTCGTTGATGCCGATCATCGGGCAGCCGGTCTTCAGGGCGAAGTCCATCACCTTGACGATCTTCTCGCCGAAGACCTCGCCGAGGGAGCCGCCGAAGACGGTGAAGTCCTGGGCGAAGACCGCGACCTGACGTCCCTCCACGGTGCCGTAGCCGGTGACCACGCCGTCGCCGTACGGGCGGGTGTTCTCCTGGCCGAAGTTGGTGGAGCGGTGCCGGGCGAACTCGTCGAACTCCACGAAGGAGCCCTCGTCGAGCAGCATGGCCACCCGCTCACGGGCCGTCAGCTTGCCCTTGGCGTGCTGCTTCTCGATGGCACGGGCGGAGCCGGAGTGCGTGGCCTGGTCCAGCCGGCGCTTCAGATCTGCGATCTTGCCGGCGGTGGTGTGATGGGCCGCGCCCTCATTGGCGATCTCGGCTTGGGACATCCGGCGCGACTCCCGTCAGGAGGGGGTAGTGCGGTCCAGGTCCGGTGTGGGGATCCCGGCGGCACCAACGGGTGAGGTTTCCGTGTCGTAGCGTAGCCATGCCGGGCGCGTGGCGGATATGCAGAGTGACCGGCGTCATAAGGTGCGGAGCATGAGTTCTTCGAAGCGTTCTTCGCAGAGTTCCTCGCGGCGCGCCTCGCCGTGGAGTGACCTGGACCGCCCGCCCTTGCGCGGCGCCGCGCTGGAGCGGGCCGTGCTGCGGCCCGGCGGGCTGTGGACCTCGCTGCGGGTGGTGGCGGAGACCGGTTCGACCAACAGTGATCTGGCGGCCGAGGCGGCGCGCGGCGCGGCGGCGGGCGCGGTGCTGGTCGCCGAGGAGCAGACGGCGGGGCGGGGGCGGCTGGAGCGCCGGTGGAGCGCACCGGCGCGTTCGGGCGTCTTCCTGTCGATGCTGCTGCGTCCGGACGGCGTGTCCAAGCAGCGCTGGGGCTGGCTTCCGCTGCTGGTGGGGGTGGCGGCGGCGTCCGCGGTCAGCCAGGTGGCCGGTGTCGAGGTGCGGCTGAAGTGGCCCAACGACCTGCTGGTCGACGTCGGCGGCGAGGAGCGCAAGCTCGGCGGGATCCTGGCCGAGCTGGCGGGGGACGCCGTGGTGGTCGGCATCGGCCTCAATGTCAGCCTGCGCGAGGACGAGCTGCCGGTGCCGGGCGCCGGGTCGCTGGTGCTCGCTGGTGCCACGGTGACGGACCGGGAGACCCTGCTGCGCGCGCTGCTGCGGACCTTCGACGAGCTGTACGCGGACTGGGCCGGCGCGGCCGGCGACCCGGAGGCGAGCGGGCTGCGGGCGGCGTACGCGGCTCAGTGCGCCACATTGGGCCGTTCGGTGCGGGTGGAGCTGCCCGGCGGCCGGGAACTGCTCGGTGAGGCGGTGGCGGTGGACGGCGACGGCCGCCTGGTGGTGCGCGACGGCGCGGGCGAGGAGCACGCGGTGGGCGCCGGAGATGTCCTTCACGTCCGTCCTCAGCAGGTGTGATGGCCCGAAACGGCTGAATCCGTGCGAGGATTCGTGCGGGCGGTGGTGTGAGCAAGGCCACAGGGCAGGACGCGGCGAGGGTGGAGAAGGTGGGCGACGAGGACCGGATGGCGGGCTCGGCCGAGGACGGCGCGGGCTCCGCGCCGACCGGCTCCGAGGAGTCCGTGCCGTTGCAGTTGGAGCGGCTGATCCTGGATTCCGAGCGCCAGTACACGCCGTTCCAGGCGGCCCGCGCCGCGGGTGTCCCGATGGAGCTCGCCTCGCGGTTCTGGCGGGCGATGGGCTTCGCCGACATCGGCCAGTCGCGGGCGCTGACCGACGCCGACGTGATCGCGCTGCGGCGGCTCGCCGGCCTGGTCGAGGCCGGGCTGCTGAGCGAGCCGATGGCGATCCAGGTGGCCCGGTCCACCGGCCAGACCACGGCCAGGCTGGCCGAGTGGCAGATCGACACCTTCCTGGAGCATCTGACCTCCGGGGTGGAGCCCGGTCTGACCCGCGCCGAGGTCGCGTATCCGCTGGTGGAGCTGTTGCTGCCGGAGCTGGAGCAGTTCCTGGTCTACGTCTGGCGGCGGCAGCTCGCGGCCGTCACCGGGCGGGTTGTGCAGGCCGCCGAGGACGAGGACATGCAGAGCGGTCGGCTCGCGGTGGGCTTCGCCGACCTGGTCGGCTTCACCCGGCTCTCGCGCCGGCTGGAGGAGGAGGAGCTCGGCGAGCTGGTCGAGAACTTCGAGATCAGCTGCGCGGACATCGTCGCCGGACGCGGCGGCCGGCTGGTGAAGACCCTGGGGGACGAGATCCTCTATGTCTCCGAGGACGCCGGGACGGCCGCCGAGATCGGGCTCGCCCTGGTGGAGACGCTGGGCAAGGACGACTCGATGCCGGCCCTGCGGGTCGGCATGGCCTTCGGCACGGTCACCACCCGGATGGGCGATGTCTTCGGCACCACGGTGAACCTGGCGAGCCGGCTCACCTCCATCGCCCCCAAGGACGCGGTGCTGGTGGACGGCGAGATGGCGGCGGCGCTGGAGCGGGAGGGCGCGGTGCCGCCGGCGGCCGTGGGGAGCTATCCGGGGGTGCCGCCGGGGGCGGCTGACGCCCTGTCGGCGGTCGCCTCGGTGGGGATCTCGGCGGGGGACCGGGCGCCGGCGGAACGCGTCCCGGCGGACGACGGGCCGACCGCGGCCGAGCACGAGCCGTCCTACCGCTTCGCCCTGCAGCCGATGTGGCGGCGGCCGGTGCGCGGGCTGGGTCTGGTGGAGCCCTGGCTGCTGACCCGGCGGCCGGGACCGGTCTGACCGTACGTCATCTCGGTCGTACGTCATTTAGGGCGATATGTCCGCCCTGTACCTAAAGTGGTCGTCATGGCCATGGACCTGGCCCTGTCCTGAGCCGGGAGGATCAGCGTGCACGGCGCGGATGTGCGGTTGCGGGCGGTGGTGGGCCTGGCTCAGGCGATGTCCGGCGCGCAGTCGCGGATCGAGGCGGTGCAGGCCGCGGCGGTGCGCTCGCGGGAGGCCCTGGGCGCCGACTTCGCCGCGATCTCGGTGTGGGAACGGGAGACCGGACGGCTCCGGGTGCTGGTCAACAACGGACTGCTGGCCCCCGGTGAGAAGGAACTGCCGGAGGACGAGTCCTACGCCGTCGCCGACTACCCCGAGATCGCGCTGTTCCTGGAGCGCCGCGGCCTCGGCGCCCCGTGGACCGTGGACGGCCTGCCGCGGGCCTGGGTGCAGACCGCGGACGGCGGCGGCGCCGACGCCAACGGCCCCGCCTGCCGGGAGCGGGCCGCCTCGCTGCGGCGGCGCGGCCGCGGCTGCTGCCTGGTCGCGCCGATCCTGCTGCGCGGCCGCGCCTGGGGTGAGCTCTACCTGGCCCGCGGCGTCGGCGACCCGGTCTTCTCCCAGGACGACGCCGAGTTCGCCACCGCCCTGGCCGCGCAGATCTCGGCCGGCCTGGCCCAGAGCGAGGAGCTGGAGGAGGTGCGCAGGCTCGCCTTCACCGATCCGCTGACCGGACTGGCCAACCGCCGCGCGGTCGACGCCCGGCTGGACGCGGCGCTGACCGCGCACCGGGAGCACGGGACCGTCGTCTCGCTGGTGGTCTGCGACGTCAACGGCCTCAAGCGGGTCAACGACGAGCTGGGCCACGAGGTCGGCGACCAGTTGCTCGAGCGGTTCGCCAACCAGCTGTCGCTGTGCGGGGCGATGCTGCCGGGCAGCGTCGCCGGGAGGCTCGGCGGCGACGAGTTCTGTCTGGTCACCGAGGGCGCGTCGGCCGACGAGGTGGTCCGGGTCGCCGAGGAGCTGTGCGCGCAGGCGCTGACGCTCGATCAGGGCGACGGCGTCGCCTGCGGAGTCGCCTCGACCGGCGACCCGATCGGCCCGGTCACCACCGCGGACCGGCTGTTCCGGCTGGCCGACGCGGCCCAGTACCGGGCCAAGGCGGGACAGGCCTCACGCCCGGTGGTCGCCGGGCGCGGCGAGCTGCCCGACCCGACGGTGCAGCTCGCCGAGACCGGCGAGGTGCCGCGGCCCGGACGGCGCGGCGAGCGGCGGCGGTTCCGCGGGGCTCGCCACAGCGCGGACCCCGGGGTGCTGATCGCGGCGGTGACCTCGGCGATCGACGAGGCCCGGCGCAGGGACACGCTTGGCCGGCTGGAGGTCGTCGCGGAGACCACGGCGAGGATGCTGGACGCGGTGTCCTGGTGGATCTCCTACGTCGGGCCCGGGTCGCTGCAGATGCGCACCTCCCACTACGGCGTCCGCAGGATGACCCGGGGGCCGGGCAGCATCCGGGCCCAGGTGCAGCGGGCCGTCAACGAGGCTCCCGACGCGGTCTTCGACCTCCGCTCCTACCCGCTCACCGCGGAGGCGGTCCGCGGTCACGCCTTCACCATGCGGGCGGGGGTGCCGGGCAACGACCCGGCGGAGGAGGCGGTCCTCATGGTCGGCGGGTACCGCGCGGTCCTCGCCGCGGGGGGCAGCAACGCCGCCGGCGGCTGGCTGATCGAACTCTTCGCCGACGAGTCCACCCTCTCCTACGCAGCCCTGGGCCCCGCCCTCCGAGCCCTCGTCGCCGTCGCCCTGTCCGGGCCCGCGTCGCCGCCGTGAGCTCACAGGTGCAGCTTGGTGCATGGCTTGTCGCGCAGTTCCCCGCGCCCCTAGGGGTCTGCAACTGGCCCAGTTGCACACGTCCAGGGGCGCGGGGAACTGCGCGAGAACCCCGCACCTACGCGCCACTCAACGTCAAAGCCGAGCCATGCAGTTGCTCAGGGGCGCGGGGAACTGCGCGAACAACCATGCACGACCCGCGCCGGGCTCAGGCCAGTGCCACCCTCTCGGTCCCCGCATAGACGTTCGCGCTGTGGCCCCGGAGGAAGCCGACCAGGGTGAGCCCCAGCTCGGAGGCGAGGTCGACCGCCAGGGAGGACGGCGCCGAGACGGCCGCGAGCAGCGGTATCCCGGCCATCGCCGCCTTCTGGGTGAGCTCGAAGGAGGCCCGTCCGCTGACCATGAGCAGATGGCCGGTCAGCGGCAGCATCCCCTCCCGGAGGGCCCAGCCGACCACCTTGTCGACGGCGTTGTGCCGTCCCACGTCCTCCCGCAGGCACAGCAGCTCGCCGTCCGCGGTGAAGAGCCCGGCCGCGTGCAGGCCGCCGGTGGAGTCGAAGACCTTCTGTGCCGCGCGCAGCGCGTCCGGCAGGCCGTAGAGGGTGTCCGGCGCCACCCGGAGCCCGTCCGCCGCCACGTCGTACGGCACGCGCATGCGAATCGCGTCGACGGTCTCCCGCCCGCACAGCCCGCACGCACTGGAGGTGAGCAGATTGCGGTGGGCCGAGACCGGCGCGGCCGCCCCCCGTGGGAGCGAGGCGTCGATGACGTTGTAGGTCTGCAGCCCGTCCGGGTCCGTCCCGGCGCAGTATCGCAGCGCCGCCAGGTCCTCCGTCGAGGCCGCCAGGCCTTCCCCCACCAGGAATCCGGCCACCAGGTCGAAGTCATGGCCGGGGGTGCGCATGGTGACCGTGAGCGCCTCGCCGTTGATCCTGATCTCCAGCGGTTCCTCGGCTGCCAGCGCGTCGGGGCGGTAGCTGCCCTGCTGTTCCCGCAGCCGCAGCACCCGGCGCCGTTCGGTGGTCCGTCCCATACCGGACACGGTATCTGGCCTGGCCTAGTTGTCATATCGCCATTCACCTGATGTGATTCCGTATATGGATATGCACAACGTGGTGGACGACGTGGTCGTCGTCGGCAAGTCTGATGTCGCCCCGGCGGATGTCATCGCCGTCGCTCGTGGCAACGCCCGGATCGAACTCTCGGCCGACGCGCTCGCGGAGATGGCGGGCTCACGTGCCCGGATCGACGCACTGGCGGCCGAGCCCCGCCCGGTCTACGGGGTCTCCACCGGTTTCGGCGCGCTGGCCGTGCGCCACATCGAGCGGCCGCTGCGCGCGCAGCTGCAGCGCTCGCTGGTGCGCTCGCACGCCGCCGGGATGGGCCCGCAGGTCGAGCGCGAGGTCACCCGCGCGCTGATGTTCCTGCGGCTGAAGACGCTGGCGTCGGGCCGCACCGGGGTCCGCCCGGTGGTCGCCGAGACCATGGCGGCCATCCTCAACGCCGACATCACCCCGGTGGTCCGCGAGTACGGCTCGCTCGGCTGCTCCGGCGACCTCGCACCGCTCTCGCACTGCGCGCTGACGCTGATGGGCGAGGGGCTGGCCTACGGTTCCGACGGCGAGGTCCGCCCGGCCGGCGAGCTGTTGACCGAGGCCGGGATCACCCCGATCGAGCTGGCCGAGAAGGAGGGCCTGGCCCTCATCAACGGCACCGACGGCATGCTCGGCATGCTGGTGATGGCCATCGCCGACCTGGCCCGGCTGTTCACCACCGCCGACGTCACCGCCGCGATGTCGCTGGAGGCCCTGCTCGGCACCGAGAAGGTGCTCCAGCCGGAGCTGCACGCCATCCGCCCGCATCCGGGCCAGGCCGCCAGCGCCGCCAACATGCTCAAGGTGCTGGAGGGCTCCGGCCTCACCGGGCACCACCAGGACGACGCGCCCCGGGTCCAGGACGCCTACTCCATCCGCTGCGCCCCCCAGGTTACCGGCGCGGGCCGGGACACCCTGTCGCACGCCATGCTGGTCGCCGACCGGGAGCTGGCCGCCGCGGTCGACAATCCGGTGGTGCTGCCCGACGGCCGGGTCGAGTCCAACGGCAACTTCCACGGCGCGCCGGTGGCCTACGTCCTGGACTTCCTCGCCATCGCCGCCGCGGACCTGGGCTCGATCGCCGAGCGCCGCACCGACCGGCTGCTCGACAAGAGCCGCTCGCACGGCCTGCCGGCCTTCCTGGCCGACGACCCGGGCCTGGACTCCGGCCTGATGATCGCTCAGTACACCCAGGCCGCCCTGGTCAGCGAGAACAAGCGGCTCGCCGTCCCGGCCTCGGTCGACTCCATCCCCTCCTCGGCGATGCAGGAGGACCATGTCTCGATGGGCTGGTCCGCGGCGCGCAAGCTGCGCCAGGCCGTGGACAACCTGGCCCGCATCCTCGCCGTCGAGCTGACTGCCTCGGCCCGCGCGCTGGAGATCCGTCTCAACGCCGGCAACGGCCCGATCGCCCCGGCGACGGCCGCGGCGCTGGCCGGCGCCCGCGCGGCGGGCGTGGTCGGTCCGGGCACGGACCGCTTCCTCGCCCCGGACCTGGAGGCGGCCGAGGCGTATGTCGCCAGTGGCGGCCTGGTCGCCGCCGTGGAGTCGGTCACCGGAACGCTGGCCTGACCGGCAGCGTGATCAGTCGTGACGGGTGGTCAGTTCCACTCGTCGCGATTGGTCCGGGGGCGGCGCTCGTCCTGGTCGGCGTAGCGCTGGCCGCGCAACTGGACGAAGTTGAGGCCGACGATGCCGGCCCAGACGATGAACAGGCCCCCGACATGTCCGAAGTTGGCACCCACCGCCGACAGCGGCACCGCCGCCACCAGCGACACGTACTGGAAGGCGCCGCTGAAACCCCTGCGTCTCGGCGGGCGCTGCTCGGTCGCCGCCGACCCGAGCTCGCGGCGGACCCGGACCGCGATCTGGGCCTCAAGCCGCTCGTCCAGGCGGCGCAGAAAACCGTCCATGACCTCGGTCTCGTACTCGGGACCGAGCTCCCGCGCCGTGTGGGCCGCGGCCCGCAGGTCCTTCTTGGTCTCGCTCTCGACTGGGTTCATACCTGTGAGCGTAGGGACCAGCAGGGGTTCGGCACCGCCGGAGACACCGATCTCGGGGTTGTCTCAGGGACATATCAGGGGCGTGCCGACCGTGTCCGGCGGGCAAGACGGCACTTGCCGACTCTGCATGGAGTCATGCAGAGTCAACGGACAGTGAATGTTCCCCGCTGCCCGCCCCCCACCAGGCGGCCAGGGGGAGAGGAGAAGCGATGAGCACCACTGCCACCAACAAGGACGCTCCGATCAAGACGCCACCCGCTGGCCCAGGGGGGGAGGCCGTCGCGACCGGTCCGTCCGGCAGGCTGCTGCGTCTGTTCGACGGTCACCGGTTGACGCCGACTCAGCGCAGGATCGCCCACTGCCTGGTCCGCAACGCCGCCGAGGCGCCGTTCCTGTCCAGCGTCGAGGTGGCCGAGCTGGCCGGGGTGAGCCAGCCCTCGGTGACCCGCTTCGCGGTGGCCCTCGGCTTCGACGGCTACCCCGCGCTGCGCAAGCAGCTCCGCGAGCTCGGCCTGGGCGAGCCCGGCGAGTCCGGCGCGGGCCGGGAGACCGAGCGGGACGTGGTCCGCAACGAACAGCAGCAGGCGGTGCTCTCGGAGATCGCCAACCTGCAGCACCTGGCGGCGGTGCTGGCCGATCCCGAGCCGGTGCTGCAGGCGGCCAAGCTGCTGGCGGCCTCCCGTCCGCTGCTGGTCCTCGGCCTGCGGGCCGGCTCCGCGCAGGCGCACGGCTTCGCGTACTTCGCCGCCAAGGTGCACCCGGACGTGCGGCTGCTGGACGAGGGCGGCAGCATGCTGCTCGACCGGATCGAGCAGGCGGCCAGGGCCGGGGCGACCACGCTGATCTGCTTCGCGCTGCCGCGCCATCCGCGCGAACTGCTGGAGGCGCTGACGGCGGCCAAGCAGGCCGGGCTGACCGTGATCACGGTCGCGGACAGCGCGTTCGCCCCGGTGTCCGGGCTGACGGATCTGATGCTCCCGGCCGCGGTGGGCTCCAGTCTGATCTTCGACACGGCCTGTGCGCCGATGATGCTGGGACGGGTGCTGCTCCAGGCGATGTGCGACGAACTGCCCGGAGCGGTCAGCCGGCTGGAGGAGTTCGAGCACGCGGCGGCGGCCCGGGGGCTGTTCGTCGGCTGACACTGCCGGATCGCCGATGTGGTTCCTGAGTGACTGGAATCGAGCAGAACCGGTCCATTTCACGCGGATCCCTCCTGGTGGCCGCGGTCGGGCGTAGGTTCCAGCTGAAGCTCGTCCCGGTTCCCACTGCTCCCACGGTTGCCCCGTGCGCTCTGGAGGTACAGGCAATGGCCGCGAACACCTGGCAGGATCTGTACCCCGCTCCGCCGCCGGAGCGATCACCCGCCGCGCCGCCCGCTCAGCCGACCGTCCCAGCGCCCGTGCGGATGAGCGGGCCGGTGGTGACGCAGACGCAGCTCTACCGGGACGCCCCGATGGAGCAGACCTACACGGACCTGAGCTACGCGGAACCGATCTACGCGGAGCCTGTCTACGCGGAGCCGACCTACCCGGCCGCGCCCTTCGTCGAGGAGGAGCTCACCGCGGTCCTGGAGACGGCCGTACCGGAGGCAGCGCTGCCGGAGACAGAGCTGCCGGAGACGCCGTACCGGCCCTCCGTCGATCCCGGCCCCCGCGTGGGCCGGGCCGCCAGGGCCCTGCTGGGCGCCCGGCACCGGCCGCTGGTGCACCGTGACGTCTCCGGTGGCTGGTTGCGGCCGGCGGTGTTCGGTGCGATGGACGGTCTGGTGACCAACGCCTCGCTGATCGCGGGTGTCGGCGGCGGCGGGGCCCCGAACCACACCATCGTGCTGACCGGGCTGGCGGGGCTGATCGCCGGCGCGTTCTCGATGGCCACCGGCGAGTACATCTCGGTCTGCTCGCAGAACGAGCTGACCGAGGCCGAGGTGGCGGTCGAGCAGCTGCAGCACTGGCGCAACCCCCAGGGCGAGGAGCGCGAGCTCGCCGCCGCCTACGTCAAGCGCGGCGTCGCCCCGGAGCTGGCCGAGGCGGTGGCCCAGCAGATCTCGGTGGACCCCAAGGAGGCCGTCAAGGTCCACATCCGCGAGGAGCTGGGCATCGACCCCGACGACCTGCCCTCGCCGTGGACCGCCGCCGGGGCCTCCTTCGCCTCCTTCACCGTCGGCGCCCTGCTGCCGCTGCTGCCCTACCTGTTCGGCGCTCCGGCCGCCCTGCTGATGGCGCTGGTGCTGGCCGCGGTGGCCCTGTTCGCGGGTGGCGCCTCGGTGGCCCAGCTCACCGGCCGCCCGCCGCTCCAGGGCGGCCTGCGCCAGTTCAGCCTCGGCGCGCTGGCGACCGGCATGACCTTCCTGGTCGGCCTCCTCGTCGGAGCGCATGTGTCCTGAGAATCCGGCGGCGAGCTGCGCCGTTTCTCATACGCGTCTCACATGTCCGCGCTACCGTCCCGCCAGAAACGGTTCGGTTGGGAGGACAGGAATGCGCGGAACCTATGCACTGGCTCGCGTGGTGGTCATCCGCGCGACGGTCGCCCGCACGCTGCTGTGGATCGGCGTCGTCGGCGTCCTGGCCGGCCTGCTCATCCCGAGCGTCACCGGGCGCCGGATCGGCCTCATGATCGGGGCGGCGGCAGCCGTGCTGGCGGCCCTCGCCGGGCTGCTGCTGCGCAGCCGCTGGTACCGCGCCCGGATCGCCACCGCCGAGAAGGCCGCGTTCGCGGTGACGCTGGAGCCCGCACAGGCGACCCGGCGACGGCTGGCCCGCGACAATGCGCTGTGGCTGCTCGTCGGCATGGTCGCGGTCTGTGCCGCGGGCCTCGCCGCGGGTCCCGCCGCCGGGATGGCCGTCTTCGGCTACGGCTTCGGCCTGTTCCTGGCGACCCGCCTCACCGCCCGCTGGGAGCGCGCCAACGAGACCCTGGTCTGGGCCCGCACCGAGGACGCCCGCCTGCTCGGCCGCCGCAGCCGGATCGGCCCCTTCGCCACCACCGGCCCGGCCGCGGGCAAGGTCCGCCCCGTCGTCAAGGGCGCGGCCCGGGCCCGGGGGTAGGCGGCGGTTCGGGCTTGTCGCGCAGTTCCCCGCGCCCCTGAACCAATTGCAACTCGGCCAGTTGCAGCCCCTTAGGGGCGCGGGGAACTGCGCGGCCAACCACGCAGGGCCCGCACCCGAAATCAGAGCCGCCCTGCGCGGCCAGCGCACCGCGCAGCAGCGGCGCTCCCACGGGTCGCATCGGTCGGATCATGACGCCGGATTCCCTACTGTGCGGTGGCGAGCGCCCGGTACGCCTCGGCGACGAACTCGGGCGGGATGCGCACGGACGCGGCGACATGCCCGCCCGCCTTGCGGAAGGCCTCGGCGGCCGCGGTCGCCCAGAGGTGCTCGACCAGGATCAGCAGTGCGCTCGATCCGGGTTCCAGCAGCTCGGCCGCCTCCGCCGCGTCCTCCTCGCCCATCAGGGTGACCGCCTCCCCGGCCGCGTCCACCGCGCCCCGCAGGTGTTCGAAGTCGCCCAGCTCGGCCGAGGTGACGCTGCCGTCCGTGGCCTTGCTGACGACCATGGTGTCGATCACGCGTACCCCGCCGGAGGCGCGCAGGGCGGTCAGCGGAGCGATGACGTCGGCGGCGACCGTCTCACCGGGGAAGGCGAGCACCAGGAACTCCACGGGACCCATGTGAATCCCCTCTCGGTCGTCCGCCGGTGCGGAGGTAGTCGGGGTCAGCATATGGTCCAAAACATATGCAAGAGGACATATGGGGCCGAGTGGGTCTGGTGCCCCTTCGTATGATTGGCTATCTTCAGAGCTGAAGAATCTGAATGGATGTATCCACCGCTTCTCGAGAGGCCGGAAGTCATGACGCAGCACCAGAGCGGCCCGCGCCCCGTACGCGCAGCCCGCGGCACCGCCCTCAGCACGCAGGGATGGCAGCAGGAGGCCGCCCTGCGGATGCTCATGAACAACCTCGACCCCGAGGTGGCCGAGCACCCCGACAAGCTGGTCGTCTACGGCGGCACCGGCAAGGCCGCCCGGGACTGGCGCTCCTTCGACGCCATGGTCCGCACCCTGCAGACGCTCAAGCAGGACGAGACCATGCTGGTCCAGTCCGGCCGTCCGGTCGGCGTGATGCAGACCCACGAGTGGGCCCCCCGGGTGCTGCTGGCCAACTCCAACCTGGTCGGCGACTGGGCCAACTGGGAGGAGTTCCGCCGTCTGGAGCACCTCGGCCTCACCATGTACGGGCAGATGACCGCCGGTTCGTGGATCTACATCGGCACCCAGGGCATCCTCCAGGGCACCTACGAGACCTTCGCCGCCGTCGCCGCCAAGAAGTTCAACGGCACCCTGGCCGGCACCATCACCCTCACCGCCGGCCTCGGCGGCATGGGCGGCGCCCAGCCGCTCGCCGTCACCATGAACGACGGCGTCGCCATCTGCATCGACTGCGACCAGACCCGGATCGACCGCCGCATCGAGCACCGCTACCTGGACGTCGAGGCCAAGAGCCTCAAGCACGCCCTGGAACTGGCGGTCGAGGCCCGCGACCAGCGCAAACCGCTCAGCATCGGCCTGCTCGGCAACGCCGCCGAGCTGGTCCCGCATCTGCTGGCGATGGACGCGCCGATCGACATCGTCACCGACCAGACCAGCGCCCACGACCCGCTCGCCTACCTGCCCATCGGCGTGGACTTCCACGACATGGCGAGCTACGCGGCCGAGAAGCCCGCCGAGTTCACCACCCGCGCTCGCGAGGCCATGGCCAAGCACGTCGAGGCGATGGTCGGCTTCCAGGACAAGGGCGCCGAGGTCTTCGACTACGGCAACTCCATCCGCGGCGAGGCCCAACTCGCGGGCTACACCCGGGCGTTCGACTTCCCCGGCTTTGTCCCCGCGTACATCCGGCCGCTGTTCTGCGAGGGCAAGGGCCCGTTCCGCTGGGCCGCGCTCTCCGGCGACCCCAAGGACATCGCCGCCACCGACAAGGCCGTGCTGGACCTCTTCCCGGAGAACGAGTCGCTGGCCCGCTGGATGAGGATGGCCGGCGAGCGGGTCCACTTCCAGGGCCTGCCGGCCCGCATCTGCTGGCTCGGCTACGGCGAGCGCGACAGGGCCGGCGAGCGCTTCAACGAGATGGTCGCCGACGGCACCGTCTCCGCCCCGCTGGTCATCGGCCGCGACCACCTCGACGCCGGCTCCGTCGCCTCCCCCTACCGGGAGACCGAGGCGATGCTGGACGGCTCGGACGCCATCGCCGACTGGCCGCTGCTCAACGCCATGGTCAACGTCGCCTCCGGCGCGTCCTGGGTCTCCATCCACCACGGCGGCGGGGTCGGCATCGGCCGCTCCATCCACGCCGGGCAGGTCACCGTCGCCGACGGCACCAAGCTCGCGGGCGAGAAGATCCGCCGCGTGCTCACCAACGACCCCGGCATGGGCGTCATCCGGCACGTCGACGCCGGCTACGACCGCGCCGTCGAGGTCGCGGACGAGCGCGGCGTGCGCATCCCGATGCGTGAGGGCGAGTAGTCACGTGACTTCCGTTGAGGAGCAGCTCGGTTCCGCTGCCGACAGCCATCGCCGGATGTGGTCCGAGCTGCTCCCGGTCGGCCGCTACGACGCCTCCGGCGGCTACCGGCGGCACGCCTGGACCCCGGCCGACGCCGAGTGCCGCGCCTGGTTCGCCGAGCAGGCCGCCGCCCGCGGACTGGCCTACGAGGTCGACCGCAACGGCAACCAGTGGGCCTGGTACGGCGACCCACAGGGCGACGGCGCCATCGTCACCGGCTCGCACCTGGACTCCGTCCCGGACGGCGGCGCCTTCGACGGGCCGCTGGGCGTGGTGTCCTCGTTCGCGGCGCTCGACGCGCTCCGGGAGCGCGGCTTCCAGCCGGTGCGCCCGCTGGCCATCACCAACTTCGTGGACGAGGAGGGCGCCCGCTTCGGCGTCGCCTGCGTCGGCTCACGGCTGACCGCAGGGGTGCTGACGCAGGATCAGGCCTACGGCCTGCGGGACGCGGCCGGGGTCCGGCTGCCCGACGCCATGGAGGCGGTCGGCCAGGACCCGGCGCTGATGGGCAAGGACGAGGAGCGGCTGTCCCGGGTCGCCGCCTATGTCGAACTCCATGTCGAGCAGGGCCGCTTCCTGGCCGGGACGCCGCACCCGGTCGGCGTCGCCTCGGCGATCTGGCCGCACGGCCGCTGGCGCTTCGACTTCCACGGCGAGGCCAACCACGCGGGCACCACCCGCCTGGAGGACCGCCGCGACCCGATGCTGACCTACGCCAACACCGTGCTCTCGGCCCGGAAGAAGGCCAGGCTGCACGGGGCGCTGGCCACCTTCGGCAAGGTCAGCGTGGAGCCCAACGGCACCAACGCCATCGCCTCGCTGGTGCGCGGCTGGCTGGACTCCCGGGCGGCCGACGAGGCCACCCTGACCGCGCTGGTCCAGGAGATCGAGACGGCGGCGCGCGAACGGGCCGAACGGGACGGCGTCCGGGCGGATGTCGTACGCGAGTCCTACACTCCGGTTGTCGACTTCGACGCGCCGCTGCGGGACCGGCTCGCCGCGCGCCTCGGCGCCGGCACGCCCTCCCGCCACCCGACCACCACCCCTGCCGGAGCCCCTTCGGGGCGCTGCCCGATTCTGCCGACCGGCGCGGGCCACGACGCGGGCATCCTGTCCGCCGTCATCCCCACCGCGATGCTGTTCGTCCGCAACCCCACCGGGGTTTCCCACTCCCCGAGCGAGTACGCGGGCGAGGCCGACTGCCTGGCGGGCACGGCGGCCCTCGCCGACGTCCTGGAGGAGCTCGTATGCCGTCCGTGACCCAGTTCTGGGCCCCCCACGCCTGGATCGACCCGGTCGTGGAGTCCGACGTCCTGCTCACCGTGTCGGAGGGCCGGATTACCGCGGTCACCCCCGACAGCGGCCCGGCCCCCGCCGGGGCGACCGTGCTGACCGGGCTCACCCTGCCCGGCATGGCCAACGCCCACTCGCACGCCTTCCACCGCGCCCTGCGCGGCACCGTCCAGGTCGGCAGCGGGACCTTCTGGACCTGGCGCGACACCATGTACCGGACCGCCGACGCGCTCACCCCGGACAGCTACCTGGAGCTGGCGACGGCCGTCTACGCGGAGATGGCGCTCGCGGGCATCACCGCCGTCGGCGAGTTCCACTATCTGCACCATGCCCCCGGGGGCACCCGCTACGCCGACCCCAACGCCATGGGCGAGGCGCTGATCGAGGCCGCCTCCCGGGCCGGCATCCGGATCACCCTGCTCGACACCTGCTACCTCTCGGCCGGCTTCGGCGAGCCCCCCAACCGGCACCAGCAGCGCTTCAGCGACGGCGACGCCGACGCCTGGGCGGCGCGCGCGAGCAGCATCGCGCCCCGCGCACACGCACGGATCGGCGCCGCCGTGCACTCCGTGCGCGCGGTGCCGGCCGAACAGCTGTCGACGGTGGCGCAGTGGGCGGGGGAACGGAAGGCCCCGCTGCACGTCCATCTCTCCGAGCAGACCGCCGAGAACGAGGCCTGCCTGGCGGCCCACCGGGTGACCCCCACTCAGCTGCTGGCCCAGCACGGGGTGCTGGGCCCGCGCACCTCGGCCGTGCACGCCACCCACCTCACCGACGCCGACGTCAAGCTGCTCAGCTCCTCCTCCACGGTCATCTGCATGTGCCCCACCACGGAACGGGACCTCGCCGACGGCATCGGCCCGGCCCGCAGGCTCGCCCACGGCGGCAGCCCGATCTCGCTGGGCAGCGACAGCCACGCGGTGATCGACCCGTTCGAGGAGGCGCGTGCGCTGGAGCTGAACGAGCGTCTCGCGACCCAGCAGCGCGGCCACTGGACGGCGGCGGCGCTGCTCCGCGCCGCGACGGAGGACGGCCATGCGTCCCTGGGGTGGCCCGAGGCGGGCCGTCTGGAGCGGGGGGCGCTCGCGGACTTCTGTTCCGTAGCGCTGGACACCCCCCGTACAGCGGGACCATCGGCGAGGTTGGGGGCGGAGACGGCGGTGTTCGCCGCGAGCGCGGCCGACGTCCGCGAGGTGGTGGTCGGCGGGCGGGTCGTCGTACGCGATGGCCGGCACCAGTCGGTACCCGATGTCGGAGCGGCACTCGCAATGGCGATCAAGCACGTCACCACCTAGTCGGAGCGGCACTCGCAATGGCGATCAAGCACGTCACCACCTAGTCGGAGCGGCACTCGCAATGGCGATCAAGCACGTCACCACCTAGTCGGAGCGGCACTCGCGATGGCGATCAAGCACGTTACTACCTGGGGGCGCGGGGAACTGCGCTGCCAACCATGCACCTCCGTAGAGGGCTGGTCGCGCAGTTCCCCGCGCCCCCAGGGGTCTGCAACTTTGGGAAGGTGCATATGGGCAGCACAGTGATCACCGGTATCGGCAGCTTGGTCACCAACGATCCGTCCATGGGCGATGGCCCGTTGGGCCTCTTGAGCGACGCCGCCGTCGTGATCGATGACGGCAGGATCGCCTGGGTCGGACCCGCCGCCTCGGCCCCCGCCGCCGACGACGCGTTCGACGCCGCCGGACGCGCGGTCATTCCCGGGTTCGTGGACTCGCATTCGCACCTTGTGTTCGCGGGCGACCGCACCGCCGAGTTCAACGCCCGGATGTCCGGTGCCGCCTACACCGCCGGCGGCATCCGTACGACCGTCGCCGCCACCCGCGCGGCCAGCGACGCCGAGTTGGACGCCAATGTCGCCCGCTACGTCGCAGAAGCCCTGCGTCAGGGCACCACCGTGCTGGAGTGCAAGTCCGGCTACGGCCTCACCGTGGAGGACGAGGCCCGCGCCCTCCGCATCGCGGGTCGCCACACCGACGAGACCACCTACCTCGGCGCGCATGTCGTCTCCCCCGACTACGCCGACGACCCTGCGGCCTACGTCGAGCTGGTCACCGGCCCCATGCTGGACGCCTGCGCCCCGCACGCCCGCTGGGTGGACGTCTTCTGCGAGCGCGGCGCCTTCGACGGGGACCAGGCCAGGGCCGTCCTGACGGCCGGCGCGAAGCGCGGTCTGACGCCCCGGATCCACGCCAACCAGCTGACCGAGGGCCCGGGCGTCCAGCTCGCCGTGGAGCTGGGGGCGGCCTCGGCCGACCACTGCACGCACCTGTCCGACGCCGACGTCGCCGCCCTCGCCGCCGCCTCGGGGACCACCGTGGCGACCCTGCTGCCCGGCGCCGAGTTCTCCACCCGCGCTCCCTACCCGGACGCGCGCCGCCTGCTTGACGCCGGCGCGACGGTCGCCCTCTCGACGGACTGCAACCCGGGTTCCAGCTTCACCACCTCCGTCCCCTTCTGCATCGCCGTCGCGGTCCGGGAGATGGGCATGACCCCGGACGAGGCCCTCTGGTCCGCCACGGCCGGCGGCGCAGCCGCCCTCCGCCGCACCGACGTCGGCCGAGTAACGGTCGGCGCCCGCGCCGACCTCGCCCTGCTCGACGCCCCCTCGCACGTCCACCTTGCCTACCGTCCCGGTGTGCCGCTCGTTGCCGCGGTGTGGCGCGGGGGCGAACGGGTTTACTGATCCTCCCACCGCTCACTGAGAACTTCCGTGCATGGCGGTTCCGCCCGCACGCCGATCGGCGTACCGTCAGCAGCTGGAATCTGACGCACCGTCAGTACGGGAGTTGCGGAGGCGAAGGGCGGGGTCGTGGTCGGGAGAAGTGGCGGGAGGCTGGCGGCGGGGGTGTCCGTGCTCGCTGTCGCGGGAGTGGGGGTTCTGGCCGGGTCCGTCGGCGGGGCGCATGCGGCGGGGGCGGCGCTGGTGGCGGTGCCGTACCACTGCACGACGCCGATCGGGGAGAAGGACGCGGTGTCCAAGGTCGCGGTGACGGCCGTGCCCAGCGGCAGCGGCGGCGCCTATGCCGTGACCATGGACTTCACCAACGGCGTCTCCTCCAGCCCGGTCGACCTCGGCCCGGGGGCGATGCAGCCGAGCGCGGTGCTGGACCTCGGGGGCGCCGACGCTGGGACGGTGAAGGTGTCGGGGCCCGCCAACGCCACCAGGGTCCCGGCCAACACGCCGATCGCCATCGGGAGCATGACCGGCAGCTACCGCCCGAGTAGCAAGGCCACGACCGGGACGGTGACCTTCACCCCTGGGGTGCTCACCGTGATCTCCTACACGCTCACGACGACCTGCACGCCGACCGGCGCCACGCCCGTCGGTCTCAGCCTGCCGATCACCGTCGCCGCCGCAGGCTCATCCGCCGCTACCTCCGCTCCCGCGGTCTCGAACCTCGCGCAGACCGGCGCCGACAGCTACCCCGTCGCCGTCGGCCTGTTCGGCGGGACGGTTCTGCTGGGCGGTCTGGGTGGGGTGCTGATTCTGACCCGGCGGCCCCGGTCGGCCGGGCGGATGCCTTGACTTCTAAATCTGACGGGTCGTCAATGATGGGCACCGCCAAGGCGGTGAGCACAGAAACGACACACATGCAGGAGGCCGGCCGCCCCCGTCGACGGCAAGGGAGACAGGGGGCGGTCGGCCCGCACGGCACCGTGGCGCCGATCGAAGAATAGTCCTGGTGCACCTCACCCGGGCAGATCGGCTCCGGTGGCCGTGACGGCTGTCACGCAGCGGGCGTGGCGATAGCCGCCGCCTTCACCGAAAGGGGCACCACGATCGTGTTCCACAGTTCGCACAGACATACGCCGCGGCGCAGACGCCGCGGGCTCCAGGCAGGATTCATCGCGCTGGCCCTGGCGGCGCCGCTGGCGTTCGCCGGCCAGGCGCAGGCGGACACCGCCGGCACGCCGGTGTCGTACGCGACCACCTGCACACCCCCGGCGAGCCTCGGTCTGTCGCCGATCCACGGCACCACCACCTCGGAGATCACCGTCTCCAACGCCACTCCCAAGGTCGGCGACACCGTCACCGTCACCTATGACGTGACGACGCCCGCCGCGGGCAACCCGACGGCGACAGCGCTCCCCGCCAACGTGGTCCTGCCCACCGGCACGGTCACCCTCGGCGGCGCGCAGAGCGGGACGGTCGCCGTCACCGGAACCCGTAGCAACCCTCCGGTGGCCGGCAACGCGGCCTTCCCCGGCTTCACCATGACCGGGACCTTCGTGGTCTCCGCGGCCGGGGCGATCACGCTGACACCGAGCAACTACAACATCAACTCCAACTACATCATCACCATCGACATCCCCTGCACCATCGACACCCCGCCGGCCGGCGTCTCCAACACCATCACCGCCAGCCCGGCGACCTCGGCCAACAACCGGGTCGTGACCGACAACCCCAGCTCCGGCGCGCCCGGCGCGAAGACCACGGTCAGCGGCACCGGCTTCACCGCAGGCGCCTCCGTCACCGTGGCGGGCTTCGCCGGGACCACGGCGACGGGTGACGCCACCACCGCCATGGCGGACAGCACCGGCGCGTTCAGCGTCCAGCTGACCGTCAACGCGGCGGCGACCACGGGCATCATCGCCTTCGAGGGGACGGCCTACAGCGCTGCCACGGCGGCGCCGCCGGTCGCGTACACGGTCATTCCGGTCACCCCGCCCGGCGGTGCGTCGCAGACGCTGAACAGCTCGGTCAAGAGCGGAACGCTGAGCATGACCCAGGCCGGTGACACCGTCACGATGACCCCGGTCGACTTCGGCACCGGAGGCAGCTCCACCGGATCGCTCAACGCCGTCACGGTCAAGGACTACCGCGGCGGTGCCAGCGGCTGGTCGCTGACCGCCAGCAACACCAACTTCGTCGGCCCCTCCGGAAGCACCCTGCCGGCGGCCAACCTCAGCTGGACGCCTGCCTGCAGCACCACCTCCGGCAGCCCCAGCACCTGCGCCGCCGGTTCGGCGGGCACCGTCGGCACGGCCGGGGCGACCCTGGCGAGCACCCCCGCGGCGACACTGACCGGTGGTCAGTTCAGCGCCACGGCGGACCTCTCGCTGAACGTCCCGGCGTTCACCGCGCCCGGCACCTACAGCTCGACGCTCACGCTGACCCTGGCCTGAGCCCCACCCCGACCCCGCACCATTGGAGGACCGCCGATGTACCACCGTCGACCGCTGACACCCCGTCTGCTCAGGGTGCTGCTGGCCGCGCTGCTGGCCGTCGGCGGCCTCCTCCTCGGTGCGGGGCCGGCCCCGGCCGCGGCCCCCGCCGCAGCCCCCGCCGCAGCCCCCGCGATCGCCCCCGCCGCCGACAACGGGAGCTGGGCGGTCTACCCGGTCCCGGCCTCCAAGGCCAGGAACGCGCTTCCGGACCGGGAGTACTTCTATCTGGAGGCGGCGCCCGGGGCGACCGTCAGCGACACCGTCTCCGTCTTCAACACCTCCAGCCGGCCGATCACCTTCCAGCTCTACGGCGCCGACGCCTACAACACCCCGCGCGACGGCGGGTTCGCGCTGCGCGCGGCCGACCAGCCGCAGCTCGGCGTGGGCGCCTGGACGCAGCTCAAGGCCAACAAACTGACCGTCCCCGCGCACCACCGTGCCGACATCCCGTTCACCATCGCGGTGCCCAAGGGCGCCGAGCCCGGGGACCATCCCGGCGCGATCGTCGCCCTCGACACCGCCACCGTGGGGACCAGCAGCAACGGCAAGGTCGCCGTCGGCATCCAGCGCGCCGTCGGCGCCCGGGTCTATCTGCGGGTGTCCGGCCCGGCCGTGCCGGCGGTGACGCTGCAGAACGTCTCGGTGAGCCGCAGGGCTCCGCTGATCCCCGGGCTCGGATCGTCCTCGGCCACCGTCCGCTACACCCTGGTGAACCGGGGCAACACCACCGTGCACCCCACGCTGGCGCTCAGGGCCAGCGGCTGGTTCGGCGGCACCGTCCTCAACGCGGCCCCCAAGGACCTCGGCATCGACCTGCTGCCGGGCCAGTCCGTCACCCTCAGCGTCCCCTGGCCGCATCCGCCGCAGTTCGACCACGTCAGCCTGAAGCTGTCGATCGCCGGTACGGACATCTCGGCGACCGCAGGGACGAGCTTCTTCGCCGTCCCCTGGTTCCTCGTCGGACTGGTCCTGGTGCTGATCGGCCTGCTGATCGGCGCCCGCCGGCTTCGCTCGCGGCGACGCCGGGCGCAGCGCGGCGGCGGCTGGTCCTGGCGGCGCGGGCGGGTACGGGTGGAGGCCGCCGCATGACGGTGATGTCGCTGCCGCGCCGGGTGGCCCTGCTCGCCGGGGTGCTGCTACTGGCGCTGGCGCTGCCGGTCGCGCTGCCGGCGGCCCCGGCGCGCGCCGCCGGGCCGAGCGCCGCGGTGACGGCGTCCCCGGGCACCGCGGCACCCGGCTCGACCACCACCGTCACCGGGACCGGCTGGCCCGCGCGCACCCTGCTCACCGTGCTGCTCTGCGGCCAGAACGAGGTCGACGGCACGGACGACTGCGCCAACGGCAGCGGACGCGCCCTCACCACCACGGCCGGCGGCAGCTTCACCGTGGAGCTGCCGGTGGTCAAGCCTCCGCAGCCCTGCCCGTGCGTCATCCACGCCACCACGGTGACCGGCGCGAACGTCACGGTGAACACCGCCTTCCCGGTGATCGGCGTCGCCGATGTCCCGGTCAAGCAGTCTCCGGGCACGCTGCTCCCGCTCACCGCGACCGTCAGCGGCGGCGGCTCCCTGATGACCTGGTTCGGAGCGCCGCCGCACCGCACGTTCAAGGCGGTGATCGCCAATGTGGGCAACTCGGCGATCACCGATCCGGTGTTCCGGACGGGCATCTGGCGCTCCGTCTTCGCCCCGGACTGGCAGGAGTTCCAGTGGAGCGGGGTGATCGCGCCGGGGGCCAGGCAGGAGATCGACATACCGCTGGACTTCGCCGCCGGGGCGCATGGCGGCTACGCCGTCCAACTCCAGTACAACGGGACCGAGTTGACGACACAGCAGGTGACCCTGCCGCATCCCTGGGGAGTCACCCTGTTCTGGCTGCTGCTGTGCGTGGTGGTCCCGGTGGGTCTGTTCAGGATCGGGCTCGCCGCGGTCGACCGGCTACGGCCCGTCCTGGCCCTGAGCCAGCCCCATCGGCCCGGCCCTCCGCCGCCCTACGCCGCCCCGGGCCAGGAGTACGACACCCTCGTGTTGCCGCCGATGCCCGTGCACCCGCCCCGCACGGCGCCGCTCCCGCCCACCCTGCCCTGGTTCGCCCCCGGCTACGGCCCCGCGCTGCCCAGGACGGGCGACGACGACCCCCCTTCCCGTACCGCCCAGGCCCGCACCCCTGGATCTTCCACCCTCGGATCTTCCACCCTCCTCGACAAAGGAATCGACGCGTGAACAGAAACAGGCTCGCCTGGGGCGCACTGCTGGCCACGGCCGGTGCATCGCTGCTCATGGGAGTTCAGCCGGCCGCTGCCGCGGACCTCAGCTTCGCGACCACCTGCATACCGCCCGCGGGGGTGGGCCTCGGCACGGTCCACGGCACCTCGATCGCCAATGTGACCAGCTCCAGCTCCTCGCCGAAGGTCGGCGACACCATCACCGTCACCTGGACGACGGTGAAGGCCGCATCGAACAACCCCGGCATCATCGACCTGCAGGCCAACACGGTGAAGCCCAGCGGCAAGATCAAGCTGGGCGGCGTCCAGTCCGGCACGGTCGCGGTGAGCGGGCCGATGGTCAACCCGAAGATTCCCAAGAACTCGCCGATGGTCATCTCCCCGATGACCGGCACGATCAAGCTGACCGCGGCCGGCACGGTGACCTTCAGCCCGGAGGGGTACACCATCACGGTCCTGGGCACCGACACCGTCTGCACCGCGGACTCGCCCGCCGTCGGCCTCACCCTCACCGTTGGGCAGGGCTCCAGCAGCACCAGCGGCGGGACGACGGCGTCCAGCTCGCCCAGCAGCTCCTCCTCCAGCTCGTCCTCCTCCAGCAGTTCCTCCGGCTCCACCACTGGTTCCACCACCAGCTCCTCCTCCAGCGGCAACCTGGCCAGCACCGGTGGCGACAGCTCCAGCTTCCGCGCACTCGGCCTGCTCGGCGGCAGCGTGCTGCTGGTCGGCGCGGCGGTGTTCGTGCTCACCCCCTGGCGCCGGCTCCGCCGACCGCGCTGAGCGGCTGCGGGCGGAAGGGCCGTTCGCGCAGCGCCGGGCACTACGATCAGGGCATGACCCGTGTACTGCTCGCCGAGGACGACGTCGCCATCTCGGAACCGCTCGCCCGCGCGCTGCGCCGCGAGGGTTACGAGGTCGTGGTCCGCGAGGACGGCCCCTCGGCCCTGGAGGCCGGTCTCGAGGGCGGCAACATCGACCTGCTGGTGCTCGACCTCGGACTGCCCGGGATGGACGGCCTGGAGGTGTGCCGACGGCTGCGCGCCGACGGTCACGGCTTCCCGGTGCTGGTGCTCACCGCCCGCGCCGACGAGGTCGACACGGTGGTCGGCCTGGACGCGGGCGCCGACGACTACGTCACCAAGCCGTTCCGGCTCGCCGAGCTGCTGGCCCGGGTCCGGGCGCTGCTGCGTCGCGGCACGGTGGACCTCACCACCGGCGCCCACGGTGTGAAGATCGACGTGGAGTCGCACCGCGCCTGGATCGGCGAGGAGGAACTCCAGCTCTCCGCAAAGGAGTTCGAACTGCTCCGGGTGCTGGTGCGGGACGCCGGCCGGGTGGTCACCCGCGAGCAGATCATGCGCCAGGTCTGGGACACCACCTGGTGGACCTCCACCAAGACCCTCGACATGCACATCTCCTGGCTCCGCAAGAAGCTCGGCGACGACGCCGCCAGCCCCCGCTACATCACCACCGTGCGCGGCGTCGGCTTCCGGTTCGAGAAGGGCTGACCCTCACACGTGCAGCGCCGGCTGATCAACTCCACCCTCGCCGTCGTCCTGGTGGTGGTCGCGCTGTTCTGCGCCCCGCTCGCCCTGGTCGAGAAGCGCAGCATCGAGAACAACGCCCAGGAGCAGGTCTCCTCGGAGGCGCTGCACCTGATCGGGGTCGTGGAGAACCGCCTGGTCGCGGGCGAGCCCATCGACGCCGAGGCACTGTCCGGGCTGACCGGCCAGAACGCCCAGCGCTATGCCGTGGTCGAGCTGCCGGGACAGCCGGCCATAACGCTCGGCGCCAAGCCGTCGGGCGGCAACCCGGTGAGCGCGACCGAGACCGGGCCGCACGGCGAGAAGGTCACCGTCCAGGAGTCGCGCGGGCCGCTGAACCGCAACATCCGCAACATGCTGCTGCTCCTGGTCCTGGTCGCGGTGCTCACCCTGGTGGCGGCGGCGCTGCTCGCGGTATGGCAGGCCAAGCGGCTGGCCCGTCCGCTCACCGACCTCGCCGAGACCGCCGAACGCCTGGGCTCCGGCGACCCGCGCCCCCGGCAGCGCCGCTACGGCGTGGTCGAGCTGGACCGGGTCGCCGAGGTGCTGGACGCCAGCGCCGAGCGCATCGCCCGGATGCTCACCGCCGAGCGCCGTCTCGCCGCCGACGCCTCGCACCAGCTGCGCACCCCGCTCACCGCACTGTCGATGCGGCTGGAGGAGATCGCCGAGACCGACAACCTGACCACGGTCAGGGAGGAGGCCGCGATCGCCCTGGGCCAGGTGGAACGGCTCACCGACGTGGTGCAGCGGCTGCTCACCAACAGCCGGGACCAGCGCAAGAGCTCGGCGAAGCCGTTCGAGCTGGACGAGGTGATCAAGCAGCAGGCCGAGGAGTGGAGCCCCGCGCTGCGCCGCGCCGGACGCACCCTCTACCTGGAGGGCCCGCCCGGACTGCTGGCACTGGGCAACTCGGGTGCGGTCGCCCAGGTGCTGGCGGCACTGATCGAGAACTCACTGATGCACGGCGACGGTGCGGTCACCATCCGCACCCGGGTCCGAGGCTCCTCGGTGGTGCTGGAGGTCCAGGACGAGGGCGCCGGCGTCCCGAGCGAGCTGGGCGCGCGGGTCTTCGAGCGCGCCGTCAGCGGCCACAACTCCACCGGCATCGGCCTGGCCGTCGCCCGCGACCTGGCGGAAGCAGACGGAGGCCGACTGGAACTGTTGTCCCAGCGGCCTCCGGTGTTCGCACTCTTCCTGGGACGCCCTGAGGGCCCCGACAGTGCGAAGGTAAGAACGTAAGGGTTTAGAGCTCCTTGGCCTTCGCCTGGAACTCGGCGTGCCCGGTGCTCAGCTTGACCTGCTCGGCGGCCAGGATCCGCTCGGCCTGGCCGACCGCGTCGGCCGCCTCGATCACGGCCGCGGCCGCGTCGGGAACGGCCTTGAAGACCCAGGTCCGGTAGGACCAGAAGCGGAAGACCGTGGCGACGCCGATACCCACGACGGTGCACACCAGCTTCTCGATCTTGGTGTCCAGGCCGAGGCCGTAGGTCAGCGCGTAGAGCACGGCGTTCTGGATCAGCAGGCCGATGCCGCTGAAGATCAGGAACAGGGTGATCTCGCGGGACCGGGTCTTCTTGTCGGCGTGCCGGTACACCCAGTACCGGTAGCCGATGTAGTTGGTGCCGATCGCGATCAGCGTTGCCACGACGTTGGCGCGCACGGTCTGCATCGAGTCGAGCAGGATGCTGAAGGCGACCAGCTGGACGACGACGCCGACTATGCCGACGATCCCGAACTTGGCCAGCTCATGGACGAGCCGACGCAGAACGTTGGGCGCTGCGGGCGCAGGACCGGGGGTCGAGGTCATCGATGTCCGTCTCTTTCAGGGCTGTGGGGGAGCGCTGCTCATGCTAATTCGCGTACCCGCTTCATCGTGGGCCAGCGCAGGCATCTCATGGGACTCACACGCGAGTCCTGGCTGCAGAGCCTCAAAGCTCCAGGACCGTAAACATCAACGATAGACGATCCCTGTGCCGGCGCGATCGGCGGACGGGGGGCGGAGCCGGTGCCGGAACTGCCCTGGTGGCCTGGCCTGCGGTGATGCCGAACTGCGGGCACCTATATCCTCAGGGGTGTGACTTTTCCAGTAGTCGGCATGATCGGCGGCGGGCAGCTCGCCCGAATGGCTCACCAGGCGGCGATCCCGCTGGGCGTGAGGTTCAGGCTTCTCGCGGACACTCCGCAGGACTCCGCGGCTCTGGTGGTGAACGACGTCGTCCTCGGTGACTACCGGGACCTCGACACCCTGCGGCGCTTCGCCGCCAGCTGCGACGTCATCACCTTCGACCACGAGCACGTCCCCACCGAGCACCTGCGGGCGCTCCAGGCCGAGGGCGTCGCGGTCAGGCCGGGGCCGGACGCGCTGGTGTTCGCGCAGGACAAGGGGCTGATGCGGGCCAGGCTGGACGAGCTGGGCGTGCCCTGCCCCCGGCACCGGCTGGTCGCCGACCCGCAGGACGTCGCCGCCTTCGCCGCCGAGGGTTCCGGCTTCCCGGTGGTGCTGAAGACCACCCGCGGGGGCTACGACGGCAAGGGCGTCTGGGTCGTCGGCGACCAGTCCGAGGCTGCGGAGCCGTTCCGGGCCGGCGTCCCGGTCCTCGCCGAGGAGAAGGTCGACTTCGTCCGGGAGCTGGCGGCCGATGTGGTGCGCTCCCCGCACGGCCAGGCCGTCGCCTACCCGGTGGTCGAGTCCCTGCAGAAGGACGGCATCTGCCACGAGGTCACCGCCCCGGCCCCCGGCCTCTCCGCCGATCTGGCGGCCGAGGCCCAGGCGCTGGCGCTGCGCATCGCCGGGGAACTGGACATCACCGGGCACCTCGCGGTCGAGCTGTTCCAGACCCGCGACGGCCGCATCCTGGTCAACGAGCTGGCCATGCGGCCGCACAACTCCGGCCACTGGTCCATCGACGGCGCGGTCACCTCGCAGTTCGAGAACCACATCCGCGCCGTCCTCGACCTGCCGCTGGGCGACCCCCGACCGCGGGCGCCCTGGACCGTGATGGTCAACGTCCTCGGCGGCGACTACCCGGACATGTACCACGCGTTCCTGCACTGCATGGCCCGCGACCCCGGGCTGCGCATCCACATGTACGGCAAGGACGTGAAGCCCGGTCGTAAGGTGGGCCACGTCACAGTCTTCGGGGACGACCTGGACGACGTCCGGGAGCGCGCCCGCCATGCCGCCGCGTACCTGCGCGGCGACATCACTGAATAAAAGCTGTAGTGAAGCGAGGGGACAACGCATGCCTGAGCAGCCGTTGGTCGGGATCGTCATGGGATCGGACTCCGACTGGCCGGTGATGGAGGCCGCCGCCAAGGCCCTCGACGAGTTCGAGGTCGCCTACGAGGTCGATGTCCTGTCCGCGCACCGGATGCCCCGCGAGATGGTCGCGTACGGGGAGCAGGCCGCCGGGCGCGGCCTCAAGGCGATCATCGCGGGCGCGGGCGGCGCCGCCCACCTGCCCGGGATGCTCGCCTCGGTCACCACGCTGCCGGTGATCGGCGTGCCGGTGCCGCTGAAGTACCTGGACGGCATGGACTCGCTGCTGTCGATCGTGCAGATGCCGGCCGGGGTCCCGGTGGCGACGGTGTCGATCGGCGGGGCGCGCAACGCCGGGCTGCTGGCGGTCCGTCAGCTGGCCGCGTTCGACCCCGAACTCGCCGAGCGGATGCGGGACTTCCAGCAGGAGCTGAACAGCCAGGCCACCGACAAGGGCAAGAAGCTGCGGGCCAAGGTCAGTGGCGGCAACAGCTTCGGCTTCGGGGGCTGAGCGGCCGGATGAGCGAGCTGACGGACTGGACCGCCCCCGCGCCCGAACTGCTGGACCGGGCAAGGGCGTTGCTCGCCGAGCACCCCGTCGTGGACGGGCACAACGACCTGCCCTGGGCGCTGCGCCAGCAGGTCGGCTACGACCTCGACGCCCTCGACATCGCCACCGACCAGAGCGCCCATCTGCACACCGACCTGGCCCGGTTGACGGCCGGCGGGGTCGGCGCACAGTTCTGGTCGGTGTACGTGCGCTCGGACTTCGCCGGGGACCGGGCCGTCAGCGCCACGCTGGAGCAGATGGACTGCGTGCGGGCGCTCGCCGCCCGCTACCCGGACCGGCTCCGGCTCGCCTTCAGTGCCGACGACATCGAGGCGGTCCGCGCCGAGGGCCGGATCGCCTCGCTGATGGGCGCCGAGGGCGGGCACTCCATCGACTGCTCGCTGGCCACGCTGCGGGCCCTGTACGCCCTGGGCGTCCGCTATATGACGCTCACTCACAACGACAACCTGCCGTGGGCGGACTCCGCCACCGACAAGCCGGTGGCCGGCGGCCTGACCCGCTTCGGCGAGGAGGTCGTCCTGGAGATGAACCGGCTCGGCATGCTGGTCGACCTCTCGCATGTCTCCGCGGACACCATGCGGGACGCGATCCGGGTCACCCGCGCGCCGGTGGTCTTCTCGCACTCCTCCTCCCGGGCCGTCTGCGACCACCCGCGCAACGTCCCCGACGACGTGCTGGAGCAGCTGGCCGTCAACGGCGGGGTGGCGATGGTCACCTTCGTACCCAAGTTCATCCTCCCCGAGGCGATCGCCTGGACGAAGGCCGCCGACGCCAACCTGGAGGCGCACGGGTTCCACGCGCTGGAGACCACGCCGGAGGCGATGGTGGTGCAGCGGGCGTTCGAGGCGGCGAATCCGCCGCCGCGGGCCTCGGCGGCGACGGTGGCGGACCACCTGGACCACATGCGCGGGGTGGCCGGCGTCGACCACATCGGCATCGGCGGCGACTTCGACGGCACGGCTTTCACCCCTGACGGCCTCAGCGACGTCTCCGGCTACCCGAACCTGATCGCCGAACTCCTCAGCCGAGGCTGGTCGGAGACCGACCTCGCCAAGCTGACCTGGAGCAACGCGGTCCGGGTCCTGCGCGAGGCCGAGGGCGTGGCTGCTTCGCTGAGGGATGAGGTGCCGTCCATCGCCACGATCGAGCAACTGGACCGGTAGGTTCGCGGCTGCGGCGTGTGCCTGGTTGGCAGCGCAGTTCCCCGCGCCCCTAAGGGTCTGCAACTGGCTCAATTGCAAACGTCAGGGGCGCGGGGAACTGCGCGATCAACCAGGCAGACGCCGCACCCGAAAAACCCTCAGCAACCCCCCGCTTCCCGAAGCCGCAACTCCGCCGCCTCCAAGAACTGCTCCAGCGTCTGCGCATAAGCGCTGCGCCCCATCTCCGCCCGGAGCAACTGCGCGACCGCCGCGATATTGGGATGCGTCGCAGCCGGCAGCTCGCTGTAGGTGTGGTTCCAGACGTCCCGCTCCGCGGCCCGCGCCTCCGGCGGCAGCGCCAGCCCCGCAGCGTCCAGCGCGGCGAAGGCCAGCCCCAGGTCGACGAACCCGTGGTAGAGCCGCACCGCCTCGGGGTCCGGGAACCCCGCCCCGCGAAGCACCCCGAGGATGATCTCGATCGCCCGCGCCTCGTGGGCGCGCCCGGTGACCCGGTAGGTCGCCAGCATCGCCGCCTGCGGATGCTGCTGGTACGCGGCGTGCATCCGCAGCCCCAGCTCGCGCAGGTCGCTGCGCCAGCCGCCGGTGGACTGCCAGCCCGTCCAGGCCTGGCCGATCAGCTCGTCGGCGACGGCCAGCAGCAGGTCGTCGGTGTTGCGGAAGTACCGGTACAGCGCGCTGGGGTCGGCGCCCAGCGCGGCGCCGAGCCGCCGTACGGTCAGCGCCGCCGCGCCGTGCTGCCGGATCAGCCGCAGCGCGGTCTCCACGATCAGCGCCTCGGAGAGCACGGTGCCCTGCTTGGTCGGACGGCGCCGCCGGCGGGCGTCCTCGGCCACCACGGACCGATCGGGGTTGGTCGTCATCCGTCCACCTTATGTCAACAGCATTGACCTTGTGCTGGAACGCAGGGTTCCATAGCGCTCCAACAGCAGCCGGTGCGGCAGATGGGTGGCTTTGATGAGCGACGAGATGCGCAGATCCCTCGGCGTGGTGGACGGTGTGGTGATCGCCGCGTCCAGTACCGCCGCCACCTCCAGCATCGGCATCGGGATGGGGCTGCTGGCAGGAGTGGTCGGGCTGCACCTGCCGATCATCATGCTGCTGGCGTTCCTGCCGATCCTCGGCATCGCCGGGGCGTACGGGCGGCTCAACCGGGTCGAGCCCAACTGCGGCAACAGCTACGTCTGGGTCGGCCGCTCGCTCAGCCCCTGGCTGGGCTTCCTCTCCGGCTGGGTCAACCTGGTCGGCACGGTGGTGTTCATGGCCTACACCACCACGGTCACCGGCTCGGCGATCCTGCAGTTCCTCGGCGAGGCCCACCTCACCGGCGTCGCCGGCGTCAGGCTGAACCCCGGGTCCACCCTCCAGTCCACCCTGATCGGCCTGTTCGTCCTGGTCGCGGTGGTGATCGCGGCCACCAGCGGGGTCGCCGTGGCCGCCCGGCTCCAGCGCTACCTGCTGGTCTTCGAGTACCTGGTGCTGCTGGGCTTCTGCGGCTACGGCCTGTTCGTCGGCAGCCAGCCGTTCAGCCTGGACTGGTTCAACCCCTTCGGCATCCCCTCGCTCAGCGCCCTCGCCCAGGGCATGGTGCTCGCGGTGTTCTGCTACTGGGGCTTCGACGCGGCCTTCAGCGTCAGCGAGGAGACCCGCGACCCGCGCGACGCCTCGCGCGGCGGCACCATCGCCCTGTTCACCATGCTCGGACTGTTCCTGCTCGGCGCCGTTGCGTTCCAGCGGGTGCTCACCGTCGGCCAGTTGGCCGACCATGGCGCCGAGGGCCTCACCTACTTCGGCAACCGGCTCGCCCACCAGCCGCTGGCGGCGCTGCCGCTGGTCGCGCTGATGTTCTCGGCCGTCGCCTCGCTGCAGGCAGGCGTCATCCCCAGCGCGCGCGGCATGTTCGCGATGGGCCGGGACCGCACCCTCGGCCCGGTCTGGGTCCGGATCAGCCCCCGCTACGGCACCCCGGCCGCCGGGACCCTGCTGCTGGGCGCGATCGCGGCCGCGATCGCCGTGCTGTCCCTGGTCATCCCCAAGGTGAGCGACCTGATCAGCGCCGCCGTCAACGCGATCGGTATCGTCGTGGCGCTGTACTACGGACTGACGGCGCTGGCCGCGGCGAGCCGGTTCCGCGGGCTGCTGCGCACGGCGCCCTGGGAGGGGGTGCGGGCGGTGCTGGTCCCGGTGCTGAGCGCGCTGGTGCTGTTCGCCCTCGGCGGCTACCTGTGCTGGAGCTTCTACCACTCGACGGACCACTTCGCGGTGGACGCGGCCAACGGCTGGTTCCAGCTGACCATTCCGGCGCTGATGATCGTCTCGGGCCTGATGGTCGCGGCGTGGGCCAAGTGGGTCCGCAGGTCCGACTACTTCACCACCGGCCGCGGCACCGACGCCGACGCCACGGACCTCCTGGCGGAGGCCGGCCTGTCCGCCTGACCGCACATCATTTGACTGTTCGTCCACCCGCACCGCCGCACCACCTGGAGCCCGCATGACTACTCACCCACAACCGGCAACGTCTGACCCGGCGAGCTCGGCCACCTCGGGTTCACGTGGGGGTACGGGGGGTCGCTCCCCGGAGGGTTGGAGTACCACCCACGCCGACCTGGTCCTCACCGGCGGCCCCGTCCTCACCGTCGACGGTGCGCGCAGCCGGGCCGGCTCCGTCGCCGTCACCGCGGGGCGGATCACCGCCGTCGGCCAGGACGAGGTCCGCGCGCTGATCGGCCCCGGGACGGAGGTGGTGGACCTGGCCGGGCGGCTGCTGCTGCCCGGCTTCCAGGACGCGCACATCCACGCCGTCTACGGCGGCGTGGAACTGGGCGAGTGCGATCTCACCGGCACCACCGACCTGGACGAGTACCGCCGCCGCATCCGCGCCTATGCCGAGGCGCACCCCGAGCGGGAGTGGATCACCGGTGGCGGCTGGTCCATGGAGAGCTTCCCCGGCGGCACCCCCACCCGGCAGTTCCTGGACGCCCTGGTCCCCGACCGCCCGGTCTACCTGCTGAACCGGGACCACCACGGGGCCTGGGCCAACACCCGGGCCCTGGAACTGGCCGGGCTCACCGCCGCCACGGCGGACCCGTCCGACGGCCGGATCGAACGCGAGGCCGACGGAACCCCCGGCGGGACCCTGCAGGAGGGCGCGACCGGCCTGGTCGCCCGCATCGTTCCGCCGACCACCCTCGCCGACCGGGTCGCCGGGCTGCTGCGGGCGCAGCAGTTGCTGCACTCCCTCGGCATCACCGCCTGGCAGGACGCGCTCCTGGGCGTCTTCAACGGCCAGCCCGACCCCTCCGACGCCTACCTCGCCATCGCCTCCGACGGCCGTCTCACCGCGCGGGTCAACGGCGCCCTGTGGTGGGACCGGTCGCGCGGCGCGGAGCAGATCCCCGAGCTGGTCGAGCGGCGCGAGCGGCTCCGGGTCGGACGGCTGCGGGCCGACTCCGTCAAGATCATGCAGGACGGCATCACCGAGAACTTCACCGCCGCGATGACCGTGCCGTACCTGGACGGCTGCGGCTGCTCGACCGCCAACAGCGGCCTCAGCTTCGTCGATCCGGACGCCCTGCGGGACTACGTCACCGAGCTGGACGCCCTCGACTTCCAGGTCCACTTCCACGCCCTGGGCGACCGCGCGGTCCGCGAGGCGCTGGACGCGGTGGAGGCGGCCCGCGCCGCCAACGGATTCCGCGACACCCGGCACCACCTGGCCCACCTCCAGGTCGTCCACCCGGACGACGTCCCCCGCTTCCGCGCGCTGGGCGCGGTCGCCAACCTCCAGCCGCTGTGGGCGGCGCACGAGCCGCAGATGGACGAGCTGACCATTCCGTTCCTCGGCGGGGACTCGGCGCAGTGGCAGTACCCCTTCGCCGACCTGCTGCGCGCCGGCGCGACGCTTGCCTCCGGCAGCGACTGGCCGGTCAGCAGCCCGGACCCGATCCAGGGGATCCACACGGCGGTCAACCGCAGGGGCTACGGCGACGGCGCGCACCCCGTCTTCCTGCCGGACCAGCGGCTGGACCTCGGCACAGCGGTCGCCGCGTACACGGCCGGGTCCGCCTACGTGAACCACCTCGACGACGCGGGGAGCATCCGCGTGGGGGCGGTTGCAGACTTCGTCGTTTTGGATAGTGACCCATTTGTGGGGCCCGCTGAGGAGATCGGGGCGGCGAAGGTGGAGCAGACGTTCGTTGGGGGTGAGCGGGTCTGGTGCAGGTAGTGCATGGTTTGTCGCGCAGTTCCCCGTGCCCCTGGACGTGTGCAACTGAGCCAGTTGCAGACCCTCAGGGGCGCGGGGAACTGCGCGACAAGCCAAACGCCTACGCAGAGCGCGCCGCTGCCCGCACCGCGACATACGCCCGCCCGGCTATCGTGGAGGCATGACGGAGCAGTCGATTTATCAGCACTTGCGTGAGTTTGCTGAGCACTTCGAGCCGCCGGCGCCGTTCGGTCCGCACATCGAGATCAGCGACGGCAAGATCGTCATGATGATAAGTCCGTCAGGGGCTCATGACCTGGACGCGATGCGTGTTACCAACCAGCTCGCCCGGCAGCTTCCGGCAGGCCTCTTCGCGGGGGGATTCGACATCGAGCATCCGCTCGCGGCGAAGATGCGACGCCCCGATGTCGCCGTTGTGGACGAGGACGCCGCAATCACGTCCGAGGCCGTCGACGCCACTGCGGTCCACCTCGCGGTGGAGATCGTCTCTCCCTCCAACCCGGAGAACGACTACATCGACAAGGTCCGGGACTACCCGCTGATGGGCGTCCCCCGCTACCTCATCGTCGATCCCCGCAACGGCGCCTGTCTCTACTACTGGGACAGCGACGGGAAGACCTACCGCCAGTCGCTGCCGTACACCTTCGGCGATGTGATTTCCGTGGGCGACTGGACGATCGACACCTCCGAGCTGGTGCTGTACCCGCCCAAGAGGCATCGCTGACCCATGCCTCAGCGCGGCAGGCGGGGGATCTCGATCGCCGGGCAGCGGTCCATCACCATTGCGACCCCGGCGTCGCGCGTGCGCCGGTACGCGCCTTCGTCGATGACGTTCAGTTGGAACCAGACCGCCTTGGCGCCGACGGCGACCGCCTCGTCGGCGACTGCTCCGGCGAGGCTGCTGTTGACGAAGACGTCGACCACGTCCACCGGGAAGGGGATGGCGGCCAGCGAGGGGTAGCCCTCTTCGCCGTGCACCGTCTCGGCCGAGGGGTGCACCGGCACCACCCGCTTGCCGTACCGCTGCAGCACCTTGGCCACGCCGTACGCGGCGCGTGCGGTGTTGTTGGAGAGGCCGACCACCGCCCAGGTGTCCCCGGTGCCCTCCAGGATCTCGCGGACGGTGGCGTCGTCGCCGTAGCTGCTCATCGGTCTGCTCCCTCGGCCCCGCCGGTTCTTCCGGTCACTCCGGAGAACCGGCGGGCGGCCGCCCGCATTCCGGCTCGTGCCGGTTCAGCTGGGGCGCCCCAGCGCACGGTAGGTCCAGCCGGCCTCGCGCCACTGCTGCGGGTCCAGGACGTTGCGGCCGTCCAGGATCCGGCGCTCGGCGACGACCGTGCCGAGCTCGTCCGGGTCCATGGCGCGGAACTCCTGCCACTCGGTCAGGTGCAGCACGACATGGGCGCCGGTGACGGCCTCCAGCACGGACTCGGCGTAGTTCAGCGCGGGGAACATCTTCCGCGCGTTGTCCATGGCCTTGGGGTCGTAGACGGTGACCTGCGCGCCCTGGAGCTGGAGCTGTCCGGCCACGTTCAGCGCGGGGGAGTCGCGTACGTCGTCGGAGTCCGGCTTGAAGGCCGCGCCGAGCACCGCGATCCGGCGGCCGAGCAGGCCGCCGCCGCACTGCTCGCGGGCCAGCTCCACCATCCGCGAGCGGCGCCGCATGTTGATGGAGTCGACCTCGCGGAGGAAGGTCAGCGCCTGGTCGGCGCCCAGCTCCCCGGCCCTGGCCATGAAGGCGCGGATGTCCTTGGGCAGGCAGCCGCCGCCGAAGCCCAGGCCGGCGTTGAGGAACCGGCCGCCGATCCGGGTGTCGTAGGCGAGGGCGCCGGAGAGCTGCACCACGTCGGCGCCGGACGCCTCGCAGACCTCGGCCATGGCGTTGATGAAGGAGATCTTGGTGGCCAGGAAGGAGTTGGCCGCGGTCTTCACCAGCTCGGCGGTGGGGAAGTCGGTGACGACCAGCGGGGTGCCCTTGTCGATCAGCGGCGCGTACAGCTCGCGCAGGGTGGCCTCGGCCTCGGCGCTGCGGACGCCGATGACCAGCCGGTCCGGGTGCAGAGTGTCGTCGACGGCGAAGCCCTCGCGCAGGAACTCGGGGTTCCAGGCGACCTCGGCGGCGGCGCCGGCCGGAGCCGTCTCCGCCAGCCGGCGGGCCAGCCGGTCCGCGCTGCCGACCGGCACCGTGGACTTCCCGACCACCAGCGTCGGCCTGATCAGATGCGGCGCCAGCAGATCGAAGGCCGACTCCACATAGGACATGTCGCAGGCGAACTCGCCGCGCCGCTGCGGGGTGTTGGTGCAGATGAAGTGGACGTCGCCAAAGGCGCCCACCTCCTCCCAGGAGGTGGTGAAGCTCAGACGTCCGGTGGAGCCCTCGAACCCGCGCAGGTGCTTGCGCAGCAGCTCCTCCAGGCCGGGCTCGTACATCGGGACGTTCCCGGAGGCGAGTGCGGCCACCCGTTCGGGAAGGATGTCGAGCCCCAGGACCTCGAAGCCGAGCTCTGCCATGCAGGCCGCGTGGGTGGTCCCCAGGTAGCCGGTCCCGATAACGGTGATCTTCACGGCGCTGAACGTCCTTCCGCCGGATGGATTGGTCGAGCAAGTAAGTAAGAGGGCCTGCGGATCCTACCCGCGAAGTCTGAACGCTGTTGCGGAGGTCACGCAACGGACAGCGGGCCGGAAGCTCTAGAATCGGGGAGGAGCACATGTTACTTAACGGTAGATAACTTGGGGTGAGGCGCATGGCGTCCAATGGTTCGTCCAACGGGTCCGCGGACTTCGACCTGTTCCGGGTCTCCGAGGAGCACGAGATGCTCCGGGACGCGGTGCGTTCGCTCGCCGAGTCCAAGATCGCCCCGTTCGCGGCCGAGGTGGACGAGCAGGCCCGCTTCCCGCAGGAGGCCCTCGACGCGCTGACCGCCAACGACCTGCACGCGGTGCACGTACCCGAGGAGTACGGCGGCGCGGGCGCCGACGCGCTGGCGACGGTCATCGTGATCGAGGAGGTGGCCCGGGTCTGTGCTTCGTCCTCGCTGATCCCGGCCGTCAACAAGCTCGGGTCGCTGCCGGTGATCCTCTCCGGCGACGAGGGGATCAAGCAGAAGTACCTGGCCCCGCTGGCGCGCGGGGAGGGCATGTTCTCCTACTGCCTGTCCGAGCCGGACGCCGGCTCGGACGCGGCCGGGATGAAGACCCGCGCGGTGCGCGACGGCGACTTCTGGGTGCTCAACGGCGTCAAGCGCTGGATCACCAACGCCGGGGTCTCCGAGTTCTACACGGTCATGGCGGTCACCGACCCCGACAAGCGCTCCAAGGGCATCTCCGCGTTCGTGGTGGAGAAGGGCGACGAGGGCGTGTCCTTCGGGGCGCCGGAGAAGAAGCTGGGCATCAAGGGCTCGCCGACCCGCGAGGTCTACCTCGACAACGTCCGCATCCCGGCCGACCGGATCATCGGCGCCGAGGGGACCGGCTTCGCCACCGCGATGAAGACCCTGGACCACACCCGGATCACCATCGCCGCCCAGGCACTGGGCATCGCCCAGGGCGCGCTGGACTACGCGGCCGGGTACGTCAAGGAGCGCAAGCAGTTCGGCAAGGCCATCGCGGAGTTCCAGGGCATCCAGTTCATGCTCGCCGACATGGCCATGAAGCTGGAGGCGGCCCGCCAGCTCACCTACGCCGCCGCGGCGCGCTCCCAGCGGGGTGACGGTGACCTGACCTTCTTCGGCGCAGCCGCGAAGTGCTTCGCCTCGGACGCCGCCATGGAGATCACCACCGACGCGGTCCAACTGCTGGGCGGCTACGGCTACACCCGCGACTATCCGCTGGAGCGGATGATGCGGGACGCGAAGATCACCCAGATCTACGAGGGCACCAACCAGGTCCAGCGCATCGTCATGGCCCGCAACCTGCCGTAGCCGTGTTGCTTTGAGGGGCGCGGGGAACTGCGCGACCAGCCCTCTACGGAGGTGCATGGCTGGCAGCGCAGTTCCCCGCGCCCCTATTGAGGCGGCGCCGTAGCCGTCAGGCGGCGTGGATGATGTCGATGCGGCCCATGTTGCAGGGCTCGAACGGGCCGCAGTCGGCCTTGAGGCAGAGGCTGACCAGGGAGACCAGCAGGTCCCCGTCGGCGTCGCAGTCCAGGTGCACGGTGGCCCAGGCGGAGTCCGGGTGCAGCCGGAACGCGGTGGAGCGTTCCAGCTCGTCGTGGATGCGCGCGATCACCGGGCGGGTGAGCAGCACGTCGGCATCGCGCTCGGTGTGCAGATGTACGATCTCGCGCCCGTCCGCGAAGATCGCTGATCCGGTGCCGCAGCTGGCCGGTGCGGTGGTGAGGTCGGGCCAGGTCGCTAGCTGCTCGACGGCACGACGCGTGGCGGTCATGCAACCATCATCCCCTGGACGCCCGAGAATTCACCACCCCTCAGTCAATTGTTCAGTCCTGTGCGACCGGGACCGACGACGGAGGCGTCAGTGGGTGTCCCGGGGTGGAGGCAAGGGGTCGGACTGCACGGGGCCCTGAGCAGCGGTGGACGGTTCCTCGTCGTCCGGGCGGGGCCGGGGGCGGAGGTGGCCGTAGCGGAGCATTCGGCCCACCAGCAGCCCCAGGAACAGGGAGCCGACGAGCCAGGCGCCGAGCACCAGCAGAATCGTCCCAGTCGTCCCCATGGCACCTCCCCACTCTCCTCTGTGATGGATTGCATACGCTCAGTGATGATCTCCCTCCATCATCGCCCATGCGGGGTCCTTTGAGTCAACTCCCCATTTCTGTGGGCTTCCTGTGGGCTGTCACAGCGAGGGTCGGGCCAGCAGCTCCGCCGCCGCCTCGACGTCCGGGGTGAGGTCGCGGTCGGCGGTACCCGGGTCGAGGACGGCGCCGGCGTCGCGCTGGAAGCGGCCCAACTCCGTTGCCGGGTCCAGGATCACCCCGTTCATCCGCAGCGCCCGTACGGCCGTGACGAGTTCGCAGGCGAACACCAGGCGGAGCAGGGCGACGCTGTCCAGCAGGTGCCGGGCGCCGCCGGCCGCGAAGCTCGCGTGCTCCTCGACGCCGCGGGACAGTACGGCGTGGCCGAGGGTCACCGGCTGGGCCAGGGTGCGCAGTTCGGCCAGCGCGGACTGGGCGGCGTACTCGGTGACCATGACTCCGCTGCTGCCGTCCTCGTCCTGGGCCAGGAAGGCCGGCAGGCCGGTGAAGAGGGGGGAGACCAGCACCCCGACCCTGGCTGTGGACAGTTGTGCCGTCCCCAGTGCGGCCAGCCGGAGCTGGTCCGTGGCCAGCGCCAGCGAGGCCTGGTGGAAGCCGCCGTGGTGGTGGTAGTCCGCGGGCTCCAGCGAGAGCAGCGGGTTCTCGGCGGCGGCGTTGATCTCGATGGCGAGGACGGACTCCAGCGCGTCGGCGGCGTCCAGGGTCGCGCCGTGCACCTGCGGCAGGCAGCGGAAGCCGTACGGGTCCTGCACCAGCGGGGGTTCCCAGGGGAGCGGGTCGAGCAGCTCCCGCATCCGGGCGGCGAGCCGGGTCGCCCCGGCGTGCGGGCGCAGCGCGTGCACCACCGAGGCATAGGGCTCGGTGGAGCCGCGGACCACGGTGAGGGAGAGCGCTGCGATCAGCGGGACGGCGTCCAGAAGGAGCGTCAGATCGCGGTGCGCCAGGGCTGCCTGACCGATCGTCAGGGCGCTGCTGGACATCAGCGGCAGCGCGTCCCAGCGGTCCAGGGCCAGCGGTTCGGGCGCCGGGCCAGTGCCCTCGCCCGCGCGCCAGGGGTGCTCCCCGGCCAGTGCCAGGCCGAGTTCGGCCAGCGCGGTCAGATCCCCGGTGCCGATCGAGCCGTAGGTGTGCACCTCCGGGACGTGTCCGCTGTCGAGGGCCTGGGCGATCCGGTCCGCGACGGTGGCGCTGATCGCCGATCCGGCCCGCAGCAGTTGGTTCAGCCGGACCGCGAGCATGGCCCGGGTCTGCTCGACCGGGACCAGCGGGCCGATGGCGCCGCTGTGGCTGCGCAGCAGGCGCATGCCGTGGTCGCCGGCGGCGGCCTCGCTGAGGTCGGTGGTGCGGTTGGCGCCGACGCCGGTGGTGTGCCCGTAGACGCGGCGGCGGGTGACCACGTCCTCGGCCGTCCTGCGGGCCTGCAGCATGCGCTTGCGGGAGGCGGGGTCGATCCGGGCCCGCGCGGTGCGCCGGGCGAGGGCCGCGATCTCGGCGGCGCTGAGCGAGGCGCCATCCAGGGTCAGTATCGGGACCTTCACGGGTGGTGGATGCCCTTCTGGGTGGACGGCTGCCTGGTCTCGGGGGCCCGCACCACGGACCGGCCCACGCCGAGTGCGCTGAGGATCACCGGCAGCACGAAGGTACCGACCGCCGCCTTCGGGAGGTACAGCGGGTCCGGCGGCGATCAGAACGCCCGCCGACTCGGGTTCACGTGGGGGTGCGGGGGGTCGCCCCCCGGGAGGATCGGAGCATGCCGCGCCGGTTGATCCGGATCTGCTCCCAGACGTTGAGACCGACGACCAGCGCGGCGAGCAGGCAGAGCGTCGCCAGCGCGGGCAGCCGTGGCACGGCGGGGAGCAGCAGCAGAGCCACCGCGGCGACGATCAGACGGGTGGTGGAGAGCAGCCGGAACATCCGCCAGCGGGTGTAGCCGAAGGTGGCGAGGTAGAGGGCGCAGCCGCCGACCAGCAGCGAGCCGCCGCCGGTGGTGAGCCGCAGGCCGGGGTGGGCCACCGACTCGGTGAGGCCCACGGCGACCGCGATGATCGCGGCTATCAGGCTGAGATGGGCGTAGGACAGCACTTGCCGGACCATGTCGACCCGGACCGCGGCGGTGGTCACGGCATGGCGCATGGCGTCGGCGGCATAGGCGAAGTAGACCCACCAGAGCCCGCCGATGAGGACGAACGAGACGGCCACGGCGACCAGTTCGGCGGCGGAGAGGCTGGTGGCGGCGGCGAGCGGGGTGCCGACGGAGATGATGGTCTCGCCGAGCGCGAGCAACACGAACAGGGTGAAGCGCTCCGGCAGATGGGCAGGGTGCACCGGCACCCGCAGCAGCCGGCTCCGGGCCAGCACGGGGGTGGCCAGGTCGAGGCCGGCCGCCACCGTCCACAGCGCGATCCTGGCGTCCCCGTGCAGGACTCCGCCGATCACCAGCATCGGCCCGGTGATCAGCGCCCCCATGCCGAACGGGCTGACCAGCTGCCCGCCGATGGCGGCGACCCGGCCGGCCAGCACCAGCCGCGCAGCGAGGTAGGAGCAGCCGAACAGCAGCCCGCGTGAGTCGTAGGCATGGGTCACCGAGAGCGCCATGAACAGGCCGCAGAGGCCGACGGCGAAGATGGTGAGCCGGTCCACCGGGTTGTCGATGTCATGGGTGCTGGCCTGGATGCTGGTGCCGACCCAGGCCCAGTAGACCGGGACGAAGACGATCAGGGCCCGGCCGATGCCGGCCCAGCCGTGGTCCGCGTGCAGCAGCGCCGAGACCTGGGTGACGCACAGCGCGAACACCAGGTCGAAGAAGAGTTCGGCGTTGGTGACGCGCTTCTCGGTGAGGTGCCCCGCCGTGTCGGTGCCGGCGTTGCCGTCACTGCCGTCGGCGCCCTCGATCTCGGCCGTCTGCTCGGTCACGCGTCGATACTGCCATGCCGAACGGATGCTGATGGAACGTCAGTGCGATGCTCCGCCCAGGTTCAGTGCCACCACCCCGGCGATGATCAGGGCGATCCCGGCGAGCTTCAGCGCGTTGACGCCCTCGCCGAGGAAGGCGAAGCCGATGGCCGCGACCAGGGCCGTGCCGGCCCCCGACCAGATCGCGTAGGCGGTGCTCACCGGGATGTGCTTCAACGCCTGGGCCAGGAACACGAACGAGAGTCCGTAGCCGACGACCACGACCAGGCTGGGGAGCAGGCGGCTGAAGCCCTCCGAGTACTTCAGCGAGACCGTCGCGCAGATCTCACTGCAGATGGCGAGGGAGAGGAGCAGGTAGGGCATGGGTGGGGGCGTCCTCACGGTCAGGTGCTGGATCGGTCTTCCCCGGCCCGGACCAGGGCACGCAGCAGGGCGAGATCCACGTCGAGCAGGCTACCCACCACCAGCCGCCCGGGCGCCTCCTCGACCCTGGCGGCGGAGGGGACGGCGAGCACCGCGCAGCCGGCCGCCTCGGCCGAGGCGATGCCGGTGGGGGTGTCCTCGACGGCCACGCAGTGGGCGGTCGCCACGCCGAGTGCGGCCGCGGCGGCGAGGTAGGGGTCGGGGGCGGGCTTGGTCCGCGGGGTCTCGCCCGCGGCGAAGGACACCGCGAAGCGGTGCCGGCCCAGCGCGTCCAGGACCACGTCGACGACATGCCGGGGCGAGGCGGAGACCAGGGCGGTGGTGACCCCGGCGGCGACCAGGGCGTCCAGCAGCGCCAGGGCGCCCGGCATGGGGACCACCTGGTCCGCGACCAGCAGCGCGAACCGTTCGTCCAGTGCGTCGGCGAGCCGGTCCAGCGGGAGCGGCCGGGCGGCGTGCTCGGAGAGCAGACGGCGGTGCAGATGCTCGGCGGTGTCCGCGACGGCTCGGCCGAGGATGTGCGGTTGGTCCTGCTCGTCCAGGTCCAGGCCGAGTTGCTCGGCCTCGATCCGCACCGCCTCCAGCCAGAGTCTCTCGGTGTCGACCAGGGTGCCGTCCATGTCGAAGAGGACGGCCTGGAGCTGGTCGGTGGCTTGGATCGGCGGCACGTGAGCTGCTCTCTGACGGGATGGTTGTGGGCAGGCTGATGCTGCGGGGCCCCGGGGGGACTCCGCAGTGGGCCGGTGTGGGCTTCGCTCAGTCGGTGGGTCTGGCGTCCACCAGGACCGGGCGCTCGGGCAGCGAGACGGTGACCCCGCTGCCGGCCGGCAGCTCGGCCGCGTCGTGGGTGGACAGGTCGACCTTGATGCTCCTGCCGTCGGGGAGCTGGACGCCGAGCCGGGTGACCGCACCGAGGAAGGTGCTCCCGGTGATGATGGCACCACTGCCGCCCACCCTCCCCCAGCCTTCGGCCGGGGGGACCCCCTGCCCGCCACCACCCTTGTCCGACGTGCTGCGCACGGCACCTCCCTCTGGACTGAGCAGCACGTTCTCCGGGCGCACCAGGACCTCGACGTCCTGCTGCGCGGCGGTCCGCTCGCCGTCCACCGGCAGCCGCTGGCCCAGCACCTCGACCGTGCCGGGGTCCTCGCCGACGCGTCCGGGGATGCGGTTCATGGTGCCGACGAACTCGGCGACGAACGCGGTGGTGGGGCGGGCGTAGAGCTCGGCCGGTGTGGCGCACTGCTCCAGCCGTCCGGCGTGCATCACCGCGACCCGGTCGGCCATCGACAGCGCCTCCTCCTGATCGTGCGTCACAAAGAGGGTGGTGATGCCGAGTTCCTGCTGGAGCCGGCGGATCTCCTCGCGCAGCGTCAGCCGGACCTTGGCGTCCAGCGCCGACAGCGGTTCGTCGAGCAGCAGCACCCGCGGGCGCAGGGCCAGGGCGCGCGCCAGCGCGATGCGCTGCTGCTGGCCGCCGGAGAGCTGGTGCGGGTAGCGGTCGCCGTACTGGGGGAGGCCGACCAGCTCCAGCAGCTCGTCCGCGCGCTTGCGGCGCTCGGCGCTGCCGACCCGCCGCATCTTCAGGCCGAAGGCGACGTTGTCGCGGGCGTTGAGGTGCGGGAACAGGCTGTACGACTGGAACACCATGCCGGCGTCGCGGCGGTGCGCGGGGATGCCGGTGATGTCGCTGCCGTCGACCAGGACCGCGCCCGAGTCGGGGCTCTCGAAGCCGGCCACCATCCGCAGCGCGGTGGTCTTGCCGCAGCCGGACGGGCCCAGCAGGGCCAGCAGCTCGCCGGGACGGACGGTGAGGTCCAGGCCGTCCAGGGCGGTGGTGGCGCCGAAGCTGCGACGCAGGCCGCGGAACTCGACGGTGGCTCCGGCGCCGTTGTCAGTGGTGGCTGCTAGAACGGGATCAGTGAGGGACGGGGTGTCGGCGGTGGGGGCCGTCTCGGTCATCTGGGGCTCCCTGGAGCGTTTTGTGGTCATGGGGTCACTGGTTGGCGGGGTCACTGGTTCGCGGGGGTGGCGGCGCCGCGGCGTCCGCCGCCGGCCGACAGGACGAGCAGCAGCAGCCAGGTGAGCACCAGGCTGACGATCGAGACGGCGACGGTCACCGGCCCCTGGCCGGCGGCGTTGCCGTTGACGATCCAGACGGCGAAGGGGACGTACCCGAGGATCGAGGAGACGGTGAACTCCCCGAGCACCAGGGCCAGGGTGAGGAACGCGGTGTTCAGCAGGGCGCCGCGGAGGTTGGGCAGGATCACGGTGACGATGGCGCGGGTGCGCCCGGCCCCGTTGTTCTGGGCCGCCTCCAGCAGGGTGCGCACGTCCAGCGCCCGCATCCCGGCGTCCAGGGTGCGGTACGCCAGCGGCAGGGCCATCACCACGTAGGCGAGCAGCAGGATCACCGGGAAGGTGGGGTTCTGGATGTCGATCAGCAGTTGCTGGATGAAGGTGGTCTGGCCGGGGACCATGTTGTCGCTGCCCCAGCGGAGCACGCTGGTGATCCCGGCGGTGAGCGCGATCGAGGGGACGACCAGCGGCAGGGTGCAGGTCAGCTCGACGAAGGTGCGCAACCGGGGCCCGCCGAGCCGTACCGCGACGACCGCGGGGATCAGCAGCAGGTACACCACGGCGATGGTCGCCGCGGCGAGCTCCAGCGAGAGCTGCAGGGCCGGCCAGAGGCCCGCGACGCTGAAGATCTGGCTGTAGGCGCTGAGGTTGAAGCCCTTCACCGGGTCGTCGACGGTGAACAGGAAGGAGGCCAGGATCGGGACGGCGAAGTACAACCCGAAGATCACCAGCACGGCGGCGCGGCCGAAGCGCGGCCGGCCGCTGCGGCGTGCGGACTTCTGCCCGCCGGAGGGCGGGTCGACGGCCTCGGTCAGCGTTGATGCGGTCATACCAGCCATCGGGCGCTCCGGCGTTGCAGGGGCAGGTACACGGCCATCACCAGCACCGCGATGACCACCATGTCCAGGCTCATGGCCAGGGCGACATTGCCGGCGTCGGCGGCCACATTGCCGTTGAGGGCGTTGGCGATCTGAAGGGTGATCAGCGGCACCGAGGCGCCGACCATCGCGGCCGCGGTGGCGTACGCGGCGAAGGCGGTGCCGAAGAGCAGCACGAATCCGCCCAGCAGCGAGGGGGCGAGCACCGGCAGTGCGACATGGCGCCAGTACTGCCAGGTCGTCGCGCCGTTGTTCTGGGCCGCCTCGCGCCACTGCCGGCGCAGGCCGTCCAGCGAGGGCAGCACGCTGAGGACCATCAGCGGGACCAGGAAGTAGAGGTAGACCAGGTTGAGGCCCCAGAAGGTGTAGAGGCTCCAGCCCGCGTCCTTGAGGTGCAGGTGTGTGGTCAGCACCCCGGCGTTGCCCAGGGTGGCGATGAACGCGAAGGCCAGCGGGACCCCGCCGAAGTTGGCCAGCACCCCGGAGGCGCTGAGCACCGCGTGCCGCAGCGCCTGGAACCGGGAGGTGACCACGGCCTGGGCCAGCAGCAGCCCGCCGACGGTGCCGATCAGCGCCGACGTGGCGGACAGCTTGACGCTGCCGATCAGCGCGGTCAGGTAGCCCCCCTGGAGCGAGGCGCTGAGGTTGCCCGAGGTGAAGGCGGAGGGCGTGCCGGGGGTGCTGGAGGTGTTGGTGGTGAACGCACCGTAGGCCATGGCGACGGCGGGGATGCCGAACGCCACGGCGACGAAGAGCAGCAGCGGGACGACGGCGAGGCGCCCCGCCGCCGCCCGGCGCAGCAAGCTGCCCGGGCGGCGGCGGAGGCCTGCGGCCCCGTCGTTCAGAGCGGGGTCGGCGGTGCTCACCCGGCGATGGCCTTCGCCCAGCCGGCGGCCAGGGTGGCCTTGGCCTTGGTGATCTGGGCCTGGGTCGGGAAGGTCGGGGTGCCGGTGACGGCGGGCAGCTTGGCGGCGGCGGCCGTGTCCAGGGTGCCCGCGGTCTTCATGGCGTCCATCTCGACCGGGCGGGCGAAGCCGCCGAGGAAGAGGTTCTGGCCCTCGGCGCTGTAGAGGTACTCCTCCCACAGCCGGGCGGCGGCCGGGTGCGGCGCCCACTTGTTGACGGCCTGGTTGTAGTAGTTGGCGTACAGGCCGTCGGTCGGGACGTTGACCTGCCAGTTGATGCCCTTGGACTTGAACTCGGCGGCGTAGCCGGCGTTGAGGTAGTCCCAGTCGATGGTGATCGGGGTCTCGCCGGACTCGACGGTGCTCTGCTTGGCCTGCACCGGGTTGAAGTTGCCCGCTTTCTTCAGCTTGGTGAAGAAGTCCAGGCCGGGCTGGATGTTGTCGAGGCTGCCGCCGTTGGCCAGGGCCGCCGCGTAGACGCCGGCGAAGGCCGCGCCGGCCTGGGTCGGGTCGCCGTTCAGCGCGACCATGCCCTTGTACTCGGGCTTGAGCAGGTCGGCGAAGGTCTTGGGGCAGTTCGGGACCTTGGTCTGGTTGCAGCCGATGGAGACGTAGCCGCCGTAGTCGTAGGTCCAGGAGCCGTCGGTGGCGGCCTGGCCGGTGGGGACGGAGGAGAAGCTGGCGACCTTGTACGGGGCGAACAGGCCCTGCTGGGCACCGCTGAGGGCGAAGGCGCCGCCGAGGTCCAGCACGTCGGGCGCGCGGCCCTGGCCCTTGCGGGTGGTGACGGCGTTGATCTCGTCCTGGCTGGAACCCTCGGGGTTCTCGTCGTTGATCTTGATGCCGTACTTCTTGGTGAAGCCGTCCATGATCGCGCCGTAGTTGGCCCAGTCGCGGGGGAGGGTGATCGCGTTCAGCGTGCCCTCCTTCTTGGCGGCCGCGACCAGGGCGTCCATGCCCCCGAGGTCGGCCGCGGAGGTCGCGGTGGCAGCGCTCTTGGTGCCGGACGTGGAGCCGGCTGCAGTGGTCTTAGACGTCGAGGAACCACAGGCGCTGACAGCGAGCGCTGCGGCCACCAGGACGCCGGTGAGGGCGGCGGCCCGGGTACGGGAGGGGGTCACGAGGTCTCCTGACGAGGCGTCTGAAAGGCGAGACTTGTTTGGACAAGCTGGTGACAGTACGCCCGAGGATGATGACAGCACGGTTAACGCGGCGTAGACACTTGCGCTCCTCTGGCTGTCGTTATCCTGCGTTCTGCACCGGTGTTTCACGCCTCACCCAGGTAACGGTACGATCACGCAGTCGGCCGCACGGGGGTCGTGCCGGCGTCGGGTCGCCAAGAGTACTGTGCACAATCCAACCGCACTCATATGGAGGTTCACACGGTGGCAGCACGCCACGAGGAGATCGCCGAGGAGCTCCGCCGCGCCATCGACCGCGGCGAGTACCCCGTCGGCGGCACCCTTCCCACCGAGAGCGACCTCGCCGCCCGCTACGAGGTGTCCCGGGGCACGGTCCGCCAGGCCGTCGCCGCCCTCACCTCCGAGGGCCGGATCGGCTCCCGGCAGGGCGCCCGACGGGTGGTCCTCGGCAACCGCCGCAGCCAGAGCTTCGCCGAGCTGCGCAGCTTCGCCCAGTGGGCCAGGGCCATGGGCCGCACCGCCAGCGGGCGGGTGATCGAGCAGTACCGCCGCCCGGCCACCGCCGAGGACGCCGAGCGGCTGCAGCTCCCGCCGGGCTCCGACGTGCTGCAGGTGCTCCGGGTGCGTGGTCTGGACGGCGAGGCGGTGCTGGTCGAGCGCAACGCCTACCCGATCTGGGTGGCCGAGGCCGTGGAGCGGCTCCCGGCGGACTGCGAGTCCGTGGTCCAGGCCCTCTACGACGACATCGGCATCATCTTCGCCTACGGCGAGCACACCATCGACGCCGTCGCCGCGGGCACCCAGGACGCCGAACTGCTGGGCATCCGACGCGGCGGACCGCTGCTGCGGATCCGGCGGACCACCACCACCCACGCCGGACGGCCCATCGAGTGGTCCGACGACCGCTACCGGCAGGGCTCGGTCAGCTTCGCCGTGTCCAACTCCATCGGCTCCAACCCGCTTGCCCGGCACGTCGGGTGAGGAATCGTCAACTGCCGGTGGTGCCCGATGGGTTGGCCTTGGCGGTGACCGGCCTGTCGTTCTGGATCTCGTCGAAAAGCGTCGCCGAGCCGCTGGGCGACCACAGCACCGCCGAGGCCCCGCTGGGCGTGGTGTAGTTCTGCGTGGACAGCGGCACCGTCACGGTCTTCCCGCCCGAGCCGCTGACCCGGTGCATCTGCAGGCCGAACTGGCTCAGCGTCCACATCCCGGTCCCCCGGTCCACGGTCAGCGAGTCCAGGGCGGCGCTCAGGAACGGGTACAGGGTGAACGGGTTCAGCCAGGTGCCCGGACTGACCACCCGCTTGGCCATGGCCTGCAGGAACTGCTGCTGGTTCTGGATCCGGCTGAGGTCCGAGTCCGGCAGCGAGTAGCGGGTGCGCACCAGCTGCAGCGACTGGGTTCCCTTGAGGGTCTGGCAGCCCGCCTTGAGGTTCGCGCCCGACTTGGCGTCGACGACCGGCGCGGACAGGCAGATCGGCACCCCGCCCAGCGCGTTCACGATGTCGACCACCCCGGTGAAGCCGACCTCGGTGTAGTGGTCCAGGTGGATTCCGGTGGTCGTCTCCACGGTCTTCACCAGCAGCTGCGGCCCGCCGGCCGCGAAGGCGGCGTTGATCTTGTCCTTGTGCGACGCGTGCGCGGTGCCGCTGGTGCTCGTGTAGGCGGGGATGATGACGTAGGAGTCGCGCGGGATGCTCATCAGCACCGGACCGTTGGAGCCCTTGTGCAGCACCATGATGGTGTCGGTGTTGCCCCCGGTGTCGGAGCCCACATGCAGCTCCTGCTGCTGTTGCCCGGTCAGCCCGGCCCGGCTGTCCGAACCGACGATCAGCCAGTTGGTGCCGGGTCCGTCCGCTGGGCGCCCGCTGTACTCGGTGATCGCGGCCACCTTGGTGAGCCTGCCGTCGGCCCAGATCCAGGTGCCGGCCACGACCAGCAGCAGAAGCACCACCAGCACGCCGAGCAGGAGCAGCAGCGACTTCCACCGGCTGCGCCGTCGTTTGGGCCCGCGCTCGGCCTTCCGCCCGCTCCGCCCGGCCCGGTAGGCGCCGCCGGCCGCGGGGTCGGCCTGCTCCTTCGGCACCCCGCCGAGTCGGGCGGCCTGCGCCCGCGGCGACAGCTGGGGCGGCAGTGGGTCCTCGGGGCTGGTCATGATCCGATCATCGGTTCCGCCGCGCGGAAAGCGTGCGGGGCGCACGGCGGCGGGCCGGAAATTGGCCCGTCCGCCGTACGCCCCTCGCTGGTGCCAGCCGGTGTCAGCTGGTGAAGGTCGGCACCGTGGTGTCGTTCTTGAAGGCGTTGAAGACCTGCTGCGCCTCGGTCATGTTCCACTTCACCGCGTCGCCGTCGGAGGCGGTCGGGTAGTTGGCGTTGGCGATCGGCACGGTGATGGTCTTGCCGTTGCCGCTCTTGACGTCCTTCATCGCGAAGAACATCGAGGACAGGTCGGTGAGCCCGGTGTTGTTGTCCACGGTGAGCAGCGACAGCCCGCTGTTCAGCGTCGGGTACAGGGTGAACGGGTTCAGCAGCGTGCCGGCCGAGGTCGCCTTGTGCGACAGCGCCGCCAGGAACTGCTGCTGGTGCTGCATCCGGGCCAGGTCCTGGGTGGCCTCCTGGTGCCGCTCGCGGACGAAGGCCAGCGCCTGGGCGCCGTTCAGGGTCTGGCAGCCGGCCTTGAGGTTGGCGCCCGAGGCCTTGTCGACGATCGCCTTGGTCAGGCAGATGTCGATGCCGCCGAGGTCGTTCACCACGTTGACGAAGCCGGAGAAGCCGATCTCGGCGTAGTGGTCGATGTGCAGGCCGGTGTTGTACTCCAGCGTCTGCACCAGCAGCGCGCCGCCGCCCTCGGCATAGGCGGCGTTGATCTTGTGCTTGGCGGCGCTGTGCTTGACGCCCTTGGAGTCGGTCCAGGCCGGGATGGTGACGTAGGAGTCGCGCGGGATGCTCATCAGCGTGTTCCCGTTGGAGCCCTGGTGCAGGATCATCATCGAGTCGGTGCGGGCCCCGGTGTCGTACCCGGTGTGCAGCGCCTGCTGCTCCGCCTTGGTCAGGCCCTGGCGGCTGTCCGAGCCGACGACCAGCCAGTTGGTGCCCTTGCCGGTGGCCGGGCGGCCGGCGTAGTCGACCAGCACATTGCTGTGGGTCAGCTTGGAGTCCGCCCAGAAGTAGGTGCCGACGCTCACCACCAGCAGCGTCAGTACCACGGCGAACAGGGTGAACCGGACCTTGCGGCTGCGGGACCACTTGCGTCGGCCCGAGCCCGGGCCTGTTCCGCCGCCTTTGCCGCCGCGGCCGGGGCCGCGCGGGTCCAGCTCCGGCGGCAGGCCCGAGCCGGGCGGGCCTGCCGGCGAGCCCTGCCTCCCGTAGGACGGCTGCTCGCCGTACGACGGTTGCTGCTGCGGTACGGGCCGGCCGACCTGCTGCCCCCCGGACCGCCGGCCGGCGCCGGGGCCGCGCGGGTTGAGCTCGGGCGGCAGCGGCTGCTGGCCCTGGCTCTGCGCCCAGGGCGCGCCGGCCTGGCCGGCCTGGCCCGGCCGACTGGTGCGGGTCTCCCAGCCGCTGATGTCGCCGGCGTCCTGTCGGAAACCGCCGCTGTTCCGGCGTGCGCTGGACCCGTCGTCCCAACCGTCGTGCGTCGTCATACGCCGAGGATGCCCTCTTTCGCTGTCCGTCAGGTGCGAAGAAGGCCGTTATGGGCAGGCTGTAGCAGTTTTGATGCACGTCGGTGAAGGGTCCGTGGCGGTGTCCGCGCACTTCGACAGCGAACGCTACTCACCAAGACGCCGCTCACGTGCAGACCACGGCGTCGCCGCGGGTGGCGGCGATCGCGGACGCTCCGCCCGGAGCGGGGCTGGGGGCGGGCGCGGCGCTACTCGGGGCCGCAGCGGGTGGTTTGGTCTTCGCGGCCTTGGCGATCCTGGAGACCCCGGTGAAGTCCTTGCCCAGCACCACCTGCATGGTGCCGCCGAGATTCGGCACCGGTACCAGCTCGGCCCGGGGCAGCGCGACGGCCAGGGTCCGCACTGACTGGTCCCAGCGCGGGTCGTACCGCACCACCGTCCGCGCCGCGGTGTCCGGGCCAGGAGCGTTGCTGGCGTAACCGCTGGTCGCGAACCCCTCGGCGCGCAGCAGCCGGTCGGCCCTGGCGCCCAGGCCGGCGACCCCGGAGCCGTTCTGCACCTGCACCCGCACCTGCCCCGGCGGGACGGCCGACGCGCTCGGCGCCGCCGACTGCCCGCTCGCCGACGGGGAGGGCCGCGGGGCCGGCGGTGTCAGCGGCCGGTCCTGGCGCAGCGCCGTGAACAGCGCGCCCGCCCGCTCCTTGTCCCACAGCACGGTGGAGCCCCAGCCGGGGACCTGGTGGTTGAGGTCCGACAGCGGCACGGTCGCGAAGGAGGCGGACGAGGGCCGCAGGTCCTTCATCCGCGTCACCAGGCCCAGCAGGTCCTTGTCGCTGAGCCCCTCGTCCGCCTTCACCGAGGCCAGCGCCGTCGAGAGCACCCGCTGCAGCCTGATCGGATTGAGCAGCGTCCCGGAGCCGGTCGCCTGCTGGATGATCTGGGCGACGAACTTCTGCTGGCGCTGCATCCGGCCCAGGTCCGCGGTGGGGTCCACGTAGCGGGCGCGGACGTACTTCAGCGCCGTCGCGCCGTCCAGCCTGGTGGTCCCGGCCGGGAGGTCCAGGCCGGACTTGGGGTCGTGCAGCGGCCGGTCGGTGCAGACCGGTACCCCGCCCAGGGCGTCGACGGTGCTGACGAAGCTGAGGAAGTTGAGCTGGAGGTAGTGGTCGATGTGCAGCCCGGTGGCCTGCTCGACGGTCGCCACGGTCAGCGGGGGCCCGCCCATGCCGTAGGCGGCGTTGATCTTGCCCATGGACGCCGGCACCGGCTGCCGGGTGGCCAGGTCCTGGTGGGCCGGGATGGCGACATAGCTGTCGCGCGGGATGCTGACCACGCTGGCCCCGTCCCCGGAGGCGGACAAGTGCACCAGCATCATGGTGTCGGTGCAGTGGCAGGCCTCCCCGCCGGCATGCAGCGACTGCAGCACCCGCTCGGGCACGCCGTCCCGGTCGTCGGTGCCCACGACCAGGATGTTGGTGGCGGCGTCGTCCGCCGGGCGGTGGGTGAGCCCGCCGAAGACATTGACCCGGCCGATGGAGTCGCCGACGCCGCTGACCACGGCCCGCCCGATCCCGCTGGTGGCCAGCACCGCGCAGGACAGCGCCGCGGCGGTCCACAGCACCCGGCGGCGCAGCGGCGAGGCGGCGGCGGGGTCGCGGCGGGGGGTCGGCTCCCGCGAGTCGGCAGGCATCCTTGGGATCGTAGGACGGGACCGGCGTCAGGCCGCGCAGCAGCGTCGGGGTGTCGTAACCGTCCACCCGTCCGGTGAATTCATTCTGATGATGCGACCATTCCGCCCCGGGGTTCGGCGGCGCACTGCGGCCGACGGTACGGTTGCCCGTATATGAACGCCATCGCCGCCTCCAGCGCCTCCGGGGCGCAGCCGCTGCCGTCCGTCTCGGTGATCATGCCGGTGCTCGACGAGTCCCGGCACCTGCGTGACGCCGTCCGGCAGATCCTGGCCCAGGACTACCCCGCGCCGATCGAGGTGGTGATCGCCCTCGGTCCCTCCTCGGACGACACCGACCGGATCGCGGCCGAGCTGGTGGCCGAGACGGCGGGGAGCGACCGCGAGGTGCGGACCGTCCCCAACCCGAGCGGCCGGACGCCCGCGGCGCTCAACGCCGCCATCCGCGGCTCGCGCTTCCCGGTCGTGGTCCGCGTCGACGGCCACGGACTGCTCACCCCCGGCTACATCGCGACCGCCGTGCGGCTGCTGGACGGAAAGGGCGCCGCCAACGTCGGCGGGATCATGCACGCCGAGGGCGAGACGGAGTGGGAGAAGGCCGTCGCCGCCGCGATGACCTCCAGGATCGGGGTCGGCAACGCCGCTTTCCACACCGGCGGCGAGGCGGCCCCGGCCGACACCGTCTACCTCGGGGTCTTCCGCCGCGAGGTGCTGGAGAAGCTCGGCGGTTACAACGAGGAGTTCCTGCGCGCCCAGGACTGGGAGCTGAACTACCGGATCCGCCAGGACGGCGGGCTGATCTGGTTCACCCCCGAGCTCCGGGTCACCTACCGGCCGCGCCCCAGCGTGCGCGCGCTGGCCCGGCAGTACCGGGACTACGGGCGCTGGCGTCGGGTGGTGTCCCGCTACCACAAGGGCTCGGTGAACCTGCGCTACCTCGCACCCCCGGTCGCGCTCCTGGGCGTGGGCCTGGGCCTGGTCGGCGGCGTGCTGCTGCACCCGCTGCTGTTCGCCGCCCCCGGCGGTTACGCGGCGCTGATCCTGCTCGGCTCGCTGCGCGAGGGGCGCGGGCTCTCGCCCGCCGCCCGCGCCCAGCTGCCGCTGGCCCTCGCCACCATGCACATGTCCTGGGGCTGGGGCTTCCTGACCAGCCCCCGCTCGCTGGCCCGCCGCGTCATCGCCAGCACCGTTCCGGTGGCCGGGGCGGTCGACAGCGAGGGCGCGGCGGCGCGCTGACGCCGCGTCAGAGCTTGGGCTGGGACGGCGGAGTGGTGCCCTTCCACTGGTAGCTGGGCATGACGTTCATGCAACTGCTGTTGTCGTCGGCGTTCTTGGCGCGCGAATCCTGCGGCACCGAGCCCTGCTTGGGCAGAGTGGTGCGGAAGTCGTCGCCGCTGGGCCAGTCCAGGCCGACGTCCAGGGTGATCCCGGTGGCGTTGGCCGACTGCTTCACCGCGGCCGCCGTCAGGTGCAGTGCCGTCGCGACCTCCGCGGCCTGGGCCTGCAGCGCCGCGGGGTAGGTCAGCGTACTGGTCTTCGCCGCCGTGGCCGGACTGCTGCCGATCTTCGACTGGGTGAAGCCCAGCCCCTTGAGCGCGGTCACCATGCCGGAGGCGCGGTTGTTGAAGGCGCCGCCGCTGGCGTTGACCACCGTGACCGGGAAACCGCCCTTGGCGGGCGGCGGGGTCGCGCTCTTGGACGGGCTGGGAGCGGGGGTCGCGGACGCGGACGCGGCGCTGGTGGCCGTGGTGCTGTCCAGCGGGATGTCATTGGCGATCATCGAGAAGAGGTGCTGGGCCGTCCCGGATTCGGGCACCAGCCAGGCCTTGGGGTTGAGCGGGTCCGCCGCGTGCGGCATGGTCACCGAGACGATCCGGTCCGTCTTCACCCCCTGGAGCTGGTCCGCCAGCCCCAGCAGCTTGGTGACGCTTTTGAGGTTGTCCGAGAAGACGATGCTCTTGATCGCGCTCTGCGCCAGGCTGAGCATCTTCGTCGGGTCGGTCACGGTCCCGTTCGAACGCAGGGTCCGGATCAGCGAGTTGAGGTACATGTGCTGGGCGTCGGCGCGGCCGATGTCGCTGCCGTCCGGTGCGAAGGCGTGCCGGGTGCGCAGCCACTCCAGCGACTGCGTCGAGTTGAGCACGATGTGCTTGCCCGCGGCCAGGATCAGGTGCGAACCCTGGTCGTGCAGGCCGGTGCTGTCGCGGTAGACGTAGTTGTCGTCGATGTTCTGGCTGAGGCAGACCGGGACGCCGCCGACGGCGCCGGCCATCGCCACCACCCCGCTGAAGTCCACGGTCATCGTGTCGGTGATGGAGATGCCGGTCAGATGCTCGACGGCGGCCTCGGTGCAGCCCGCGCCGCCGCGGCCGAAGCTGGAGTTGATGATGTTGTGGACCGCCGCGTACCTGGTGCCGTTGCTGCCCGTGCACGCCGGTATGTCCGTGTCGGTGTCGCGGGGGATGCTCAGCATGGACGCATTGCTGCGGTCGGCGGAGACATGCAGGATGATCTCCACGTCCGCGTTGCCGGGGCCGCTGTCGGCGCAGGAACCGCCGAGCGCGCAGTCCGCCGCGCTGCTCCGGGTGTCCGTGCCTATCAGCAGGATGTTCAGCGCGCTGTGGCCGCTGGCGTCCTTCTTCGGCGGCGGGAGTTTGTGGTCGCCCGCGAAGTGGCTGGTCCTGATATTCCCGTTCAGATACGACACGTAGGCGAAGGCGGAGCCCGCTCCCAGCACCAGAATTCCGGCGCTTCCGTATGCCGTGTACTTCAGTATTCGTTTCCGGCCGGTCGCCTTTGCGCGACCCGGTCGTCCGCGTCGTCCGGCACCGCCCGCCTTGCGGGCCGCCGCACGGCCTCCCCAGGGCTCCTCCTGGCCTCCCCGGCCGGTCGGCGCTGACACATTTCGGTCGGAACGTCCGTTTTTCGGCACCACAAGACAACACCCCCAGGATTGTGACGGCATGGCCCGCTGCACCCCCGTGCGGAGCCCGACGGCCGCGCTCTCCCCCGCGGCCGTTGAGGAACGACTATATCGATTCGAGATCTGCCGTCCAGTTGCGCCTGTTCGGAGAAAAGAAAGAGAGCGGCCCGGTCCGATAAATCCGTCCGGCCAAAAGGGACGTTATCCGGACTGTTCCGGCGCATTTCGTCACCATGCGTAAACGGGGTTCACCTTTGCGCATTTGCTCTGGTCGCCGCTCTGCTGGGCCGCGGTGGTCGGCACCGCGCCGGCGGACGGGGTCGCCACCGCCGGGAAGGTGCTGCCGGCGGGCCAGTCCGCGCCCACCACCAGGAGCGGCTGCGGCGTCGCCGCGGACTCGTGCAGGTCCGTCGACGGCAGGTGCAGGGCCTTGGCGACGAGCTGCGCGCCGGCCAGGTCGCCGGGGGCGTAGCTCAGGGTGGTGGTGTGCTGGTGGCCGGGGGCGTTGAGGCCGTTGCGGGTGCGGGTGAAGCCCCTGGCGCGCAGTGCGGTGGTGAGGGTGGTGGCCCGGCCGGCGACACCGCTGCCGTTCTGCACGGTGAGGTGCACCTCGGCGGGGCGGGTCGGGGCGGCCGGGGCGGCGGCCGGCGGGGGCGATGCCGGGGCCGGAGTCGAGGCCGATGTCGCAGCCGAGGGGGAGGCCGTGGTCGCCGGACTGCCGTGGGCGTCCAGCGGGATGTCGCCGCGCACCATCGAGAACAGCCGCTCCGCGTCGCCGGGCATCGGGATCACCCAGGCCTTGGGGTTGATCGGATCCTCGGCGTACGGCATGGTCGCCGTGGTCAGCCGGTCCGGCTGCAGGCCCTTCAGCCGGTCGGCGAGCCCGGCCAGCCTGCCTACGCTGTCCAGGCCGTCGTCCACGGTCAGCGCCTTGGTCGCGGCGTCGGCCAGGGAGAGGATCCGGCCCGGGTCGGTGAGCGTCCCGGCCGAGCGGAGCTGCCGCAGCATCGAGGTCAGGTACATGTGCTGGACCTGGGTCCGGTAGAGGTCGCTGCCGTCCCCGAAGCCGTGCCGGGTGCGCAGCCACTCCAGCGCCTGGACGCCCTTGATCACATGGGTGCCCCTGGTCAGCCGCAGGTGCGAGTACGGGTCGGCGACGTTCCCCAGGGTGCAGACCGGTACCCCGCCCACCGCGTCGGCCATGCTCACCACACCGCCGAAGTCGACCATCATGTAGTGGTCGATGTGAATGCCCGTCAACTGGTGCCAGGTGTAGACGGTGCAGCCGGGACCGCCGTGCGACAGGCTGTCGGTGATCTGCTCGTGCGGCGACTCCGGGTAGGTCTTCCCGGTCGCCGGGTCGGTACAGGCCGGGATGTCGACCATGGTGTCGCGGGGAATGCTGATCAGCGAGGCGTTGCTGCGGTCCGCCGAGACATGCAGCAGGATCTCCACGTCGGCGTGGACCGGGCCGCCCACGCTGGCCCGCGCCCCGCCCAGGGCGAGGTCGGCGGCGGTGTCGCGGGTGTCCGAGCCGATCAGCAGGATGTTCAGCGCGCTGTGCCCGCCGGCGTCCTGGGAGGCGTCGCCCTGGTCGCCGAAGCTGAGCGCACCGTGCTTGATGTTGCTGTCCAGGTACTGCACATAACCCCAGGCGCAGCCGGTCCCGATGAGCAGCAGGAGCACGCAGCCCAACGCGATCCGGCGGACGCGCACCTGCGGGCGCCGGGGCTCGCTCCTGCGTCGCCGCCCCTGGGGTTCGGCCTTGCGGCGGCGGCTGCCGGTCTGGTCTGTGCCGGTCTGGTCGGTGTCGGGCTGGTTACTGCTCATCGGCGGTGGCCTGCCTTCGTGCTCTCGGGCGTCTGCGCCCGGTCCGCACCGGGCTAATGGCTGCCGCAGGCCGCCGTCGCTCGACTGCCGGCAGCGGCTGCGGGGGAGGGGGCCGCGAACGGCTTGCCTATGCCGCGGAAGTCCTGACCCAGGGTCAGCACCATGGGGTCGCGCAGGCCGGTCGTCTTCCCGTCGCCGTGCAGGGCGGACGCGGGCAGGCCCATCGCCGCGGCCACGGTGCGGGCCTGGCTGATGTGGTTGGGCGCGTACACCAGGGTGGTGGTCGGCGTCTTGGCCGCCGGGCCGCCGTTGCTGGTGCGGAGCCACTTCTCGGTGTTCTGCATCCAGCTCAGCACGGTCTCGGCCTCGCCCAGGGTGCCGCTGCCGTTCAGCACGGTCACCCGGGTGTCCAGCGGGGCGGCCTTGGCGCCGGCCAGGAAGGTGCCGGAGACGGCGGGTTCGGGCACCGGTGCGGCAGCCTTGGCCGGCGCGGCGGAGCAGGTCGCGCTCGGGCTCGCGGCGGCGCTCCCGGCGGCGTTGCCGGTGGCCGCGGTCTGGGCGGCGGAACCGCTGTTGGCGCTCTTGGCCAGGACGTAGACGCAGCCGCCGCCGACGGCCAGCAGGAAGCAGGCGACCCCGGCCAGCCAGGGACCGCTGCGTGCCTGCTGCCGTCGCCGGGGGGCCCGACGGGGTTCAGCGGGCTTGCCGGGCTGCCGCGCCGGGTCGGGCGCGGGCGCCGGCCGGGGGGCCGCCGGGCGGGGTACCTCGCCCGGCAGCCGCATCCGGTACTCGCCGGTGGCCGGATCCAGGACCCAGAGGTCGGCCGGATCGACGGCGACACCGTCGACGCCGGGATCCGGTCCCGTCCCGTGGCCGCTCTGCACCTGCCGCTCCGCTCTCCTCAGGATTCTTCTGAGTCGGCCACACTAGCCGGTCTGTTGGTGGGGGTGGTGCGAAGGGAGGTGAGAGAGGTCACGATGATGCGCAGATGTCCTGGTTTGCGGTACGTCCGGAGAAGGTCGGACCGGGAGTTGTCGGTGCCGGCGAACTGGTCGTCGCATCCCCGGCCGCGGCGGTCGAGGGCGACGCGGACGCAGATGCAGACGCAGACGCGGACGCAGAGGCGGCGGCCGTACCCGAGACCTGCACCGACTCGTCGTTCCTTATCCGCGCGAACAGCTCGTTCGCCTGGGGCTGCTGGAACTGGTCCCGGTTGGAGTCGTAGACGTACGGCTCCCTCGGCGCGGTGAGCAGCACCAGCTTGTCGCTGGGCAGGTTCTTGAGGCTGGTCGCCAGGTCGTACAGCTTGCTGACGGTGTTCAGGCCGGGGTCGACGGTGATGGCCGAGGTCGCGGCGTCCAGCAGCGGGTACAGCTTGGTGGGGTTGAAGAGCACCCCGTTGCTCTCGACCTTCTGCGTCAGCGAGGAGAGGAACTGCTGCTGGCGGCCCATCCGCTCGGTGTCGCTGCCGTCGCCGAGGGTCTCCCTGGCGCGGACGAACCCCAGCGCCTGGTCGCCGTTGATGGTCTGGCGTCCGGCGGGCAGTATGAGGTGCGCATTGGGGTCGTTGACCGGCTTCGACAGGCAGACCTGGACCCCGCCGACGGCGTTGACCATGTTCTTGAAGCCGTTGAAGTCCACCACCATGAAGTGGTCGATGCGGATCCTGGTGAGGTTCTCCAGGGTGCGGATGGTGCAGGCGGTGCCGCCGAACTCGTACGCCCAGTTGAACTGGGCGAACTGGGCCCGGGTGTGGCTGCCGTCGGCGAGCTCGCAGGCGGGGATCTGCACCATGGCGTCGCGCGGGATGCTCATCGCGACCGCGCTCTTACGGTCCTTGGACAGGTGCAGCAGGATCGTGGTGTCCGACCTGGCGGTGCCGTTGGGGTCGCCGTAGGCGCTGTTCGCCCCGTCCCTGCTGTCGGAGCCGATGATCAGTATGTTCTCGGCGTTGTAGGCGATCGGGGCCACGGTGGGGCGCTGCGCCGGCGGGCCGAGCAGCCTCACGGTGGTGGTGTCGGTGTGGATGTTGTGGTTGAGCTTGCGGTAGCCGAGCCACACCGTCACCGAGGCCCCGACCAGCACCACGCCGAGCCCGAGTGCCACCCAGCGCAGGATGCGCCAGCGGCGGCGACGGCGGGGCGGCACCGCAGCGGCGCCGGGGTCGGTCGCTGCCTCGGTCCCGGCGTCGATTCCGGAGGAAGGATTCTGCTCGTGCTCGTCCCCCGACTGCTCGGGCACCGGCGAACCACCCCCTTGAGAACGTGTGTTCACCTGTCAGACGCGCGAAGTGTGCAGGAAGTTGCACAACTCTTCCCAAGCTCACCGCAGAAGCGGTCGGGCATGCCGCAGACGACACCACAACTGCTCCGAAAGGGACGCTACCCGGCTCCGAATGGTCCACACCGGAAGCGGACGATCAGCTGATCCTGCGGGTCACCCGCTCCGACGCCATCCGCTGCTCCAGCACCTCGTCCGCCAGCTTCTCGCTGTTGCGGCACAGCACCACCGAGCCGCCGGCCGCCAGCGGCGCCAGCAGACCGCCGCCGAGCCCGGCCCAGTCGTCGAAGGACAGCGTGCTCAGCACCCGGTCGCCCGGGCCGAGCTCCAGACGGGTCGCCTGTTCGGCGGCCAGCGAGACCACCTGGGCCCCGGTCAGCTGCTCACCGTCGATCACCAGGGCCGGACGGTCCGGGTCCACCGGGGCGTAGGGGACAAAACGGTCGCCCTGGGCCGGAACCTCGGCCGCGTAGTCCAGGAACCCGCTCGGCAGCTCGGGGAAGCGTCCGCCCAGCGGCCGCAGCGCGAGCGCCACCCGATCACCGGGGCAGGCCAGCGCCTGCTCCAGGGTGTCGGGTCCGCTCACGACCAGCGACGCCTCGGCCGGCTCGCCGCCCGGGAGCACCGTCAACCCCACCGACCAGCAGGCGAACAGCCAGATGGCGGTCTGCCAGTGCGCGGGCAGCAGCAGCGCAGCCCGATCGTCCGGGGCCGCGGCGAGGTCGTCCTGCAACAGATTGGCGGTCTTCGCCACCCAGTTGTCGAAGGTCTTGACGGAGAGTTCGACTCTCTCGCCGGTCGCGTCGTCGTAGTAGGTGATCAGTGGACGGGCAGGGTCGGTCGCGAGGGCGGAGCGCAGCAGATCGGCGGGGGTCTCTGCGCCGCTGAGGGGTGTCTGGCTCATGGTGGTGCTCAGCCTATGCCCTGAGGATCGCGGGATTGCGACCCCATCCAGCACCGGACGGAGAAACCCGGTCAGTAAACGACAACCTCCCCCAGCTCCGGAACCCCCGTACTCACCCGCGCCACACCCCGTACCCTGGCGGGATGCGTACGGACGAGGCGGCTGAGGCCCAGCGGGTCTGGCGTCCGGAGGGGGCGCTCGATGTCGCCGGCACCTTGGGGGTGCTGAAGTTCGGTCCGCGCGACCCCGCTTTTCGGCGTACGCCGGACGGCGCGCTCTGGCGCTGCTCGCGTACGCCCGGCGGGCTGGGCACGCTACGGCTGGCCGGCAGCCCGGCCGAGGTCGAGGCCAGGGCCTGGGGTCCCGGCGCCGACTGGCTGCTGGACCGGCTGCCCGCCCTGCTCGGCGCCGAGGACGACCCCTCCGGGTTCGACCACTGCGGCAACGCCCTGCTCCGCGACGCGCACCGGCTCAACCCCGGGCTCCGGATCGGCCGCACCGGCCTGGTCATGGAGTCGTTGGTGCCCGCCGTCCTCGGCCAGCGGGTCACCGTCGGTGAGGCCCACGACGCCTGGCGCACCCTGCTGCTGTGCTACGGGGCGCCCGCCCCGGGCCCGGCGCCGGCCGGAATGCGGATCATCCCGTCTGCCCGGGAGTGGACCATGGTCCCGTCCTGGGAGTGGCACCGCGCGGGCGTCGACGGCAAACGCTCCGCGGCGGTGGTCCGCGCCGCACGGCTGGCCGCCCGCCTCGAACGCGCCTCGGTACTGCCGACCCCGGAGGCCACCGCGCTCATCACCTCCGTCCCCGGCATCGGCGTCTGGACCGCGGCCGAGACCCTGCAGCGCAGCAACGGCGACGCCGACGCCGTCACCGTCGGCGACCTGCACCTCCCCAACACCGTCGGCTGGGCCCTGGCCGGCCGCGAACGCACCGACGACGCGGTGATGCTCGAACTCCTCGAGCCCTACCGAGGCCACCGCCACCGCGTGTGCCGGCTCCTCCGCACCACGAATCTGCGTGCGCCCCGGCATGCATCGCGGTACGCCCCGATCGATTACCGGGGGTTCTAGCGTTTCCGGCTGTGCGTGGCTTGTCGCGCAGTTCCCCGCGCCCCTGGGTAGGTGCAGCTTGCCGGCAGTGGGTCAGTTGCAGCCCCCAGGGGCGCGGGGAACTGCGCGACCAGCCAGCTACGGTCCGCAGCCAAAAAACCGTCAGCGCACTTCAACAAAGGCGGCGCCGTCCCGAGGCCCCCGTTCCCGCGCCGGCGAAGCCGGGTGCCCCACCGCCACCGCCCCCATCGGATCCCACCCGCCCGGCAGGGCCAGCACCTCCCGCACCACATCCCTGCAGAACATGGTGGACGACACCCACGCCGTCCCCAGCCCCTCTCCCGACAGAGTGACCAACAGATTCTGCACCGCGGCGCCCATCGCCACCACGAACATCTCCCGCTCCGCGGCCGCCCGCCCGGCGTCCGGATAGTCGTGCGAGCCGTCCATCACCAGGCACGGCACCACCAGGTACGGCGCGTTGCGCAGCACATCACCCCGGCGCACCCGGGTCGCCACCCGCTCCTCGCTCCAGCCGTCGAGCTCCCGCAGGTCCCGGTTCCAGGCCGCGAGCATCGCGTCCAGCAGCCGGGTCCGCACCTCCGCGCTCTCCAGCAGGACGAACCGCCACGGCGTGGTGTGGTGCGGCGCCGGCGCGGTCACCGCCGCCGCGACCGCCCGCCGCACCGCGGCGCCGTCCACCGGCTCCGCGGTGAACGCGCGCACCGTACGGCGCCCGACCACGGCCTCGCGTACCGCCTCCGACGTGCCCAGTCGGAACATGTCCTCGGCCGCGCTGCGGATCATCGGCCGGACGCCCGCGCCGTCCTGCTCCGTCACCAGCCGGCCCAGCCCTCGGACCACGGCCACCGGCAGGCCCCCGGCCTTGCCCTTCACCAGGTCGGCCGCGGCCGCCAGCTCGTCGGCCGTCGCGGTGACCGTCATCGACAATTCGTTGCCGTGCGAGTCCAGCCGGCCCCGGTGGTCCTCCAGCACGTCGATCCCGGCCGCGCCGATCGCCACGTCCGTCAACCCGTTGCGCCAGGGTCGCCCGAAAGTGTCGGTGATCAGCACCGCCACCCGACGGCCCGTCAGCTCGCCGACCCGCTTGCGCAGCGACCGGGCCGAGGCGTCGGCGTCCTCCGGCAGCAGCAGCACGGTGCCCGCCGGGGTGTTGGACGCGTCCACCCCTGCCGCGGCCATCACCATCCCCTGCCGGTTCTCCACGATCCTGGTCCGCCCGCGCCGGGCGACCACCCGCACCGTCTCGGCGTCGATCGCGGCCTCCCGGTCGTGGGCCCGCACCGACCGGCCCTCGGCCTTGCTGACGATCTTCGAGGTCACCACCAGGACGTCGCCGTCCTCCAGCGAGTCCCCGACCGCAGCGGCGACCAGCTCGCCGAGGTCGTCCCCGGCCGCGATCTCCGGCAGTCCCGGTACCGCCCACACCTGCAGCGCCGTCACCGGTCCCGCACCGCCTCCGCGAACGCCAGTGCCTCCCGCGCCATGGCCGCGCTCGCGTCCACGTCCGTCATCCACAGCGGTACCGCCCGGCACGGGATCCCGGCGGCCTCGACCTCCGCCACCGCCCCGGCATCCGACTCGTCCACCAGCCAGCCGTCCAAGAGATCACCGCCGTAGTGCTTGGCCACCGCCGCGGCCGAGGTCTCCACCCCCACGGCCTCCAGCACCTTGTCGGCCATCCCGCGCACCGGCGCCCCGCCGATGATCGGCGAGAGCCCGATCACCGGGGCCTGCGCCGCGACCACGGCCTGCCGGATCCCGGGTACCGCGAGGATCGTCCCCACGCTCACCACCGGGTTCGATGGCGGCAGCAGTATCACGTCCGCCTCGGCGATCGCCTCCAGCACCCCCGGCGCCGGCTCGGCGGTCTCCGCGCCGACCGGGATGATCGCGAAGGCGGGCACGGTGGCATGGTGCCTCACCCAGTACTCCTGGAAGTGCACCGCCTTGCGCTCCCCGTCGATCTCGGTCAGCACATGCGTCTCCACCCGGTCGTCCGACATCGGGATCAGCCGCACGCCCGGCTGCCACCGGTCGCACAGCGCCTCGGTGACCGCGCTCAGCGGGTACCCGGCGGCCAGCATCTGGGTCCGCACGATATGCGTGGCGAAGTCCTTGTCGCCGAGCCCGAACCACTCCGGACCGACCCCGTACGCCTTCATCTCCGCCTTGATGGAGAAGGACTCCTCGGCCCGGCCCCAGCCCTGCTCCTCGTGGATGCCGCCGCCGAGGGTGTACATCACGGTGTCCAGGTCGGGGCACACCTTCAGCCCGAACAGATGGATGTCGTCGCCGGTGTTGCCGACAACGGTGATCTCCCCTCCGTCGACCGCCCGCTTCAGCCCGCGCAGAAAGCGCGCGCCCCCGATTCCTCCGGCCAACACCACAATGCGCATGGCGTCCATCCTCGCAGGTACCTCTGACGATCTCCTTACGTGGCCCCGCCGCGCGCCCCGCGGCGCGCGGCCGCCGCCTAGCGTCGCCGGCATGGATGTCCTTCTCACCGGCGGTGCCGGTTTCATCGGCTCGGCCGTCGCCACCGCGCTCACCTCGGCCGGCCACTCCGTACGCGTCCTCGACGCCCTCCTTCCCGCGGTCCACCCGACCCGGAAACCGCCGCCCTTCCCCGACGGCGTCGAGTTCGTCCGCGGCGACGTCCGCGACGCGGCCACGGTGGACGCGGCCCTCGACGGAGTGTCAGCCGTCTGCCACCAGGCCGCCATGGTCGGCCTCGGGCTGGACTTCGACGACGCTCCCGACTACGCCGGCTGCAACGACCTGGGCACCGCCGTCCTGCTCGCCGCCATGGCCCGGGCGGACATCTCGCAGCTCGCCCTGGCCGGCTCCATGGTCGTCTACGGCGAGGGCCGCTACCGCTGCCCGGAGCACGGGGACGTCGCCCCGGGCCCCCGCCGCCCGGCCGACCTCGACGCCGGCCGCTTCGAACCCCCGTGCCCGCACTGCGGCGCTGCGCTGACCTCGCATCTCGTGGACGAGACCGCGGCCCCCGACCCCCGCAACGTCTACGCCGCCACCAAGCTCGCCCAGGAGCACCTGGCCTCCGCCTGGGCCCGCGCCACCGGCGGCAGGGTGATCGCCCTGCGCTACCACAACGTCTACGGCCCAAACATGCCGCGGGACACCCCCTACGCCGGGGTGGCCTCGATCTTCCGCTCCGCCCTGGCCCGCGGCGAGGCCCCGCAGGTCTTCGAGGACGGCGCCCAGCGCCGGGACTTCGTCCATGTCGCCGACGTGGCGTCAGCCAACCTGGCAGCCCTGACCGATCTGCCCGACCGCCCCTCGGGCCACTTCCGCACCTACAACGTCGGCAGCGGCACCGTCCACACCATCGCCGACATGGCCGAAGCCCTGGCCGACGCCGCCGACGGCCCGGCTCCCCTCGTCACCGGCCGGTACCGCCTCGGCGACGTCCGGCACATCACCGCGGACTCGCGCCGGCTCCGCGAGGAGCTGGACTGGCAGCCGCAGATCTCCTTCGCCGTCGGCATGAAGGAGTTCGCGACCGCCCCGCTCAGAGCCTGATCGGGGCAGTCGCAACGGCGCGCCGGCCGGCGGGGCTCACCCGCCGGCCGGCAGCGCGATCTCGAAACAACAGCCGCCCATGACGTTGTGCACCGACGCCCTGCCGGCGTGCGCCTCCACGATGCCCCGGACGATCGCCAGCCCCAGCCCGGCCCCGGTGTCGCCGTGGTGCTGCACGGCTCCGCCCTGCACCGTCGCACCCCAGGGCGCCCGCGGCGTCCTGGCGCTGCCGCCGCGCCATCCGGTCTCGAAGACCCGGGCGAGGTCCTGCTCGTCGATGCCGCCGCAGCCGTCCGTGACGGACACCACGACCTCGCTCTCGTCCCGCCGTGCGGCCACCGCGACCGTCCCGTCCGCCGGGGTCGAGCGGATGGCGTTGAACAGCAGGTTGCCCAGCACCCGGGTGATCTCCCGGCTGTCCACCTCGACCGGCGCCGGCGCGACATGCCCGCCGACCAGATGGACGCCGCGCTCCTGCGCCAGCGGGTACGCCCCGGCTATGGCGTCGCCCACCAGGTCGTAGACGGACACCCGGGAGAGGCTGAGGGTCAGCGCCCCGGCCTGGATCCGGGACAGCTCGAACAGGTCGTCGACCATGCCGGTGAGCCGGTCCACCTCGATCCGCATCCGCGAGTGGTACCGGCCCGGGTCGTCCGCGACCCCGTCCTCCAGCGCCTCGGCCATGGCCCGGAGCCCGGCCAGCGGCGTCCGCAGGTCGTGCGAGATCCAGGCGATCAGCTCGCGCCGTGAGTGCTCCAGCGCCCGCTCCCGCTGCCGGGACTCGGCCAGCCGGGCACTGGTCGCCTGCAACTCCGAGCTCAGCGCCGACAGCTCCGAGTTCAACGGAGCGGCCGGGGCGGTGAAGCCCTCGTCGCTGCCGACCGTGCGGGCGGCGCGGGTCAGCGCCCGGCTGCCGGAGACCACCTGCCGGCTGAGGAACGCCGCGACGATCAGCGAGACCACGCAGCCCATGCCCAGGATGGTTATCACGACGAAGTAGTCCTGCCGCATCAGCAGCATCGCCTGGGCGACCGCCACGGTGCTCGCGGTCAGCGAGGCCGCGGTCACCAGCGCGACGGTGAACAGCGACAGCGCCAGCGAGCGCCGCCGCAGCAGCACCACGGCCGGCCATCCCAGCAGTCCGGCCGAGGCCGCGCCCAGCGCGGCGTAACAGGCCATCAACACGTAGTCGTTCATGCCGCTGCCTCCTCGACCGGGTCGAAGCGGTACCCGACGCCCCACACCGTGGTGATCAGCTGCGGCGCGGCCGGATCGTCCTCGACCTTCTCACGCAGCCTGCGTACATGCACCGTCACCGTCGACATGTCGCCGAAGTCCCAGCCCCACACCTTGTTCATCAGCTCCTCACGCCCGAAGGCCGTACCGGGGTGCTGCACCAGGAAGGCCAGCAGGTCGAACTCCCGCAGCGTGAGCGTCAGCTCCCGGCCGGCCCGGTGGGCGCGCCGCGCGGACGGGTCCAGCACCAGGTCCCCGGCCTGTACCGGGGCGGTCGACTCCGTTCCGGCCGCGCCCTCGGATCCGGGCGCCCCGGCTGCCGCGGCCGCGCCGGACGCGGCGCTGCGCCGCAGCACCGACTGGATCCGCAGCACCAGCTCGCGCGGCGAGAAGGGCTTGGTGACGTAGTCGTCCGCGCCCAGCTCCAGTCCGTTGATCCGGTCCTGCTCCTCGCCCTTGGCGGTCAGCATGACGATCGGCACTCCGCGCGCCGCGGGGTCGGCGCGCAGCCGTCGGCAGACCTCGAGACCGTCGATCTCGGGCAGCATCAGGTCCAGTACGACCAGGTCCGGTCGGACGGCCGCGGCCTGCGCCAGCGCAGCAGCGCCGTCGGCCGCACGTTCGACGGCATAGCCGGCGTGGTGCAGATAGCGGGTGACGACCTCGGCGATGGTGGGGTCGTCGTCGACGACCAGAATGCGGGATGGGGGCACAGGCTAGAGCGTAGAAGGCTCTGGGCTGCGCGTACGGGGTATGGACAGACGGCGTAGGACTTCCGTAAGGATCCATTGAGGCATTTGTCCCCCTTGTCGCTCCTACCGTGTCCGCCATGACCAAACCTCCTCAGCCCTTCCAGGCAGACGTGGTGCTGCCCTGTCTCGACGAGGCGGAGGCCCTGCCCTGGGTCCTCGAACGCATGCCGCCGGGATTCCGCGCGATCGTCGTCGACAACGGTTCGACCGACGGTTCCGCGGAACTCGCTCGCAGCCTCGGCGCCCTGGTGGTCTCCGAGCCGCGGCGCGGCTTCGGCGCCGCCTGCCATACGGGGCTGCTCGCCGCGACCGCGGAGTACGTCTGCTTCTGCGACTGCGACGCCTCACTCGACCCCGCCGAGCTCCCGTCCCTGCTCGGCCTCGTCCGTGACGGAACAGCGGATCTGGTGCTGGGGCGCCGCCGGCCCACCGTGCGCGGAGCGTGGCCGCTGCACGCCCGGCTGGCCAACGCGGAGCTCGCGCGGCGGCTGCGGGCCCGCACCCACGCGGAGCTGCACGACCTCGGCCCGATGCGCGTCGCCCGCCGCCGACGCCTGCTGGACCTCGGACTGGGCGACCGCCGGTCCGGCTACCCGCTGGAGATGGTCCTCGCGGCCGACGCGGCCGGGATGCGGATCGTCGAGCGGGAGGTGGCCTACCTCCCCAGGGCGGGCCGCTCCAAGGTCACCGGTACCCTGCGCGGCACCAGGCAGGCGATCCACGACATGGGCGCCATGCTCGCGGCCCCCGCGCCGACGCTGATGGTGCTGGCCAAGTCCCCGGTCCCGGGCAGGGTGAAGACCAGGCTCACCCCGGCCTGCACCCCCGAGCAGGCCGCCGCCCTGGCGGAGGCCGCGCTCGCGGACACCCTGGAGACGCTGGGCCGGGTGCCGGCCGGGCGGCGGGTCCTGGTGCTGGAAGGCGCGCCGGGGCGCTGGCTCCCCCCGGGCTGGGAGGTGCTCCCGCAGGCCGGCGGCGGCCTGGACGTACGGCTGGCGCAGGCGTTCGCGGCGGTGGCGGGCGACACGGCCGGCAACAGGACAGCAGGGAACAAGACGCCCGCGCTGCTGGTCGGGATGGACACCCCGCAGCTGAGCGCCCGCATGCTGGCCGAGGCGCTCTCGCCGGCGGGCAGGACCGGGGTCGACGCCTGGTTCGGCCCGGCAGTGGACGGCGGCTTCTGGACCCTGGGGCTGGCCCGCCCCAGCGCCGAGCTGGCCCGGCAACTGCTGCTGGGCGTCCCGATGTCCACGTCGACCACCGGAGCCGTGCTGCGCGGCCGGCTGGCCGCGGCCGGCCTGAGCGTCGCCGCGCTCCCGGCGCTGACCGACGTCGACACCGTCGCCGAGGCCGCCGAGGTCGCCGAGCTCGCCCCGCACACCCGCTTCGCCGAAACCTGGCGCATGGTGTCGCGGACCCTCCTGTCGCCGACGCCGATCTCCACGACCGCCATGTCCAGGACCGTCCTGTCCGCGGGAGGTTCGGCCAGGTGACCCCGACGACCACCGCCGCTCCGACCCCGACACCGACCCCAGCCGCGCACCCGCCTCCCACTCCCGCGCCCTGGTCCGCGGACCCCTTCGCCGAGGCGATCCGGCGCGGCCACGGCCCGCTCTGGCTGCGTCGTACCGACGGGCACCGCTACCCGCTGGACGTGGCCCGCTGGTGTGCCGCCCCGGACGCCGCCGACCGGACCCTGCTTCACCGCTGCCTGTACCGCGGCCTCCCGGCGATCGACCTGGGCTGCGGCCCGGGCCGCCTGGTCGCCGAGCTCCAGGCGCACGGGCTGCCCGCGCTCGGCGTCGACATCACCCGCGCCGCCGTCATCCGCACCCGGGGCCTGGGCGGAAGCGCGCTCTGCCGCTCGGTGTTCGACCCGCTGCCGGGAGAGGGCCGCTGGGGCACCGCCCTGCTCGCGGACGGCAACCTCGGCATCGGCGGCGATCCCGGCGCGCTGCTGGCCCGGGCCGCCGACCTGCTCGGACCCTCCGGACACCTGCTGGTCGAGGTGGAGCCGGAGGAACTGGAGGAGCGGATCACGGTGGCGGTCGAGGACGGCGCGGGCCGCCGCGGGCCGACCTTCCGCTGGGCCCGCCTCGGCGCCGCCGCGACCATGCGCGAGGCGGTGGGCCGGTTCGCCCTCGCCGACTCCTGGGCCTCCGGCGGTCGCAGCTTCCTCGCCCTGGAGCGACGATGAGCACGCCCCGGACCAGCAGCTCCGGCGCCTCCAGGACCTCCGGGACCGCCGGCGCCGTCCGGACCTGGCTCTGCGCCGCCGTGCTGGCCGCTCTGACCGCTGCTCTGGCCAGGACGTTCACCAGCGGCGTCACCCTCTGGCACCTCGGCGCGCTGCACCGTCTGTACGTCGTGGACGGGGCGCTGTTCGCGCTCGCGGTGTTCCTGCTGCGCCGGGTACCGCCACGGCACACGGCGGCGCTGGTGCTGGTCGGGGCCGTCGCCGTGGCCCTCACCGGACTGCTCGCACCACCCCGGACCAGCGACGACGCCTACCGCTACCTCTGGGACGGCCATGTCCAGGCGGCCGGGATTTCGCCGTACACCTATGCGCCGACCGACCCGGCCCTGGCCCCGCTCCGGGCCGCCGACCCCGCGCTCTTCCCGGTCGGCAGCTCCTGCCAGGGCTGGGACCTGCACCGGTCCGGTCCGGTCTGCACCCATCTGAACCGGCCCACCGTGCACACCATCTACCCGCCGGTCGCCGAGGTCTGGTTCCTCGGCCTGTACGAGGCCGGCCGGCTCACCGGCGGCCACGGAGTGCGGACCGCGCAGGTCGGGGGAGCGGCGCTGGCGGTGGCCACCTCCGTCGCGCTGCTGCTGGTGCTGCGCCGCAACCGGCTGCCGCTGCACCGGGCGGCGCTCTGGGCCTGGTGCCCAGGAGTGGCGATATGGGCGGTCAACGACGCGCATGTGGACACCCTGGGCGTGCTGCTGGCCGTCTGCGGACTCGCCGCGGCGGCCCATCCGCGGAGAACTGCGGCCGGGGTCCTGCTCGGGGCGGCCGTGGCGACCAAGCTGATCCCGGTCCTGGTGCTTCCCGGGGCGCTGGCCGGGGTCCTGCGCCGGCGGCCCTCCTGGCGCGACACGCTGGTGCCGGTCGTCGCCGGGCTGACCTTCCTGCTCTGCTATCTGCCCTATGTGCTGGCCTCGGGCCCGGCCGTGCTCGGCTACCTGCCCGGCTACCTCAAGGAGGAGGGCTACGACCAGGGCACCCGGTTCGGCCTGCTGAACCTGCTGGGACTGCCGCAACAGGACCTTCCCGTGCTGGTCGCGGCCGTCCTGCTCGCCGCCGTGCTGCTGGTGCTGCGCTACGGCGACCCGGCCCGGCCGTGGCGCGGGGCGCTGACGGTCACCGGCACCGCGCTGTTCCTCGCGGCTCCCGGCTACCCCTGGTACGGGCTGCTGGTGGTGGGCCTGGTCGCGCTGGACGGCGACTGGGAGTGGCTGGCCCTGCCGGCGGCGGCCGAGGTGATGATCGTGCTGGGCCGTGAGCTGCAGCAGCAGGCGTACGCGGGCGCCCTGTGCGTGGTGCTCGCGGGCGCCGCGCTGCGCGCGCTGGCCCGGACGGCGGACCGGGTCGCCGCGCTCAGTGCTCCGGCAGTGCCTCGGCCGGTGCCGTGGCCGACGCCGCAGCCTGCTCCGCTCCGAGCTGCGACTGCTCCCGGCCCCAGCCCGATCCGTACGGGGTCATTTCGGTGAGCCCGGGGAAGTAGACATGCAGGGTCACGGCCGGCTCCAGCGAGGTGTTGACCACCTCGTGCAGGTAGCCGGGGGCGAAGACCCGCTGCGCGCCCCCGGTCAGCAGCCGCTCGGACTGCCCCGCGCCGGTGAGCGAACGCTCCGTCAGCTCGCCCTCCAGCACGGTCAGCACGCCGGACGAGCGGCCGTGGTCGTGGCGCCCGCTGCCCTGCCCGGGCAGCCAGCTGAGCAGCCAGACCTCGTATCCGGGCCCGGTCTCCAGCTGTGCGTACCAGCGGGTCAGCGCGTCGTAGCGGACCAGCGGCTGCCAGCGGGCCCGGTCTGCGGCGACCCGTCGGGCCAGGGCGGCGAAGTCGCCGATGCTGACCGGGTGGGGGACGGGTTCGGGCGCGAGGTGGGGCCAGGCGAGCGGGTCGCCGGCGATGCTGACGTCGCTGAGACCGTCGGCCCAGGGTGAGCCGGCGCGGGAGAGCGGTGATGAGGGTGGGGACGAAGCCATGGAGTGCTGGTGTCCTTGCTGGCGCTGCGGCTGGGGAGGGTGTTTCCCGATGGGGCCGCGCGCGGAGCCGAGGAGAAGCGGCGCCGGGAACGACCACAGGGCCGGACCGCGAGGTCAGGCCCTAGCTGCAGCGGCAACAGAGCGCGCTGGCGGCACGGCGGAGCTCGGTGACGAGGCTCTCGGAGTGGGCGCGCTGCTCTGACATAGGCACAAGAACATCCCCTTCTGGTGCCCGCTGTCAAACCTGACTCCCCGGCCAGTGGCGGACATCACCCGATCGGGGGATAAATCAGCTCTCGGGTTTGCCACTCAAGATCGCCGGGAACGAGCGCCTCAACACCCGTGTTTCGGCACTGCCTCCTGGGGCTGCTGTTGTGCAACCGGGTTCTTCGCGACTCTCGTCCTCCACTCTGCGGGGCTGCGTGAAACGCGAATGGCGAGCAATCCGGTATGCCCGGTTATGCACACTTATGGTGGCGGCTTGGTTCCAGGGAGTGAATCCCGGACCCAATACCAGAGCATGGCTTGACTGGGCCAGAGTTGCGCACTTGTAATTTCACTCGTGTCGTTCAGTCGCAAAAGCAACGACCGCACCACGGGGACGCACGCTGAAGAGGGGCAGGAGGCGCGCTGATGAGCGAGCTCTTTGAGTTGATGATCGCCGACGAGGACGCCGGTGAGGAAGAGCTTGGCTGGCAGGAACGCGCCTTGTGCGCCCAGACCGATCCTGAGTCGTTCTTCCCGGAGAAGGGGGGATCGACCAGGGAGGCCAAGAAGGTGTGCCTCGCCTGCGAGGTCCGCTCCGAATGCCTGGAGTACGCACTGGCCAACGACGAGCGGTTCGGCATCTGGGGCGGCCTCTCCGAGAGGGAGCGGCGCCGCCTCAAGAAGGCCGTGGTCTGACATCCCTCTCTGATCCACGACTCTGATTTCACGACGCGGCAGAGCCCCGCCGACCGCCCCGGGTTTCCGGTGGCCGGCGGGGCTCTGCCGCGTCCGGGTCCGGGTACGCATCCGGAACCCCTGCCGCTGCTATTTCCACACCGGCACTCAACGCCCTCAGTCGCAACCGTTAGTGTGGGGCGCTCACCCAGCACTCAGCCACTCAGCGAACCGGGGCCACCCACCGCGATGACTGCCACAGCGACGAGTCCCTACGGCCAACCCGCTCCCCAGCGGCCGCCCGCCTACCCGAGGCATCTGGTCACCGCCGTCCTGGTCAGCCACGACGGCGCCCGCTGGCTGCCGCAGGCACTGAACGGACTGCTCGGCCAGGAGCGCCAGGTCCAGCGCGTCCTCGCGGCCGACACCGGCTCCGCGGACCAGTCGCTGCAGCTGCTCACCGACGCCCTCGGCCCGGACGCCGTGCAGCAGTTCGGACGTCGCACCGGGTTCGGCACCGCCGTCAACGAGACCGTGCGCGCCACCACCCCGCTGCGCCCGCACGACCTGCCCTACGCCATCTCCGCCAGCGGCTACGACCCCGTCGGCGGCGCGGCGCACGACCAGTTCGGCGACCCGCTGGGGCACCACGACGAGCTCGCCGACGAGCAGTTCGGCGCGGGCACCTCGGTCGAGCCGGTGGAATGGCTGTGGCTGCTCCACGACGACTGCGAGCCCCGACCGGACGCCCTGCTCAAACTGCTCCAGGTCGCCGAGACCACCCCCAGCGCCGCCGTGGTCGGCCCCAAACTGCGCAGCTGGTACGACCGCAGGCAGCTGCTGGAGGTCGGCGTCAGCATCGCCCGCAGCGGCCGCCGCTGGACCGGCCTGGACCGGCGCGAGCAGGACCAGGGCCAGCGCGACCAGGTCCGCCCGGTGCTCTCGGTCTCCAGCGCCGGCATGCTGATCCGCCGCGACGTCTTCGAGGAGCTCGGCGGGTTCGACCCGGCGCTGCCGCTGATGCGCGACGACGTCGACCTCTGCTGGCGGGTGGCCGCGGCAGGCCACCGCACCGTGGTCGCCCCCGACGCGGTGCTGCGGCACGCCGAGGCCGCCAGCCGTGAGCGCCGCCCGATCGACTGCGCCCGCTCCGACCGCCCGCACCGGATCGACAAGTCCGGCGCCGTCTACACCCTGCTCGTCAACTCCCGTACCGCGCTGCTGCCGTACCTGCTGCTGCGGATCACCCTCAGCACCGTGCTGCGCGCCCTCGGCTACCTCCTCGGCAAGACGCCGGGCCAGGCCGTGGACGAGTTCGCCGGCCTGGCCAACGTGCTGCTGCGGTTCGGCCGGATCCTCGGCGGCCGGGTCCGCCGGGGCAGGACCCGCCAGCCGGACGCGCTGGACGACCGGAGCCTGTTCCCCGCGCCCGGCGCCACCACCCGGGCCGCGGTGGAGAACCTGGTCGCCGAGTTCGCCGGGAGGACCGGCAACGAGGCCCAGTCCAGCCGGCACGGCTCGGTCGAGTCGGGCCCGGTCGACGACGACTCCGAGTTCCTGGAGATCGAGCAGTTCGCCCGGCTCAAGCGGATCGCCCGCAAGCCCGCCCCGGTGCTCTTCGCCGGGCTGCTGGTGCTCACCCTGATCGCCTGCCGCGGCCTGCTCGGCAGCGGCACCCTCTACGGGGGCGCGCTGCTGCCCACCCCGGGCGGCGCCATGGACCTCTGGCGGCAGTACGCCGCCTCCTGGCAGGCCACCGGCGTCGGCTCGTCCGGCGGAGCGCCGCCCTACCTCGGGGTGCTGGCCGCTCTGTCGACCATCACGCTGGGCAGTCCCGGACTCGCCGTCACCCTGCTGCTCCTGCTCACCGTGCCGCTCTCCGGGGTCTCCGCCTACCTGGTCTCCCGGCCGCTGATCGACTCCCGGCTGGTCCGGGCCTGGGCCAGCGCGGGTTACGCGCTGCTGCCTGCGGCCACCGGAGCCCTGGCGCAGGGCCGGCTCGGAACCGCGGTGCTCGCCATGCTGCTGCCGCCGCTGGCCCGCGCCGCGGCCGTCGCCGTCGGCCTCGGCATCCGCCGCGAGACCGCGGCCAAGGGCGGACGCCCCGGCTGGCGCAGCGCCTGGGTCGCCGCCCTGCTGCTCACCCTCACCACCGCCTTCGTGCCGCTCGCCTGGCTGCTCGGCCTGCTGCTCGCCGCCGGCGCGCTGCTCGCCGCCTTCCTGCGCGGCGGGGCCTTCGGACAGGGCCCGGAGGTGCTGCGCAGCCTCGGCCCGCGCTGCCTGGCCATCGTCGCCACCCCGCTGCTGGTGCTCGCGCCCTGGTCGCTGGCGCTGCTGACGCACCCCGCCCGACTGCTGCTCGAAGCCGGCATCCCCGGCGCGGTCGGCGCCACCGCGAGCCCCACCGGACTGCTGCTGCTCGACCCCGGAGGCAGCGGGACGGTCCCCGGCATCCTGGTCGTCGGCATCGTGCTGGCCGCCCTTGCCGCCCTGCTCCGCGCCGACCGCCGCCGCGCGGTGGCCGTCGCCTGGGGCGCCGCCTCGGTCGCCATCCTCGGCGCCGTCATCGTCGGCACCAGCAAGGTCGTCCCCGGACCGGGGGCGCAGGCCGTCTCCGCCTGGGCCGGACCCGCCACCCTGATCGCCGGCATCGCCCTGCTGTCCGCCGCCGCCATCGGCGCCGACGGCGCCCGCGCCCGGGTCGCCGGCATCGACTTCGGCTGGCGCCAGCCGGTCGCGGCGCTGGTGCTGGTCACCGCCGGGCTCGCGCCGGTCGCGGCCGCCGGCTGGTGGCTGATCCACGGAGCCGGCGGACCGCTGCAGCGCGGCAACGGCCAGCTGGTCCCGGCCTTCATCGCCGAGCAGGCCAACACCGTCGACCAGGTCCGCACCCTGGTCCTCAGCACCAGCAACTCCGGAGGGGTCGTCAGCTACTCGCTGGCGCGCGGCGCCGGGCCGACCATCGGCAGCGCCGAGACCTCCGTCGCGGCCGGGCCCTCCAGCAACCTCAACGCCCTGGTCGCCAATCTGGTCGCCGGAGCCGGCGGCGACCAGGCCCACGCGCTGGCCGAGTACGCCATCCAGTACGTGCTGGTGCAGGCGCCGGTAAGCACCCAGGTCAACGACACCCTGAACGCCACCGCGGGCCTGACCCGGGTGAACCAGCAGCAGAGCTCCAGCATCTGGCGGATCACCGCCAATGTGGCCAGGGCCGTCATCCAGACGCCCGGGGCCGCCGACACGGCCGTCCCCGCGGGCGCCGTCTCGGTGAACGCGACCATCCCGGCCGGGGCCGAGGGCCGGGTGCTGCGGATCGCGGACGCGGCCGACCCCGCCTGGCGGGCCACCGTGGACGGCACAGCGCTGACCCCGGTCACCGTGGACGGCTGGGCGCAGGGCTTCCAGCTGCCGGCGGCCGGCGGCAAGCTGGCGGTCAGCTACCACGAGAGCCCGATGCACCTGGGCTGGATCGCCGGGCAGTGCTTCCTGGCCCTGGTGGTGCTGGTGCTGGCCCTGCCGGGACGGCGCGACCACAACGACGACGACCTGCCGGACGAGGGCGACGTGGACCAGCAGGCGGCCGCGGAGGCGCCGCTGCCCGGATCGCGCCGGGCCCGCCGCCTGGCCGCCGACGACCCGGGGACGGACGCCCCCGCAGCGGACCCTGCCGCGGCGCCGGGCTTCCAGGAGCCGGCGGTGCAGGAGCAGCCGGCCCAGGAACAGCCGGTGTACGCGGCCTATCCCGGGCAGCAGTACCAGGACCCGGCGGCGTACCAGGATCCGGCCTACCAGGACCCCGGCTATGCCCAGGGCTACCCGGCCAGCGACTACCCGGACCCCGCGTATCAGGGCCCTGGATATCAGGACGCCGGGTACCAGGACCCGGCCTATCAGGACCCTGCATATCAAGACGCCGCCTACCAGGCCCAGCCGTACCCGGCCTATCCGGAGCAGCCGCCGCTGCCGCCGCAGCCGTACTACGACGAGCAGGGCTACCCGGTCCAGTCGCAGCCGTACGCCGACCCCCAGTACGCACAGCAGCCGCCGGCCCCGGCCCCGCACGGCTACGACTGGAACGGCGGCGCGGCTCCGGCGGCGGTTCCCGGCCAGGCCGGGGCGCCGCACGACACGGCCACCGGCGCCTACGGTTCGCTGCCGCCGGACGATCCGTGGCTGCAGGCCCAGCAGCCGGTCCGCCACTCCAACGACGAAGCCGGGAGCTGAGTGATGATCAGCCGTACCACCCAGTCCCTGCTCGCGGCGGTCGGCGTGCTCGCCCTCGCCGTCGGCATCGCCGAGGTCCATCCGCCGACCGGGCAGGCCGCGGTCGCCGGTGCCACCGTGCTGACGGCGGTTCAGCACACCACGCTGATCTGCCCGCCGCCGGTGCAGGGCGGCAGCGGCAGCACCGGGTACACCCTCGCCGTCCCCGGCGCGCTGGCGGGCGTCGCCGCCGCGACCGCGAACGCGTCGGGCAGCGGTGCGGCCGCCGCCAACGGCGCCTCACTCGGCAGCCTCACCCCCGGCGGAACCGGCTCCAAGGCGCTCGCCAAGCAGAGCCAGGTCGGCGGCAGCACCACGGCCAAGGCCGTCAGCGGTGACAAGGCCCCGGCCCTGCTGGCCGGTTCCGACGGGACCACCGCGCCCGGCTTCACCGTCCAGCAGACGACCAGCGGCGTCGGCTCGACCCTGTCCGGCACCGGCTGCACCGCCCCCGGCACCGAGTTCTGGTTCTCCGGGGCGGACACGAACAAGGGCAGCACCGACTACCTGGAGCTCAGCAACGCCGAGGCCACCGCCGCCGACGTGGACATCCAGATCTTCGGCCCCAGCGGCGAGGTGGACAACACCCAGGCCTCCAACATCAATGTGCCGGCCGGCGACACCGCCTCGCTGCTGCTGTCCACCCTGATCGGCCCCGGCAACGACAACAGCTCGCTGGCGGTGCACGTACTGGTCCGCAGCGGCCGGGTGGCGGCGGCGCTGCACGCCGACAGCGGCTCCAAGGGCGCCGACTGGATCCCGGCCACGACGGCAGGCGGCACCCAGGTCGTCGCCGGGCTGCCGGGCGACCTCACCGACGCCACCCTGGTGGTGGCCGCACCCGGGACGGCCGACGCCGACCTGAAGGTGCAACTCGCGTCGCAGAGCGGCTGGATCACGCCGGCCGGCCATGAGACCGTGCACGTCAAGGCGGGCATGGTGACCTCGGTCGACCTGGGGAACATCACCCGCGGCCAGCCGGCCGCGCTCCGGCTCACTCCCACCGACCCCAAGCAGGCCACTCCGGTGGTCGCCGGCATCCAGGTGGTGCGCGGCGGCAAGAACGGGACCGACACCGGCTACCTGGCCGGCAGCGGCTCGATCGGGCAGCGGGCCACCGCGGCCGGGAGCACCGGCAACGACACCACGCTGCTGCTCACGGCCACGGACACGACGGCCGTGGTGAAGGTCGGCACGATCGGCTCCGGCACCACCCCGAGCAGCACCACCGTCTCCGTCCCGGCGGGGACCACGGTCTCGGTCACCCCCAAGGCGCCGGGCAACGGGACCTATGCGGTGACGGTCGAGCCGGTGTCCGGAGGAAGCGTCTATGCGGCGCGCATGATCACTCACACGAGTGGTTCGGTCCCGGCGTTCACCATCCAGCAGCTCACCGACGACCGCAGCACGGTGCAGATCCCGCACGCGCTGCAGGACAACTCGATCCTGACGCGCTGACAGGTCGTCGGGCCGCTGGGCTCTGCCCGGTTGCCCGGTGAGGGTGCGTCAGTCGTCGTCGGGGGAGGGGTCGACCGCGTCCGGATCCATCCCGAGCAGCTCGGCGACCTGCTCCACCACGATCTCGTGGACCAGCGCGGCGCGCTCGTCGCGCCCCTTGGCGCGGGTCTCCACCGGGCGCCGGAACACCACGATCCGGTCCGGCCGGCCCTGCCCGGCCGGAATCAGCCGGCCCAGCGGGACGTCCTCCGCACGGACGTTCTCCAGGTCGGCCTCCGGTTCCCCGGGCAGCGGGGCCGGGACGTCCTGCACCGCGAACTCCACCCCGGTCAGCTGCGGCCAGCGCCGCTCCAGCCGCTCCACCGACTCGCGCACATAGTCGTCGAAGAGCTCGGAGCGACTGAGCGACAGCGGCACCTGCGGGGGTGCGAGCGGCCCGCGCAGCCCCCGGCCGTGCCGGTCACGCCGACGAGGGCCACGCCCCGACCCTGCCCCTGCTGGTCTGTCCATCCCCGCAGCTTAGAGGCTCCAAGTCGCCGTGAACTCCGGCGACCCGACGCCGGATTGCGGGCGACACGGGGCGAGTCGTCGCGGACAGGTCTCCCGGTGAGGTACCGTCCATCGTCGTGAGCCCTGTACGTCGCTGTTCGCGCACCGCGTGCGGTCGTCCCGCCGTCGCGACGCTGACGTACGTCTACGCGGACTCGACAGCCGTCCTCGGACCGCTCGCCACCTATGCCGAACCGCACTGCTACGACCTCTGCGCGGAGCACTCCGAGCGGCTCACCGCCCCCCGAGGCTGGGACGTGGTACGGCTGACCGTCGACTCCGGGCCGATCCGGCCCAGCGGAGACGATCTGGAGGCCCTGGCCAACGCGGTCCGCGAAGCCGCCAAGCCCCCGGTGCGCCGCCAGGACGGCGGCAGTCCGGCCGACCCCACCGAGGTCGGCCGCCGGGGCCATCTCCGGGTGCTGCGGTCGCCCGATCCCCAGCAGTAGCCTGCTCACAGCCCGTCCTTAACAAGCACCGGGTAATCTCCCCCTACCAGCTGTGACCGCAGACCAGAATGGCGGAGATTCCGAGTGCGTGACCTGAAGCAGATCGTGAAGGCGTACGACGTGCGAGGCGTCGTCCCCGACCAGTGGGACGTGCCGCTCGCTCGCGCCTTCGGTGCCGCCTTCGTCCTCGTCACCGGCGCGGACGCGATCGTCACCGGACACGACATGCGCCCCTCCTCCCCGGGGCTGTCCCGCGCCTTCGCCGAGGGCGCCGCGGCCCAGGGGGCCGACGTCGTCGAGATCGGCCTGTGCTCGACCGACCAGCTCTACTTCGCCAGCGGCAAGCTCGACCTGCCCGGCTCCATGTTCACCGCGAGCCACAACCCGGCCCAGTACAACGGCATCAAGATGTGCCGGGCCGGCGCCTCCCCGGTCGGCGAGGACACCGGCCTGGTCGAGATCCGCGAACTGGTCGAGTCCTGGACCGCCGAGGACGACACCGTCACCATCCCCGGCTCGGACGCCACCGCGGGGACCATCACCCAGCAGGATGAACTCCAGCCCTACGCGGACCACCTGAACGGGCTGGTCGACCTGCGTGGCATCCGCCGCCTGAAGGTCGCCGTCGACGCCGGCAACGGCATGGGCGGCCACACCGTGCCCACCGTGCTCGGCGGTCTCCCGCTGGAGATCGTGCCGATGTACTTCGAGCTCGACGGCACCTTCCCCAACCACGAGGCCAACCCGCTGGACCCGAAGAACCTGGTCGACCTGCAGGCCAAGGTCCGCGAGGTCGGCGCCGACATCGGTCTGGCCTTCGACGGCGACGCCGACCGCTGCTTCGTCGTGGACGAGCGCGGCGAGCCGGTCTCGCCCTCCGCCATCACTGCCCTGGTCGCCGTGCGCGAACTGGCGCGGGCCAAGGCGGACGGTGAGGAGGAGCCGACGATCATCCACAACCTGATCACCTCCTGGACCGTCCCCGAGGTCGTCCGCGAGCACGGCGGCAAGGTCGTCCGGACCCGGGTCGGCCACTCGTTCATCAAGCAGGAGATGGCCCGTACCGGCGCCGTCTTCGGCGGCGAGCACTCCGCGCACTACTACTTCCGGGACTTCTGGCGCGCCGACACCGGCATGCTCGCCGCCATGCACGTCCTCGCCGCGCTGGGCACGCAGGACGGCACCCTCTCCAAGCTGGTCGCGGAGTACGACCGCTACACCGCCTCCGGCGAGATCAACAGCACCGTCGAGGACCAGGCCGCGAGCACCGCCGCCGTGCGCGAGGCCTACGCCACCACGCCGGAGGTGACCTTCGACGAGCTCGACGGCATGACCGTCACCACCAAGGACTGGTGGTTCAACCTGCGCGCCTCGAACACCGAGCCGCTGCTCCGGCTGAACGTCGAGGCCCGTGACGAGGCCACCATGGCGAAGGTCCGCGACGACGTGCTCTCCATCGTCCGCAGCTGACGGCCCACCCGCCC